>JABMJC010000010.1 GCA_013201405.1 Desulfobulbaceae bacterium
CCTCGATCCTTTTCTCCATCCTGGATGCCAGCTTGAGTAAGGAAATGAGTTCTGCCATGGTCGAGCACGGTGCTGTGCGTGGCGGTACTCGTCTGCTGCGCGACTGGTTCTTTGCCATCTCCTTTGCCGCCATCGGCCTGTCCACCAACTTCCGTGAACTGGCAGTCTACTTCAAGGGAGGCAAACCGGTTATCCTGTACGTATGTGGTCAGAGTTTCAACCTCATCCTGACCCTGTGCATGGCCTACCTCATGTTCTACATAGTGTTTCCGGAAATCACCGCATCGATCTAAGTGAAACACGTGCAACAACTTTGTCGCCGGGGGAGGACCACCTCCCCCGGTTCCATTAAAATGCCATGAATATATCCTTTGGTTTGACCCGACGCCTGGGCTCCTTTGTTCTTGCCCTTCTGGTTACCTTTGCCGTAATTTACGGAGCACTGCCCTGGCTGACCAACTCGGTCGATATTCTGCACCGCATGTCTGTGCTCCTGGAAGATCAGGGTATCGATCCCAGCCGGTACTACTATACCGATGTTTCTCAGGTAGCCGAGTCGGAGAACTACCTGCGAACAGCCCTGGATTCCCGGTGAACAGAGGCTTGCCATCCGTTCCTGCATTGCAAAAAATGCCTAAAAAGATAACAAATCAACAGGATAGCAAACAATAACAGACGCTTACAAACACCGGCAAAGTGCTGTCGCCGCGCTGCGCCTACGCCCCTGACGCGCCATGCACATCCCCAAACCACACAGTCTGCAGACTAGGTTCTTCATTGGTCTGTGTTTGGCTGCCTTGGTGCTCGGCTCGATCTTCTCGGTCGTCTCCTATTTTCATTTGCGCAATGCCCTGGAGCACGAGGTGGAAGACAAGGCCCGCCTTTTTTTTACCCACCTGGAAGGCATCCAGCAGTATGTGCGCAAAACACTGCGCCCTGCCATGTACGAACGTTTCCCCACCACGTTCATCATCGAGGCCATGTCCTCTTCCTATATTTCCCGGGAAATTATGTCTCCCTTCTCGGCTCCGAACCATGGTAGTCTGTTCCGCCGTGTTGCCCTCGGCGCCCGCAATCCGGATTATGAAGCGAACGAGCTGGAACAGCAGTTGATCAGCTACTTCCAAGAAAATCCCTCACAGCAAATCTGGCAAGGCTACCAGTCCATCCGGGGTGACCGTCACTACATCATGGCACGGCCCGTTCGCTTTGAACAGTCATGCCTCTACTGCCACGGCAAAGCAGAGGATGCGCCTCCGGATCTACTCAAAATCTACGGCATGCGGGGCTTTGGTAAACAACTCAACAGCATCGCCGGGCTGGATTTCGTCGCCACTTCGATGGCACAAACTGTCGGTGGGGTGCGGCAATCCATGCTCACCTATTTCGCCTTTTTTGCCTCCATTGTTCTGCTTATTTTCTTTGCCACCCATGTTTTGTTCCGCGTCCTGGTGGTCAAGAATCTTAGCCACTTGAGCGAGGTCTTTCACAGGCACGCCAGCGGGGAAGAACGCGCTGCCCTGCAGCAATTCGAAGAGCAAGACGAAATCAGCAAACTGGTCGGCGGTATCGAGACCATGGGTGAGCATCTTTTTGAAGCGCGCCGACAATTGCAGGATTATGCCGACAACCTGCGTCGCATGGTGGAAGAACGAACAGCCGCGCTTTTCCGGGAGACCGAGGCCCGCCGGGCTGATGTACAACTCTTTGTTTCCCTGCTGCAGGATATGGCAAAAAGCCGGTCCCGCTCGGAGCTCTGGCGCCGGACCTTGCCCCAGGTATGCCAGCGTTTTGGCGCCCAGCGTATCGCCTATCTCTGCACCATGGCTTCCACAGATGCCTATGTTTGGCCGAAAGGCAGCGAACTTCCCCCAAAAAATGAAGATTTCGTCGAAATCCTCACCAGTGGTGTAGCTCGTCGCCAAGGCGCCACGGTCTTGATTCCGGTGGGCTCCAGTGCCGGTTATGCGGAAGGGCTGCTTTTCCTCGACTGGCCAAACGAAGAAAAAGCTGTGGAGCATGATCTCAAGCTCTTGCAGGCCCTGGGACGGCAACTGGGCATTGTTGCTGAAAACATCTCTGCCCTGGATAGCCTGGCCAGACAGATGAACATTTTAGAAACCATTGTCGAGGGCATCTCCGATCCACTCGTCCTCATGGACAGCGCCTGTTCCGCCCTTACCGTCAATTTGGCGGCAAAAAAACTCACCAGCGAACTGAGCAGCGGCACACGCAGCGACGGCAACATTCTGGCTCCCTTTTTCAATCTCAGCTCTGGCCTGTGCCCGCTTCGCTACGTGAGAGCAAGCGGCATTGCCGATTTCCGCGAACTCAGTCTGCTCAACAGGCGCTCATTTTCCATCTCCCTGTACCCTGTGCGGGATCAATCCGGAACAGTGGCCCATGTGGTAGTGTTCCTGCGGGAAACCACCATGGAACGGCACCTGCAATCACAAATGCTGCGCACGGAAAAGTTGGCCAGCGTGGGCAGGTTCACCGCTGGTCTGGCCCACGAGATCAACAATCCGCTCGGGGTCATCCGCTGCTATACCGACCTGTTGCGACAGGCCATCAGCGACCCGCAGCAGCTCGATGACCTCAACGTTATCGAACGCCACACCCATCAGGCCCAGCGGGTCCTGCGCGATTTGCTCAACTTTGCCCGGCCAAAGGCAGCCGGCTCTGGTGTTGCCGACGCGGGCCAGGTCGCGCAATCGCTCAGTGAGGTGTTTTCTGTGCAGGCAGCACAAAAGGGAGTGCGCATGACTGTGCTGCGCCGGCAGCCAGACCTGCTGGTGCGCCTTGGCATCGGCGAGCTGGAGCAGGTTCTGAGCAACCTGATCATCAACGCCCTTGACGCGGTCAGCGAGGAGACAGGCGAGATCATCATCACGGTTGCAGCCAACGAAAATACAATGATTGCCATCGAGGTTGCCGACAATGGCCCCGGCATTCCCGGCGCTGATGCACCCCAGCTCTTTGATCCCTTTTTCACCACCAAGGATATCGGGGCCGGAACTGGCCTTGGCCTGACCATCAGCTATGGTATTGTCAACGATGTGGGAGGAAGCATTGAAATCGGGCGATCCAAAGAGCTGGGCGGCGCCTGCTTCACCATTATTCTGCCCCGCGTTCAACAGGACTGCTCCTGATGCTCGATCAACAAACCATCAGCAACCATGCTCCAGAAGAGCCGATCCTGCTCATTGTCGATGATGAGCAGGATTTCTCCCGCGGCCTGTCTCGGCTCATCCAGGGTAATTTTCCTGAATTACAAACAGTTACCGTAGACAGTGGCCGCAAAGCCCTGGCCATACTGGCCAAAAGTCAGCCCCAGCTCTTGATCACCGACCTGCGCATGCCGGAGATGAGCGGCATGCAACTGATCAGTGAAGCCCTGCAGGCACAGCCCGGCCTCAGTATCGTTGTCCTCAGCGGTTTTGGTACCATTGAGCTGGCTGTGCAGGCCCTCCAGGCCGGAGCCTACGACTTTTTGACCAAGCCAGTTGAACCCAGCCTGCTTTTTCGGGTTATCCGCAAAGGCCTGGAACGGGCCCGGCTGCTCGAAGAAAACAACCGGCTTAGGCAGATCGTTATCCGCCAGGGTACTCAAGACGAGTTGGTGGGCACTGGCAGGGAAATCCAACGGGTGCGCAAAACCATCGCAGCCATCGCACAATCGGAGTACACGGTGCTGATCAACGGCGAATCCGGTACAGGTAAGGAACTGGCCGCCAAGTTGATTCATCGCTCCGGACCGCGCGCTACAAAACCCTTTGTCACCGTTGACTGCCCCTCTATTCCGGAAAATCTCCTGGAGAGCGAGCTGTTCGGGTATGTACGGGGAGCCTTTACCGGCGCAGACCGGGACCACAAGGGCCTCTTTGCCGCAGCCGACGGCGGCACCCTGCACCTGGACGAGATCGGCGACATCGGCCTGCCGGTTCAGGCCAAGCTTCTGCGCTGCCTGCAAAGTGGTGAGGTGCGTCCCATTGGCGCCAACAAATCGATACAGGTTGATGTCCGCGTCATCGCCTCAACCAATCGAGACCTGGTTGCGGCCCTGCAGGAACGCTCCTTTCGCGAAGACCTGTTCTACCGTTTGAACGTTCTTTCCCTGACCATGCCGCCCCTTAGGGAACGCCTTGAAGATGTTCCCCTGCTGGCCACGCACATGCTGCGCTGCGCCTGCCGTGAAAGCGGGGAGGAGGCGGAAAAGGAAATAAGTCCGGAAGTTTTGCAGTGGTTGAGCCAGCGCCCCTGGCCGGGCAACGTGCGAGAACTGCAGAACATTATGCGGCGCCTGTCGGTCTTCTGCAACGAAAACCGAATCGACATGGATCTCGTAGCCATGGTTATCACCGAACATCCCGAGGCAGTCAGCTCCCACCCCCTGGGCAGCGAAGGTATCGGGCAGTTCTCACTTGACTACAAAAAGGCCAAGGCCCAGGTCATCGACACCTTCACCAGGAGCTATGTCAAAAAGCTGCTCAGTGAAACCCATGGCAACATCTCTGAGGCTGCACGCATTTCTGGCCTGTCTCGTGTAGCCCTGCAAAAAATTCTCTCCCGGCTCGATGTGCAGGCCGACCAGTACCGCTGATCAACCAACTTGGACAACCGCAGGCAAGAAAGAGGAGTTTTCATGGATTCACAAACCGCAGCAAAAAAATATGAGCAAATTCTGGCCCACGAAGAGGCATTGGCCAAGCGCCTGGCCCTGGTAGTGCTGGACAAACCAACCCCACCGATCTG
This sequence comes from Desulfobulbaceae bacterium, assembly GCA_013201405.1. GTDB lineage: Bacteria > Desulfobacterota > Desulfobulbia > Desulfobulbales > Desulfobulbaceae > Desulfobulbus. The sequence continues at coordinate 4,756 of JABMJC010000010.1, forward strand.
GATGGTCCTTATCCCGATCTTTTTTGTTTTTTACGCCTGGAAACTCAAGCAATATGCCAATGGCCTGAAGGATTTCTCACGCCATTACCTCATCTCCCGTCGCCGGGCACTGGAGGCGGCTGCAATTGCTGAAGAGAGCGGCAAGCAGGTGGACATCACCCCCCTTTTGGCAGCAGTGGACAACAACATTCCAGAGGAAACAAAACCACTGTACCAGGAATGGATGCAACTCCTCAGCGAACACTACCTCGCTCTTTTGTCCGCAAAGGGAACAGACCATGCAACCCTGGTCAGAAACGGCTATCGGGATAAAACCTCCTACCTGCTCTGCAGCACGCAACTGACCCGGGCCGAACTTGCCTTTGGCAAGGCCCTGGTGCCACAGATGCAGGGGGATACCACCGACTTTCTGGATGTGCTTGCGCGCATGGACAAGGCATTGGCAGATCTGCACCGCCAGGAGAGCGAGCAGATTTTCAGTTGATTCTACAAAATAGATACGCTGCTTTCTGCTGACAGGGAAAAAACAAAACAGACAGCTACTATACCCTATGGAAAAGCTCGCACAGGTCTTGCCTGTACGGGCTTTTTTACTTGTGGTCTTCCTTCCTCCAGCAACCTCGCTACGATAGAACAGATTCCTCCCCGCTTTGGGATATCCCACGCTGGGTGCTTGTTTTGTCGTTTTTTCAGTGGTATGATTGCAAATGTCAGCTGGAAATTGTCAACTTTTACAAGGAGTGGCCATGGAATGTGTTTCCGATACCTTACTCGGCGAGGTCAAAACCTTGTTGCTCGCCACCGATGGCTCCCAATTCAGCAAAGGTGCCATGCAGGAGGCTTTTTTCTTCAGCCAAACCTGCCTGGCCAAGCTGATCGTCCTGCATATAGTACCAACCGAAAGCGAATCCCTGCGTTCAGCGAATTTTGCCCTTCGCCAAGGCCAGGAGGCATTGGCCCCCTACTTTGAGCACATCAGGGCCATGGCCCAGGCAAGCAACGCAGACCTTGAAATAGTGGTGGTCGGTTCCAGCAGTCCAGAAAAGGCCGTGGTCGAGCAGGCTCGCCTGAGGGGAGCAGATATGATCCTCATGGGGCGGCACGGCAAAGCTGGCCATTTGTCGCGCCTGGTGGGAAAGATCACTTCCAAGGTGATTACCCAAGGGTTTCCACAGGTTCTGGTCGTTCCCAAAGAGGCTTCCTTAACTGGCGCCCATGTGCTGGTAGGGGTAAACGATACTGCAAACAGCAGACAAGCAGTACGAGCCGCCATCCGTTTGAGCCGCCAGAGCAAGACCTTCCAGAAGATGACCATAATGACTGTGCTCCAGCGGGAAGAGGAGCGGCAAGACGCTGAGGAACTGGTACAGGCGTTTTGTGAGCAGGCACGCCTAGAAGGCCAGATCACTGCCTGCGAGCCCCTGGTTGTTACGGGTGAATCGGCGCAGGCCATTGTGGCAGTAGCGCAGGAGCAGCAGGCTAATATGATTATCTTGGGCGGTCCCGGCAAGACCAGCCTGAGCAAGTTACTGCTTGGCCACATCACCGAAAATATTATTGGCCAGGCACATTGCGCGGTTTTAGTGGTTACCGCGCAGCCAGACAGCGATGACCCATCTTCCGCTTCTACCAATTCCGCGTCATGACCAATAAATTCATTCTGCGTCTGTTTCCATTCCTGGCCTGGCTTCCCATCTCACCGCTGATTCTGCGTGCAGACCTTGTTGCCGGCATTACCGGTGCCCTAGTGCTGGTGCCCAAAGCCATGGCCTATGCACAGTTGGCTGGCCTGCCCCTGCAATTCGGCCTGTACACTGCGTTGGTTCCGGCAATTGTTGGCGCCCTGTGGGGTTCGTCACGGCAGTTGGCCACCGGCCCGGTGGCCATTCTCTCCCTGATGACTGCTGCGGCTATCACCCCGCTGGCAGCGCCTGGTTCTGGGGATTATATCGGCCTGGTCCTGCTGCTCACCCTCATGGCAGGCTGCATTCAACTAGGCCTTGGCCTGGTCAAACTGGGGAACGCAGTCAACTTTGTCTCCCATCCGGTCATTCTTGGTTTCATGAATGCAGCTGCCCTGATCATCGGGCTGTCCCAGCTGGACATGCTCCTCGGCATTCCCAAGGGCCGCAGCGATTTTTTTCTGAAGGATGTCTGGGAGATGCTGGGCTACCTGCCCCTGGCCCATCTGCCCACGCTGGCCATGTCGGTGTTTACCGTGGTCTTGCTGCTTGGAGTACGAAAGATTCGTTTTCTTTCCAAGTCTGGTGTGCTGGTCGTAGTAGCAGTAACTACCCTGACCAGCATGCTCATTGGCTTTGAGAATAAGACCACAAGCCAGATCAACGATGTGGCCACACCGGTTGCCCGGGAGATCATCGAAAAGCATGCTGCCTCCTCCCGCCGCATGGAAGCGCTGGACAGCAGGATTACCAGTCTTGGAGCAAAGCTGCGCCAGGCAGAAAAAGAAAAAGATTCCCGTGCCATCGCAGAGTTGCAGTTTCGCATCAATTTACTAAATATCGAAAGTGAGGCAGCCGAAAAAGACAGTCGTGCCAGTATGCACACCCTCCGCAAAATTTATTTTGTACGCGCATCTTCTGGGCAGGGAGAAGGTCAATACTACCAGTGGGATGCTCTGCCCGCGGGTATCGAGACCGACGGCCGCCTGTGGCATATCAGCAAAGTCAGCCAGGGACAAGTGCATCTAAGTGGCGGTGGCGAAGTGGTGGGCGCTGTGCCTGCAGGCCTGCCTTCATTCCAAATACCCGCGATCACCATAGGCGGCATCCTGCAGTTGATGAGTGCCGCCCTGGTTCTAGCCCTGGTGGCCTTCATGGAGTCCATATCCATGGCCAAGGCCATGGCCGCTACTACCAAGCAGCGCATTGACCCGAACCAGGAACTGATCGGGCAAGGCCTGGCCAACATAGGCGGCTCTTTTTTTCAAGCCTATCCGGCTGCCGGCTCCTTCACCGGTTCGGCCATCAACCTGCAGTCCGGAGCGAAAACCGGCCTAGCCATGGTGTTTAACGGTTTCTTTATCGCCATAACCCTGCTCTTCCTTACCCCACTTATCTATCATCTGCCCAAGGCGGTGCTGGCGGTGATCATTGCCTTTGCCGTGGTCAGCCTGATAACACCCAAGGCATTTGTGCAGGTCTGGAAGGCCAGCCGGGCTGATGGCTTTATTGCCGTGGCCACTTTTGTCATCACCATGCTGGCAGCTCCCCATCTCGATAAAGGGATCATCATTGGTGCCCTCTTGGCCATCGGCCACATCCTCTACCGCACCATGGCGCCCAGGGTGGCCATTCTTGGCCGCCATGAAGACGGCAGTTTTCGGGATATTAAAAACAACCCGTATCTGGTTATTTCCACTAAGGTGGTGGCCATTCGTTTTGATGGTGCGCTCTATTTTGCCAATGTTGCCCATTTTCAGGACGCGGTACTGGAGGCTGTGGCAGATCACCCTGAAATCAAATATCTCTTGGTGGTGGGCGATGCGATCAGCTTCATCGATTCCTCGGGTGAGGAAATGGTCCACAACATAGTCAGCCAGTTACAGCAGTCAGGGGTGGAGGTAGTTTTCTCTGGCTTGAAGAAACAGGTCTTGGATGTGATGCGGGCCACGGGTCTGTTTGGCTATATCGGCGGGGAGCAGAACATCTTTGCCACCGAAGTCCAGGCCATGAATGCCATTTACACCAAGCTTGGCGAGGGTGAAAACGCCTGTGCCATCTTTCCAGGCTAGCGACACAAGGTAATGTAGTAAAAAATGTGCGCTTCAGCGGAAAAAACCCGTGCCGGCCACTTTGAACAAGGCATGCACGGGTTTTTTTATTTGGGGCCTGCACAACAAGAAAAAACAGGAGTTGGTTGCAGCCGAACTGGACAAACATTTTCCAGCACGGCTGCAACAAAACATCTACCCGGATGCCCTGGCCCTTTTTGCGGAAAAAGATGGTTAAGCGCTTTGTTGCCTGGTCCGCTATCCCCTCCTGGCAGCGTAAAACCTGGCAGGCTTAAAACCATAAATTTCTCCCCACCCTCCGCACACACAGGCCCCTGCATCCCTGCGGTTGACAGCATTCAGAATTCCAAAAAGACTGGCACGAACGTATCGCAACAGACACAAGCCCAGCCCTACCCTTCTGATTTTACGATATGCTGCAGAGCAGCCCCTATACTGCGCGACTTCTGCTTGACAGGCAGCTCTCAGACGCATACATATAATAGTCTCTACTTTTTTATACAGATTCACAGGAGTTGTCCATGTGCAGCTCCTTTTTCTTGACCCACCTCCCCAGAAAACCAGGACACGTCATGAGCAAGATCACAGGAGCAGAGGCCATTATCAAATGTTTGCAGGAAGAAGGTGTTGACCTCATTTTTGGCTATCCCGGCGGCGCAGTGATTGAGCTTTACGATGAACTGTTGAAAAGCCCCATTCGCCATATCCTGGTGCGGCACGAGCAGGGAGCGGTACATGCCGCCGATGGCTACGCCCGCGCCAGCGGCAAGGTGGGAGTGGCCCTGCTCACCTCCGGCCCCGGTGCCACCAATGGGGTCACCGCTATTGCCACGGCCTATAGTGACTCTATTCCCGTGGTGGTGCTGACTGGCCAGGTGCCCAGGGCACTGATCGGTAATGACGCCTTCCAAGAGGTGGATATCGTGGGCATCACCCGACCCTGCACCAAGCATAATTACCTGGTGAACGATCCCAAGGATCTGGTGCCCACCCTGCGCGAAGCCTTTTACCTGGCTGCTGCCGGTCGTCCCGGGCCTGTACTGGTCGATTTGCCCAAGGACATTATTGCTGCCACCATCGACTATCCCGAGAAAAAACCGGTCAAGATGCCGACTTATCAACCCAACACCACACCCCACCCACGCCAGGTGGAAAGGGCCTGCCGCGCCATACTCCAGGCAAAAAGGCCTGTGCTCTATGTGGGGGGCGGGGTTATCCTCTCGAATAGTAACGAAGAGGTGACCTGGCTCGCACGCCGTCTTAGCATTCCGGTCACCATGACGCTCATGGGTTTGGGCGGCTTTCCCGGCACCGACCCCCTTTCCCTGGGCATGCTGGGCATGCACGGCACCTATGCTGCCAACATGGCAGTGGCCAAAAGCGATCTGCTCATCGCCGTAGGTTCCCGCTTTGACGACCGGGTCACCGGCCGGCTGGATGCCTTTGCCCCGGAAGCCAAGATCATCCATATCGACATTGATCCTTCGTCCATCAGTAAAAACGTCAGCGTTGACATTCCCATTGTTGCCGACTGTAAGCTGGCACTGGCAGCCATCAACAACTGGTTTAACAACCTGCAGGATTTTAGCGAAAGCGCCATGCACGAACAACTCGGGCCCTGGCTGGCCCAGGTGCGCGAATGGCAGCAGGCCTACCCGTTGGGCTACATTGATGACGAGGAAGTTATCAAACCGCAGTACGTTATCGAAAAATTGCAGGAATTGACGAATGGCCAGGCCATCATCACCACCGAGGTGGGTCAGAACCAAATGTGGGCCGCCCAATTCTACCGCTTCGATCATCCCAGACGTCTGCTGACCTCCGGCGGTTTGGGCACCATGGGCTACGGCCTGCCCGCAGCCATTGGCGCGCAGCTGGCCTTCCCCGAAGCAACCGTAATCGATATTGCCGGGGATGGTTCCATTCAGATGAACATCCAGGAGCTGGCCACCGCCAAGGAAAGCGGTGCACCGGTAAAGGTGGCCATCCTTAACAACAGTTTTTTGGGTATGGTGCGGCAGTGGCAGGAGCTATTCTACAAGCGCCACTATGCTGCCACCACCATGGACTTCTCCCCTGATTTCGTCACCCTGGCATCCGCCTATCAGGCTGTGGGCTTGCGAGCCAAAACCAAGGCCGAGGTGGTGCCAGTTATCAAAGAAGCCCTGGCCACGGACAATGTGGTGATCATGGATTTTGTCATCAGCCGTGAAGAGAGGGTTTTCCCCATGGTCCCGGCGGGCAAAGCCACCACTGAAATGCTGTTGGTGTAGTATGTCAATCAGGCAGGTGCCGGATTCGGCTTGTATGAATAGACAAAAAACTGACATAAACCCTTCCAGGACGGCCTTGCCGCCTGCACAGACCAGCCAAGGATACAAACAATGAAGCACACCCTCACCATCCTGTTGCGCAACAAGCCAGGCGCCCTTTCCCGGGTTACCGGGCTGTTCAGCGGCCGCAACTTCAACATTGAAAGCCTGTGCGTGGCGGAAACCCTGGATCCGGAACTCTCCTGCCTGACCCTGGTGACCAAGGGAGATGCCGCGATCATCGAACAAATTACCAAACAGCTGCACAAACTCATTGATGTGGTCACCTTGAGTGATATCAGTGAGGGTGAATATGTGGAGCGGGAGATGGTGCTGATTCGGGTGAAGGCAGATGGCCAGAGCCGGGCCGAGGTTTTACGGATCATTGATATTTTCCGTGGCAAGGTGGTGGATGTGAGCCCCAACTCCTATGCCCTGGAAATTACCGGCCCAGAATCAAAGATCGATGCCGTACTGGACATCCTCCGCCCCATTGGCATCAAGGAGATTGTGCGCACCGGCAAGATCGCCATGAAACGGGCACCCAAAAAATAAGGCTCTGCTCCCTCTTTTTTCTCAACTCAGTGACAAGCACTATGCAGCAAATCACATCTCCCGTGGCGCAGGAAGGCGCACCCTTTATTGCATTTGCCGCCCTGTGCGCCTTGATTTTTGCCCTGCTGGGCCTTATCTGGCCGGCGCTTATTTTTCTTGTGCTCACCGGCTTTGTCCTCTATTTCTTTCGTGATCCGGTCAGGGTATTGCCTGCGGAGCCAGGGGCGATCATTGCCCCTGCAGATGGCAAGGTGATTGTAGTGCAGGAGGTTGAAGATGCGCGCTTTCTCGGAGAGCGGGCACAGAAAATTTCCATTTTCATGAATGTCTTCAACGTGCATGTCAACCGTATTCCCATCAGTGGCACAGTGGAACGCGTCCATCTGCAGCCAGGCCGTTTCTATGCAGCTGACAAAGAAAAAGCTGAGTTGCACAATGAATACTGTGCCCTCACCATAACTGCTCCCGAAGGCCAGCGCTACGCCCTGGTCCAGGTTGCCGGCCTGATTGCCCGCCGTATTGTCTGCCGGGCCGAGGCTGGTGATGTTTTACGCGCTGGAGAACGCTACGGTCTAATCCGTTTTGGGTCCCGAGTGGACCTGTATCTGCCCCTGCAAGCCAATGTTACCGTGCGGGTGGGCGAGAAAGTCAGATCCGGGGAAAGCATCCTCGGCTATCTGCAGGAAATGTCAAGCTGATTCTCCGCCTATCCGTCTCCGTATGGAACAACGCTGATGGAAACTCCCAGCCAGCCAACCACCCGTTTATACCTTGTGCCCTGCATGCTGACCATCTGCGGTCTGTTCAGCGGCTTCTATTCGATGGTCGCCTCCATCAACGGTCATTTTCAGGCAGCAGCCATCGCCATCCTGGTGGCAGCTGTCTTTGATGCACTCGACGGCCGGGTAGCCCGCCTGACCGGTTCCACCTCCTCTTTTGGCATGGAACTCGATTCCCTCTGCGATATTGTCTCCTTTGGAGTGGCTCCTGGCTTGCTCGCCTATTTATGGGCCCTGACGCCCTATGGTCGTTACGGCTGGCTGGCCGGTTTTCTCTACGTGGCAGCAACCGCCCTGCGGCTGGCCCGCTTCAACGTACAAACGGGCGAGGATTCCGACGGCAACTTCACCGGTCTGCCCTGTCCGGCTGCAGCAGGCATGGTTGCCACGGCCGTGCTCTTCAGCACCGTGGTCCTCAACAGGACCGATACGGTCCGCCACATCTCTCTTTTGCTTTTGGTCTACCTGCTCTCCTACCTGATGATCTCCACCCATCGCTACCTGAGTTTCAAGCACCTGGACATTCCCAAAGAAAAACGCTTCCATGCTCTGGCCGGCATGATTTTACTGCTGGCATTGCTGGCCAGCGAACCGCACATCACCTTGTGTGTGGCCATGCTGCTCTATGTGCTTTCCGGTCCGGTTATGGGGAGCTACAGGCGAATTCGCGCCACCAGCAGGGGTAAAAAACTATGGAAATTGCGCAAGTCTCGACCTGCTGAACAGGACGAGTCAAACTGACAGACAGCTGTGCGCATTACCGGTGGTCAGGCCAAAGGACGACGGCTGCTCGGCCCCAAGGCCAGCCAGCAGATGCTTCGCCCCACCTGTGGACGGGTCCGAGAGGCGCTGTTCAACATCATTGGCAATGAGCGGATTTGTGGAGCCATGGTGCTGGATCTGTTCGCTGGCACCGGAGTTTGGGGCATCGAGGCCCTGAGCCGTGGCGCAGCCGCTGCCCTGTTTGTCGATAAATCCCCTGCAGCAGGTCGCCTTATCGCCGCCAACCTGCGCAACTGCCTGCCACAGGCCCAGGCCGGCTTTATGCGGCTGCACTTGCACGCTGCCAGCCAACTGAGCTCTCTTGGGGACAAAATTCCTCCCCCCCACTGCTTTGATCTGGTCTTCCTCGACCCTCCGTACCAAAAAAACCTGGCGGAACAGCTGTTGAAAGTGGTAGAAGAGGCCCACATCCTAGCCCCAGGCGCACTCGTTGTCACCGAAGAGCACCACTGTACCGTGCTGCCTGCCCGCATTGGCGCTTTGCAGTCCATGGACAGGAGGCGATACGGAGAAAGTGCCCTCTGGCTTTTTACCCTGAACGCCCAGCCAACTGGAATGTGAATTTCATGGACAAACTCAACCAGCAGCCCTCCCCCAACTTCCCGTCGAGAGCAGCACGAATCGCCCTATATCCCGGCACCTTTGATCCCATCACTAATGGTCATCTGGACATTATCCGCAGGGGACTCTATGTTTTTGAAAAAATCATGGTGATCGTGGCGGTCAACGTCACCAAAACTCCTCTTTTCACCCTGGAAGAACGTTGCAGCCTCATCCAGGAATGCTTTCGGGATTTTAATGACAGGGTGGAGGTGGATTATACCAGTGGCTTGATCGTAGACTATGCGGTCGAGCATAATATTTCCGCCATTATCCGTGGATTGCGCGCCATCTCCGATTTTGACTACGAATTCCAGCTGGCGTTGATGAACCGCAAACTTGTCCCCTCCGTGGAAACCGTCTTTCTCATGACCGGCTTCGAATGGATCTACATCAGCTCAAGCGGCATTAAAAATGCAGCTCGTCTCAAAGGAAACGTTTCCGGCCTGGTTCCTTCCCATGTCGAAGAAGCCTTGAAACGCAAGTTCAGCTGATGGTTCAACAGGTATCCCCACCGCGGCCTTCCCCAACAAGCCCATCGCAACCCGTAAATACGCAGCGAAGAAATTTCTTGCGCCGGTGGGCACAATGGGCTGTTGCCATCGGTTCTGCTTTTTTTCTCTATCCTCTCGTCCGTTTTGCCTCCTTCAAGATGCCACGCAAGCCTCAATTTATGGAGGTACCTGCCCCCCTGCCGCTCAGCGGAGCCCACAGTGGCCAAGACTTCATCCTCTTTGTGAAAGACGACCAGGCCTGGGCAGTTTCCCGCACCTGTACCCATCTTGGCTGCCGGATCAACTATCTGGAAGACAAGGAATGGATCGAATGTCCTTGCCACCAAAGCCGTTTCACCAGGGAGGGCCGCTGTATTGCCGGCCCGGCAGAGGAGGATTTGCCAACCTTCCCTGTTCGTATCGTCACAGGTGCAGACAACTTGGTGAGCGCATATATTGTGGAGATGTAAGGTGCACCCTGCGATGCGCATCTGCTACCGCTTCCTTGCCCTGGTTCGGGACCACCGCTGGGGCGGAACAACACTGATCAGCCTGTACATCTCCATTGTCTCCGGCATTGTTCTTGCCCTGCACTACGATCATACCGAAGCCTTTTATTCGCTGACCACCATTGAACTGATCGTACCCTACGGTGCCTTTTGGCGTTCACTCCACTACTTTTCCAGCCAGTTCTTCTTCCTGGCCATGCTTGCCCACCTCGCTGCGGTTTTATGGAAACAAAGTGCTGATATGAACCGCAGTTCCTGGGTACGCCTCTGCCTGAGTGTGCCTTGCGGCCTTCTGCTTTTGTTCACCGGCTATGTTTTGCGTGGAGACGCCACAGGCGAGGCTGCCGGTATGATCGCCGAGCATATCTGTCTGTCGATCCCCCTGCTGGGCAGCATACTCAATGACCTGCTCTTTGATCTCAGCGCCAGTGGAGTACGCAAGGTGTATGCCCACCATGTCATTGGTCTGGTGGTCCTGGGTGGCATTACTGTTTGGCCGCATCTACGCCGGTACAGGGCAGCCGCGCACAATCATCTGCCCCTGGTGCTCATCACCCTGATCTTGGGCACAGTACTGCATGCTCCCATCGAGCCCAGCCGCTTTGGTCTGCTTTTTATTGCCGGCCCCTGGTTTTTTCTTGGCCTACAAGAGTTACTCCGCTTCCTGCCGGCCTTTGTAGCCGGCGTCCTCATACCCTTTGCACCCCTGCTTGCGCTCTGTACCTTGCCGCAACAGGGCAGAGTGAAACACCTTTTCCTTGTGTTTCTTGCCCTGTGGCTCTGCGCCTACGCCTGGTTCAGCTGGCTGTGCCTACAACGCATATAAAAGACAAAGAACGCAGCTGGCAAACTCCCAGGGCAGCCGGTTCACCTTGAAGTTGGAGTGGCCAAACAAGGTCGACACACCGAGTTGTGCAAAGTTTTGAGTTCATGGGCCGCCTGAGCCAGTGTATCCTGAACGGCCCTCTCCCTTCCCTCTCTTTTGGGAGGGAAAATTGACACAAGGCCTTCGCATGTCTCTACGCCGGCTCGTTTCTTTTTGGCCCATTTGCCTCCTCATCGGTCTACCCTTCTTTTTTCTGGGTGGCCCTGGCTACCACTCTGCCCGCTCCTTTGTCAGTCTGTGGAATCTGGGGCATATCCTGTATTTTGCTCTATTCACCCTGTGGCTACGCAACCTGCCACTGCTTCGCAGGCCAAAGATGACCGCTTTGCGCCGCGTGGCCATGCTCTTTATTCTCCCCTTCCTGGTTGGCTTTGGCATAGAATGTCTGCAATTTCTTGCCAATGGTCGATTCCCCAGTAGCGCAGATATGGGCCACAACCAGTTGGGTGTGCTCATCGCACTCCTCTTCCAGCGCAGGTCTCAATATGCAGGCCTTCATCCCCTGGTTCTCACCCTGCTGCAAGGTACAGTCCTTCTGCTCCTGCTCATTGCGCTGCAACCCCTTTTCAGCGCTCTGTGGGATGAACATCAGGCCCGACGCCAATTCCCGCTGCTGGCCGATTTCGAGTCGCCCCATGAACTGAGTCGCTGGATGTATCCTGGACAGTTGCAGGAAGAAACACAGATCGTACGCCATGGCCGCAAAGCCGCCAGGGTACAGCTCTCGACTGCCAAATATTCCGGCATCGCCCTTTTCCACTTCCCCAAAGATTGGCGAGGCTACCACTGGCTGCGCTTCAGTGTGTACAATCCGCTACCAATCCCACTCGAACTCAACGCTCGCATCCACGACAGCACGCACAGGCAACACAACAGCCGTTATGAGGACCGCTTCAACACCCAGTTTCAGCTGCAACCAGGCTGGAATGATCTGGCCATTTCCCTGCAGGAGGTGGCTGCCGCGCCAAGGGGCAGGGGCATGGATATGGCGAACATACAGGGATTCGGCCTGTTCGTGGTGGCGCAAAAAAAAGCCATTGCCCTTTTCTTGGACCACGTATACCTGGAAAAATAAATACGCCTCTCATCTTTTGTGCTGTACCTGGCTTGCTGGCCACTGCCTGCCAGTAACGGATAACTGGTTAGGCTTACATCTCCTTTGCATAATGATTGTATAACCAGGCCGCCCCTTAAAAGCAGCAAAGTGTGTGCACGTTTGCTTTGCTGTGTATCGGGCAAGCTGTTGCCCGATACGGCGTGTTTTTGCTTGTTTTTCTCTTTATATTTTTATAAGTATAACGAGTCGCGACAAGAGGTAAAAACAACCGGGCTTAGAAAGCGATACGGGAATCAATGCGCAACAAAACTGCATGGAATGTCATGCCGGCGGCGTGCCGCAGGCACCGCGCAAAGCAGACAGAAGCTAACATCCGACCTGTATACTCCCTTTTTTTACGTTGTATGCCGGTGAAACAGGGCCTTGGCAGACAAGAAAAACACGTGACACCGCCTTTCTCAACAACAACCAATCCTGCCGAATACGTTGCTTTTTCCTGAGGGACCTTTTATGATGATGAAGTTATATTGCTTCCCTTCAGCTCAAAAAATTGCAACAGGAGGTTTCCGATGTCACAAAAGAAAAGCAGCACCTGTCCGACCTGCATGGGGAAAGGAGTTATCGAGGGCGTATGCGAGACCAGTCCTGAATGGTCTGGTGCCGCCAACAAGCAAGGTGATGATGACAGAGTCTGTACTCCGGACAATAAATGTCCCACCTGCAAAGGTACGGGCAAGGTTGAGGAATAAAGCAGTCGCTCTTTCTCCACTTGGTTGGGCCTGAGTACTTCACAATTACTGCACACGCTCGCTGGCCTTGCCATGAACAGGTCAACGGCAAAGCTCGGTCTGACAAACGCATACACAATAAAAACGGCTTCTTCTTGTCCTAAAAAGAGAGCAAGAAAGAAGCCGTTTTTATTCTTTTGTTGTAATACACTCAAACCTGCAATTTGCAGGGACTTATAGTTTACAGGGGTTTATTTGCCTCCATATGCAAGACCAAATCGAGCATGCGATTTGAATAACCCCATTCATTATCATACCAGCTCATAAGCTTTACCATCTTCCCCAGCACACGCGTACAGGAACCGTCAACAACAGAGGAGTGGGCATCTCCCTGGAAATCAATGGAAACAAGCGGCTCATCCGTATAGCCCAAATACCGGTTCGTTGCGCCAGCCAAGGCCTTGTTCACCTCATCCACGCTGGTTTCCCTTTCCACTTCCATCACCACATCCACCAGGGAAACATTCGGGGTGGGTACGCGTACTGCCAAGCCATCAAATTTATTTCTCAGCTCTGGAATAACCAAGGACACTGCTGCTGCTGCTCCGGTTTTGGTGGGGACCATGGAAAGCGCGGCCGCGCGCGCGCGACGCAGATCCGAATGGGGCGCATCGATTAGGCGTTGATCGCCCGTGTAGGAATGAATGGTAGTCATCAGACCCCGCTTGATGCCAAAATTATTCAAAATGACCTGGGCTACCGGGGCAAGACAGTTGGTGGTGCAGGAGGCATTGGACACCACGTGGTGTTCTGTGGAATTGTACTCATCCTCATTCACCCCCATGACAATGGTCTTGACATCACCCTTGGCCGGGGCGGAAATAATCACCTTGCTCGCACCGGCGTCAATGTGTGTCTTCCCTTTCTCCATATCTCTAAAAAGGCCTGTGCATTCAAGAATATATTCAGCACCCCAACTTGACCAGGGAATCTCCGCCGGATTACGGTGGCTGCTGATGGGAATGCTGCGTCCATCCACCACCAGGCTATTCTCAGCGGTACTGATGTCCTCTGTGGCCCGACCCATGATGGAATCATATTTCAGCAGTTGCGCCAGGGTTTTGACATCGGTCAAATCATTGATGCCGACCACTTCGATATCGGCAAATGTCGGGTCACAGCCAAGCGCCCGGAAGATATTTCTGCCAATACGGCCAAAACCATTGATACCAATTTTAATAGGCATAACGCCTTCCTCCTTTGTGTAAAAATACTATGGGTTGTGTAAGCGACAGATGTACGAACTCTTTAAAAATAGTCGTTTTTCAGGTATTTTGCCAGCGCTGCATGCTCTGGTGATACAGTTTCATATAGCTCTCCATCACCACCTGCCAGGTGTGTTGACGGTCAATTCGATCCACCGCAGCCACCTGCATGCGTTCGATTGCACTGCCGCCACTACGGTACACAGTCATCGCCCGCTGCATGGTCTTGGCCAAAGCACCCGGTGAGTTGCCACTGTACGAAAAACCGGTTTCTCCATCCACCACTTTAACCAGCCCTCCAACCCGGTGCACTATGGGCAGATTACCCATGAGTTGGGCAATATAATCGGTCAGACCACAGGGTTCGTAGCGGGAAGGGATGAGAAAAAAATCACCGGCTGCATACACCTGGTTGGCCATGGCAGGGTGAAAACCTTTCAAAAAACAGATCTTGCCCCAGCCCTGCTCCGATTCGGCCAAGAGTTCCAGCTGTCGTTCCAGTTCAGCGGCTCCGGAGCCAAACAGAAGCATGTGCAGAGCTTCCCCCTGCTGCAGCAGGCGCAGCAGGGACTCCAGTACAATATCGACTCCCTTCTGGGCAGTCAAACGACCAATAAAGGTGAAGAGCGGCAGTTCTACCGGACCCGACAGCACTCCATATTGGCGTATTGATTCCAAAATTTTCACACTGCCCAACTGCGTCAATATGGCTTGCTTGCAAGCACGCTTACCCTCCAACTCACGGGTGCGGATATTAAAGCCATGGGACAGTCCCAATGTCTGCGGCTTGCTCGGTTCAAAGGCCTGCGGATCAATACCGTTGGTAATGCCTGTCAAGGGTATACCCCGGGCCAACAGGGTATGGCCCAGCCAGCCGGTGCGGCTGTCTTCCGGAGAATGCTGCAGTTCAAGTGCATAGTTTTCACTGACCGTATTGAGCAGTGCGTAGCCGGATGCGGCCAGAAAAGGATCAAAACCACTACCAAGAATACTGTCGTTGATGACCCGACGAGGCAACGCAGTAATAGCCTGGGCAAAGTCCAGATCTTCCACCTCCTGGTGGTACCCCAGGCCGGCGTTATGGATGGTGACCACTGCGCCGGTGCGATTGAAGTAGGGACGGTAACCGCTATTTTCCTTCATCATGGCAGGCAAGAGGGCGGCATGACCATCGTGGCAATGAACAACATCCGGCCTCTCACCCAAAAACATGATCAAATCCAGCGCGCTTTTCTGCAGAAGGACATTCATGGCAAAATAATCAAAATGCCCACGGCCCCGGTGTTGCCAGAGCACCTCCTGCTCATCCTCTTCGGTATACGTGTACACCCCTCGCTTGGTAGCGTAGCGGTCGGCCTCAACAAGATACAGCCGCACCCCGCCCAGTTCACCCTGCCAAATGGCGACTGGCTCACGCCGCTCTTCGCCGCTATAATGCATGTCCACTTCAAAGATGTGTGCATAACGACGCGCACCAATACGGCCGTCCATGGTGCCTATCTCAGTGAGCTGAAAACCCAAGCCAGGCGCATCTATGAAGCCATATCGAGGAAGAATGACGCTGACCGTGCACTGGCCATGGTTAACCAGGGCCTCTGCCAACTGGCGGCAGACATCCTTGACTCCGCCTGCTCCGGCGATCCCTTCATACTCACGAGTGACCATCCAAATGGACTTTGGCAACTGTTCTGCTGTCTCTGTCATAGCAAGCCGCTCCAAAAAGCGGGGAAACTGCACAACGGTGCGCACCGTTGCAGGTGTGAAATATATGTAATAAGGTGGAAAGGAACCCTATCCTACAATACGACACGTGCACTGTAGCACATAAACTGGCAGGTGACGCAAGCGGAAAACCAAAGCACACCCTTTTCTCCTTTCCATTTTTAGGACTTGTTCTTACAGTGTCAAGATTAATATAATGACTATCCAGCCTAGCCCATGGAATATAAAGACTATTATCAAATACTCGGTATTGCGCGCGATGCCAGCCCAGATGCAATTAAGCAGGCTTACCGCAAACTGGCCCGAAAATTCCATCCTGATGTCAACAAAGAAAAGGATGCAGAGGCCCGTTTCAAGGATATTGGCGAGGCCTACGAGGTACTTAAAGATCCGGAAAAACGCACTGCATACGACCGCTTTGGCGCCAACTGGCAAGCTGGCGAGCAATTTAGACCGCCACCAGACTGGGATGCAGGCAGCTACGAATTTCGCGGCAGTACAGCCGGAGCCCAAGGTTTCAGCGATTTTTTTGAAGCGCTTTTTGGTCAGGCCAGGGCCCAGAGCGCTAGGCAAGAATTTCGCATGCAGGGGGAAGACCAGCAGGCTGCCATCAGTATTTCCCTGGAAGACGCCTACCGCGGCGCCAGGCAGACCCTGACCCTAAACCGGCCCGAGATGGACGAACAGGGTCATGTGAGCATGCGGCCACAACAGCTCAACCTGGTCATTCCCAAGGGAATCATGGCCGGACAGCGCATCCGTCTGGAAGGCCAGGGCCTGCCCGGGCATGGCGGTGCAGCCCCGGGTGATCTCTACCTGGAAATCCATTTTATTCCGCATCCTCTTTTTAAGGCAGAGAAGCGGACCATCCACCTGCAGCTACCCATAACCCCATGGGAGGCGGCCCTGGGTGCAAGTCTCACTGTGCCCACCTTAGATGGTAAGGTGCAGCTCAAAATACCGCCCAATTCCCAGAGTGGCAGCAAGCTGCGCCTAAGGGGCAAAGGCCTTTCCACCGAGAAGACACA
The DNA here is from genome assembly GCA_013201405.1 of Desulfobulbaceae bacterium. Classification (GTDB taxonomy): domain Bacteria; phylum Desulfobacterota; class Desulfobulbia; order Desulfobulbales; family Desulfobulbaceae; genus Desulfobulbus. The sequence goes on from JABMJC010000010.1 coordinate 21,228, forward strand.
AGGCGACCAGATTGTCACCCTGCAGGTAGTCCTGCCCGAGGCGCACACTGAAGAACAACGCGCCCTGTATCGCGGCATGGCGGAAAAAATGGCCTTCAATCCACGCACTGATTTGGGGGTTTGATATGAGCCACAACTCCAACGCCTATCTCCAGGGCATTGTTCTGGACGAAGAAACATACTGTTCCTTTGGTGAATTGTGCCGTCTCTGCGGCGCCAGCGCAGAGCAGATCCACGAAATGGTTGCCGAGGGCATTATCAGCCCTGAAGGGAGGACACCTGCGGAATGGCGTTTCACCCTGGTTTCCCTCCATCGGGTGCAAACCGTGGTGCGGCTCCACCAGGACCTGCACATCAATTTGCCGGGTTGTGCCCTGGTACTGGAACTGCTCGATGAACTGGATTCCCTGCGCTCCCTGCTTGCCCGGAGTTGAGGCCACTTCCCTGGCACGTCGCCCTTGTCTTTTTTCGAAACACTGAGCCAGTTTACCGTTCAGCTGGAGCCTGTCTCGGCCCTGCTCGGTTTTACAGGCGGTCTCATCCTCTGTACGCTGCTTTTCTTCCTTGCCCGGCAGAACAGGGAACGTAAAGCGCTTGTGCTCAACCTGCGCCTGGAGCGGCTCCAGGAGGCATGCCAATCCCAGGACGAAGAATTGCAGCGCCTGCAGGGAGAATACCGGGCGCTCCTCCGCGAATGCCGCGATCTGGATGTGGACAATGCCGCCCTCCAGAGCGCCTGTTCCACCATGCGCCAGCAACTCGCAGAACGAGATCTTATTCTTGCGGAGAACCGGCACCATATCGAACAACATTTCCAGGCCGCTGCAGACCGGATACTCCATCAACAAAACGATGCCCTCACCCGCCGGCACGAGTCTACCCTGAATCTCTTGCTGCGGCCCCTGCACGATCAACTCGGTGAATTCCGGCAGCGGCTGGACAAGGTGCATGCCCAGGAAAGCAAAGACCGCATTCTCCTGCAACAGGAACTGGAGCAGCTACGCCGACTCAACCAACAGCTGAGCAGCGATGCCATCAACCTGGCTGAAGCCCTGCGCGGCAAAAACAAGTTCCAGGGTCAGTGGGGAGAACTCATTTTGGCCCGTGTGCTGGAAGCTTCCGGCCTGCGCCAGGGCAGGGAGTTCGAATTGCAGGTGCACCTGAAAGCCGAAGATGGTAGCGCCTATCAACCCGATGCTGTGGTGTGGCTACCAGACAAGCGCGACATCCTCATTGACGCCAAGGTTTCCCTCAAAGATTTCACCGATGCCATTAACGCCGCTTCTCCGGAGGAGCAACAAGCCAGCATCCAGCGACACCTGGCCTCGGTCAAACGGCAGATCAACCTGCTGGCCACCAAGCAGTACCATAAGCTCGGCGGTCTCGGTGCCCTGGATTTCGTGCTGCTCTTTCTTCCAGTGGAAGGGGCTTTTCAGATGGTAGTGGAGCAGGATCCCGATCTGCTGGTTCAGGCCATGCGACAGAAAATCATCTTAAGCAGCCCTTCCACCCTGCTGGCCATTCTCCGCACCATCCACCACCTCTGGCGCGTGGATGAACAGCATAAAAACAGTTTGGCCATTGCCAAACAGGCAGCCAGTATATATGATAAACTTGTTGGTTTTGTAGAGTCGTTTAACGCCATTGGCCTGCGTCTCAACCAGACTCAACAGGCATGGCACACAGCAAAAAGCCGCTTAACCAGTGGTCATGGCAACCTGATTGCCAAAGCAGAAGGGTTCAAGGATTTAGGCGTGCAACCCAGTAAAGAGTTGCCCCCTTCTGTCAACAATCAGTCTTCGTAACAAGGAGAACATGCACATGAAATATCTCAGTATTTTAGCACTTGCTTCTGCCATTGCACTCTCATCCTGTGCTACCAGCGCCCAAAGCGGAGCAGCCGCCGGTGGTGCTGCAGGGGCTGTGGCCGGCCAAGTCCTTGGTAAAGATACCGAGAGCACCCTCATCGGGACAGCGGTCGGCACTGCTGCAGGGTATATGATTGGCAACGAAATGGATAAATCAGACCAAGACCAAGTTCGCCAAAGAACACGCCGCTAAAAAAATCTATAGGTATCTTTCCAGAACCACTGTACCAGTGGTCTGACCCACGAAGAGAGCGGTCAGGCAATTTGCTCCGCTCCATCATATCTTGACACAAGGAGTGTAATCACCATGAAGTATCTTAACATTCTGGCCCTTATAGCCTTGCTTGCCCTTTCGGCCTGTGCCACCAGGGGACAGAGCGGCGCAGCCATTGGCGGCGCAGTGGGTGCCATTGCCGGCCAGGCTATTGGCCACAATACTGGAGGCACTCTCATTGGCGCCGGTGTTGGCAGTGTGCTTGGCTATCTGATTGGTAATGAAATGGACAAGTATGACCGGCAGCAACTGGATCATATGTATGAACGCGGTGTTTCCAACCAAACCTCCTCCTGGGTGAACCCGGACACCGGTTATCAGTATGCAGTCACACCACAACCGGCCTATCAGCAGCCTGGAAGCAATCGCTGGTGCCGCAAGGCTGAAATTGACTCCTGGATCGATGGGCGCAAGGAAACCGTGCTTGCCACGGCTTGCCGCAATGCCAATGGTCAGTGGGAAATCCAGCGCTAACCCCCAGCGTCATACAGGCTTATGCCGCAAGGGTATTTTGAAGTAAACAGCACCGGCCGGAGGGAATATATTGATCTCTCCGGCCGCATTCAAAAAATAGTACAGACAAGCGGCATTCAAGACGGCCTTTTGGTGCTGTACAACCCGCATACCACCGCCGGATTGACCATCAACGAAGGCGCGGATGCAGATGTACAAAAGGATATTTTGGATGTGTTTAGCCGCCTTGTCCCTGATACAGCACAGTACCGCCATCTTGAGGGCAATTCACCCGCACATGTGATGGCCAGTCTGGTTGGCTCCAGTGTTTCGCTCATCATCCACCAAGGTCACATACAACTCGGCACCTGGCAACGCATCTTTTTCTGTGAATTTGACGGCCCACGCAGGCGCACACTGCGTTGGCTGCTTTTGGCCGACGGCTGACCGTCCGGTCTGATTTAACCGGTACAGGATATGTATTTCGGACTCAATCGACAACTGGACGAACAATCCTTGATCCGCTTTCTCAAGCTGTATGGCGATGAACGCCTCAGCACAGTGCTTGCCCCACGGCTGACTGACGACGAGATACATACTGTGGTGGACACCCTGATGATCGTCATGCGCCGCCATCTCAGCAATGAAGAATACCATCGTCTTTTCCTCCAGGAAAAGGACGATTGACTTCCTATCTCCTGATTTTGCTATGCACAAACTGCGTACTCTGCGCGATTTTCTTGAACTGTTGCGCGCCAAAAACGAGTTGCAGGTCATTGATGTCGAGGTGGATCCGTATCTTGAAATCGCGGAAATTCACCGACGCATTATTGCCCGCCAGGGTCCTGCCCTACTCTTCACCAAGGTCAAAGGTTCATCCTTTCCGGTAGTAACCAACCTGTTCGGCACACAAAACCGCCTGGAGCTCGCCTTTGGCGCCAGACCGCGTCTCTTTGTGCAACAATTGGTGGACCTGGTAGAGCACGCCATGCCACCGACCCTAGCCACCTTGTGGCAGGCGCGCCCCCTCATTGCCCAAGGTTTACGCGTAGGTCTAAAACAGGTCAAAACAGGGCCCATCCTGGAATGCAGCCAAGAGCCCTGTCGCCTCGGCACCTTGCCCATGCTCACCTCCTGGCACACGGATGGCGGACCTTTTGTCACCCTGCCCCTAGTCTACACGGAGCATCCGGACGGCCTTGGCCACAACCTGGGGATGTACCGCATCCAGCGCTATAATGAGACCACCGCCGGCATCCACTGGCAAATCCATAAAGGCGGCGGCTATCACTATTTTGCTGCAGAACAACAGAATAAAGCCCTGCCCCTGACCCTGTTCATTGGCGGCCCTCCTGCCCTGATGCTGGCGGCCATAGCTCCGTTGCCGGAAAATATTCCCGAGTTGCTCTTGGCCTCCCTCTTACAAAACAGCAAATTGCATTTGGTGGCAGATCCCAAAGGCGGTCACCCATTGATTGCAGAAGCGGAATTTGCCATCAAAGGCACAGTGCCTCCGCACGAGCGCCGTCCAGAGGGCCCTTTTGGCGATCACTACGGCTACAACTCTTTGGCACACGACTATCCGGTTTTTTACACCAGCCATCTCTATCACCGTAAAAATGCCATCTACCCCGCCACTGTGGTGGGTCGTCCCAAACAGGAAGATTATTTTATCGGAGACTTCCTCCAAGACCTGCTCTCGCCCCTTTTCCCCTTGGTGATGAAGGGGGTAATTCAGCTCAAAACCTTTGGCGAGGCTGGTTTCCATTGCTTGGCCGCCGCCAGAGTAAATGATCGCTACCCGCGGGAAGCCTTTGCCGCTGGCTTGCGCATTCTTGGAGAAGGGCAGCTCTCGTTGACCAAGTTTCTGCTGCTTACGGATGGCAGCCTGGATGTAGCTGATTTTCCAAAACTGTGGCAGCACATTCTCGAACGCATCCACTGGGAGCAAGACCTGTTCATTTTCGCCAATGTATCCCAGGACACCCTGGACTACACCGGCCCCTCGGTGAACAAGGGATCAAAGGCGATGATGCTCGGCCTGGGTCGCGAGAAGCAACGGGATTTACCCTTAGAATTCCATGGCAGCCTGCCGCCGGCCTGTAGTCAGGCCAAAGTATATCTCCCTGGTACCTTGGTGGTACAGGGGGAAAGCTTTCAGGCCCAACCCGAGCTTGCCCAAAAAATGGCAACATGGGAGGGTTTGGCTGGTTGGCCAGTTATTTTTTTGGTGGATGATACAGATGCCGCCACCCTCTCCCTGCAGGAATTCCTGTGGACCATGTTCACTCGTTTTGAGCCGGCTGCCGACATCTACGGCCGCAGGCAGACTGTCCATCGGTTTCATGTTGGCCTGGAGATGCCCATTGTCTTTGATTGCCGTATGAAACCCTGGTACACCGAGGTGCTGGCTGTGGATGCTCCCACCAAAGAGCGGGTGGATGTGCTCATGACCAAATTTCCGCACAAATAACTTAAGTTTGGCCTGCAAAAGAACTGCGTCTGTCACGTTTAATGGAAGAACGGCTACAAAAGATACTGGCCCGGGCCGGCATTGCCTCCCGCCGCGCTGCCGAACAACTGATTCTTGCCGGCCGAGTGCAGGTGGATGGCCGCACCATCACCCAGCTGGGCTATAAGGCAGATCCAGATCAGGTGTCTATCCGGGTGGATGGCAAGAAGATAAGCGCAGAACAGAAAGTCTACCTTTTGCTGAACAAACCGGCGGGTTATGTTACCACCCTGTCCGATCCGCAGGGCAGAAAAACCGTAGCGGAACTTGTCCGGAATATTCCTGCACGCCTTTTCCCGGTTGGCCGGCTTGACCTGGACACCGAGGGTGCCCTGATCATGACCAATGACGGTGCCTTTGCCCACACCATTCTCCATCCCAGTCACGAAATTAAGCGAACCTACGAAGCCCTTGTCAACGGACTACCCAGCCGCAATACCTTGCGGCAACTCAGTACCGGCATAGAGCTCGATGATTTTGTCACTGCACCGGCCAAACTGCGCTTGCTGCGTCGAGAGGCAAAGAGCAGTCTGGTGGAAATCATCATTCATGAAGGTAAAAAGCGGCAAGTGCGGCGCATGTTCCAGGCGGTGGGCCACCGCGTTCTCCATTTGCGCCGTATCGCCTATGGCAATTTGCGCCTCAACAACCTGCCCCTTGGCCACTACAAGATGCTCAGCCCTGCGGATCGTGAGCAGATCTTTTCATAAAAATTTCTTTACTTTCAAGAAAACAATTGCTTAATATTACTATAATACTTCTTTTTTTGTAAACATGGCGCTACGTTAAAAGATACATCACGTTGTGAGCGCCGGGTGCACATACATGCTACTTGCATTTGTCCACCACGGGGAGGGAGGAGAAATGAACAAGTCGGAACTCACAGAACAGCTCGCTGAATCCATGCAGCTCTCCGTACGGGAAGCCGCCTCCATTGTCAACACCATCATCGACACCATGACCGAGGCGCTCGCACGGGGTGACTCCATAGAAATTCGTGGTTTTGGCAGCTTTGTCGTCAAAAGCTACGATGCCTATACCGGAAGAAACCCAAAAACAGGCGAACAGATTACTGTGCAGCCCAAAAAACTGCCTTTTTTCAAGGTTGGCAAAGATTTGCGCGAGCAGGTCAACAAAGGGAAAAAGGCCTAACGATCTACAGAATCCTGTCGTTCTTCGACCTCGCCCACCAGGTCATAGACATGCGCCTCGGTAACGCGTACCGCAACAATGTCGCCCACATCGGCCTGGCCAGCAGTGATATAGACACAACCGTCAATCTCCGGGGCCTGGAAGCGGGTTCTCCCTTCCAATAGCAACTCGCTCTCCCGACTATACCCCTCCACCAGCACCGGTTCTATTGAACCGACTCTTTCCTGCAATAAAGCGGCGCTCACCTTTGCCTGGGCTGCCATGACCGTCGTACGCCGCTCCTCTTTTTCTTCTTCACTGATCTTGCCGGACAACCTGGCGGCAATGCATCCTTCCTCGTCTTGGTAAGCAAACACTCCAACGTGATCTAGGCGCCAACTATCAATTGCACCAACAAGCTCCTGTACATCTGCTGCACTCTCGCCAGGAAAGCCAACCATAAAGGTGGTGCGCAGGGCGCAATGGGGTAATATCGTCCGCACACGTACAACAAGTTCTTCCAGTTGCCTACGCTGATAGCGGCGATTCATGGCACGCAGCACAGTATCGCTGACATGCTGCATGGGAACATCCAGGTAGGGCAGGATGCGGTCCTGCTCCTGCATGTAGGCAAGCAGGGCCTCGCTGATACCGCTAGGGTACAGGTACAGAAGGCGAATCCACGCTATAGAAGTATGTTCGGCAAGGGCCCTGAGCAAAGCGACAAGCCCGTCATCCATACCCAAATCCTGACCATAAGCGCTCAGGTCTTGGGCGATCAAGGAAAGCTCCCGAACACCACTGCCGTCCAGCCGTTGTGCCTCCTGCACCAGATCGGCCAGGGTGCGGCTGCGCAGACGCCCGCGGATGGAAGGAATCATGCAGTAGCTACAACGGTTATCGCATCCTTCGGTAACCTTCAAATAAGCGCGGAAAAAAGGCGTGGCAAGATAACGGGGAACACTACTGTCCATCAGATAGAGTGCCTCTCCGGGGCTGATGACACAGCGCTGGCCAGATTCTTTCTCTGCCAGCAGCCCTGCAATAGCTGGGAACTCATCCAGGCCGATAAAAAGATCTACCTCAGGCAGAGCAGCAGCCAAGTCCCGGCCATAACGCTGCACCAGACAACCGGTAACCACCAGTTTTTTGCCAGGATCTTCCTGCTTATGGGTCGCCAGTTCCAAAATAGTATCAACAGCCTCTTCAGCGGCCCTCTGGATGAAGCCACAGGTATTCCCCAGCAGCACCTCTGCCTCTGCCGGGTCTGCCACGACCTGATAGCCATCTGCTGCCAGGGCCGCCAGCATCACTTCAGAATCCACTAAATTCTTCGGACAGCCCAGGCTTACCAAGTGCAGGGTCTTGCTCATGAGCGCAAGTCTCCAAAAAAGGAACAAAGATGCTGTAAACGCTCCTGGGAGGCACGGCGAAAGGTCTGCGCCGTAAAGCCAGGCCGCCATGTGGAGTGAAAAAGTTCATCCGACACCGTAAAGAGGGCAGCCAGTTGCACATGGCGAAAGGCTGCTACCGCCCTGAGCGCAGCGTATTCCATATCAACGGCCCATACCCCCTGGTCCGCATAACGGGTAATCTTTTTCCTGGTTTCCCTAAATGGCGCATCTGTACTCCACAGGGGCCCTTGTCGCGGGGCAAGATCCTGACAGACAAGCCACGAGTGTAACGCTTCTTCCAAAGAACTGTCCCGCCCCTTCTCCTGGTAGGGGTAGTGGCGACTGGTGCCCTCTTCGCTGACCGCAGCCAACGGCATAAAGAGGTTACCGAGCACCAATTGTGGCTGTAAAGAACCGCACCAACTGTAGACAATAATGCGACTTGCTCCCAAGGTAACAAGTGATTCCAAGCATAGTGCTGCCATGGGTGCACCCACAGCCGGGCCAGCCACAAAAAATTTCGGCCCATTATACAGGTGTGCATTAAAAAGAAACCGCTTCTTCAGGCCATGTCTGTCCGACAAGCCACCAAAACAGTGTACATCAGAGGGGTTGACTGCCAATAATCCACAGGAAGCTACAGGCTTTTGTTTTGACCTGTGCTGCACAGGACGAACGAGCGAATCCATAAAATACACAAGAAAAAAGGGTTGCAGCTTTGTTCGCCACAACCCTTGATACAACCCGGCTACGAGTCTATTTACAGGCCAAGAGCCGCATTAAAGGGGTTTGCATAAAGCAGAATAAAGGCAATAACCAGACCATAAATGGCGATAGATTCACACAGCGCCATACCGATGATCATGGTGGTGGTGATGGTGCCCTTGGCTTCAGGGTTGCGGGCAACGCCTTCGCAGGCGCCGCGCAGACCATTTCCCATACCAATACCAGCGCCAAAACCGGCCAAACCGACGCTCAAAGCGGCGCCAATACAGATCAGGGCAAGACTCAAGGTGTTCATTTTCTCAGTTCCTCCATTGAATGAATAGATATAAAGTGGCCTTCTTCTCCGCTGAACGGACGTTCAACCTGATGAGCTTTTTATCAGTGGGCAGGATGCTCCATGGCGCCTGCACAGTACAACACAGACAACAAGACAAAAACCACTGCCTGAATCACAGAAACCAGCACGCCGAGCATGAGGATGGGCAGGGGAGCAAAATATGCCCCGGCCAGCATAAACAGCACGATGAGCAGGACTTCCTTGGCAAAAATGTTGCCAAAAAGACGCATGGAAAGTGAAATAAGGCGAGCGAAGTTACTAATGAGTTCCAGGAGGAACATAAAGGGTGCCAGCCATTTGCTGGGTCCCATGAAATGTTTGTAATATTGCAAACCGTGAAACTTGAAGCCCAGGAAATGGTGGGTGAGCCAAACAATGATGGTCATACCCAGGGTGATGTTGAGGTTTGCCGTGGGTGAGGTAAAGCCGGGAATGAGGCCGATCATATTGGAGACAAGGATGTAGAGAAAAAAGGTGGCCATCATCGGGAAGAGCGTTTTTGCACCCTTTTCTCCCAAATTTTCCACACACATGTCCATCAGGCCACCAATGACCACTTCCCAAAAATTCTGACCGTTGCCGGGCACCAGTTCCATTTTACCCAAGGTCAAACGGGGCACCAACACCAAAAAAGCCATAACCAACCACGTGTAGGTCATGTAGGGGGTGCAGAGTTGCTCAATAAAGGTATGGCCGGTGGGGGTATGGGGAACCGGCAGGCCAAGCCCTTGCAGAATCAAAGAAATGAACAGTATTGGGTGTTCCATGATCTCTCCCCTGTCAGGGTATACCTGACAGCTTTTTTCTTTTTCCGACTACTCCAATTAGTACCACACTCAACATGATTGTAGCCAGCCCTAAAACAAGACCAAGGGGTTGAATCGTTATTCTTGTGGCAATGGCAAAGAGAAGCAACGCCAGCACAGTGAAGCGGCCCAGTGACTTGACCATAAACCGGGCTTTTTCCATGCCACTGATTGCGCCTCCCGCAGCATTGTCTGATGCCAGCCGGTCCATCAGTTGGCGAACATCCCGCTGGAGCAGAAAAAAACTGCCACAGGCCAGCACCGCACCAACAAGTACGGACAGGGCAAAATGCATGCCGGAAAATATCCAGCCACCAAGCGCTATCAGCAAGGCCAAGAACAGGGCCAAAGCCAATATCCGCCGAACCAGCTGTTTATTCTCATTCATCCCGCACCATTTTGGTGAGGGCCCAAAGACTTCTGAAACCTGCAACAATGCCCAAGGCAAAAAAAATAAACGTAAACCACGGCGCAGTCCTGCCGGCCAGCAATTTGTTGTCCAAGAACCAGCCCATGGCAAAACCGATGATCACCGAGAGGACAAAGGTCAGCCCTGCATTGCTGTAGACCGCCAACTGCCGTACTATTTGTTTACGATCCTCAGACATAAAAACTCGTAGCCCAGCCCTGTTTCATCTACGAAGGAGTAGCATGAGCTCAGATCAAGTGCAATATTTTTCTGAATTAACCCATCAATTTTTTAAATGAAGCCTCGGTCGCTGCCAAAATCTTGTCAAGATGGGAACGCTCGTGCGCAGCAGAGAGGAAGAAGGCCTCGAACTGCGAAGGCGCCAGCCAGACGCCCTGGGCCAGCATATTGCGGTAGTGACTGGCGTAGCGCTGGGTATCTGCGGTCATGGCTGAAGTATAATCGTGCACCTTTTCCTGCGTGAAGAAACAGGTCATCATCGAACCGATCCTGTTGAGGCTAACCGGTACAGCGGCTTTTTGGGCAATGCTGCGCAGCTCTGCGGCAAACCAGTCGCTCTTTTCCTCAAGCTCCGTGTAAAAGCCTGGCCTTTTGAGAACATCAAGCATGGCGATCCCTGCGGCCATGGCCAAAGGATTGCCGGACAGGGTGCCTGCCTGGTACACTGGTCCGTCAGGGGCCACCTTGCCCATCAAGGCCTCTTTGCCGCCATAGGCTCCCACCGGCAGCCCACCGCCGATGATCTTGCCCAGGCAGGTGAGATCCGGCTGGATGCCGAAACGCTCCTGCGCCCCGCCAAGCGCCAGGCGAAAACCGGTGATCACTTCGTCAAAAATAAGCACAATACCTTGGGCACTGGTCTCTTCGCGCAAGGTCTCCAAAAAACCGGGTTCAGGTGGCACAACCCCCATATTGCCCGCCACCGGCTCCACAATCACGCAGGCAATGTCTTTGCCGCGCTCCTGCAGCGTCTTTTTGAAAAGGACTATATCGTTGTAGGGAATGGAGATGGTGTTTTTGACGATGTCTTCCGGCACACCCGGGCTGCCGGGAATACCCAAGGTAAGCAGGCCGGAGCCGGCCTTGATCAGAAAGGAGTCGGCATGCCCATGGTAGCAGCCGTCAAATTTCACCACCACATCCCTCCCGGTGTGGGCACGGGCAAGGCGAATGGCACTCATGGTGGCTTCGGTACCAGAGTTGACAAAACGTACCTTGTCCAACGAGGGAAAGGCTGCGCACACCTTTTCCGCCAGTTCCACCTCCAGGGGTGAAGGTGCACCAAAACTCGTGCCCAAGGCTGCGGTTTGCCTGATGGCCTCCACCACCTCCGGATGGGCATGCCCAAGGATCATTGGTCCCCAAGAACTGACCAGATCGATAAAGGTGTTCCCATCCACATCGGTAATCAGGCAGCCCTGCGCCTTGTGCACAAACAAGGGATCGCAACCCACAGAGCGGCAGGCCCGTACCGGTGAGTTGACTCCCCCTGGAATCAGCTGGCGTGCCTGGGCAAAAAGTTGAGCAGAACGGGTAGTTTGCATGTATCCTCCCCCAAAAACCCCGAAAGCAAAGACAAATTATACAACATAGCAGTCTATAGCATGTTGCCATTGCTGGTGTCAAATTTTCTCGACCCTGGAGAAGAGGAATTGCCCTGCTCCATGGATACGGGTAGTATGGGGTGTTTACAGTAGTATTGGAAAACAGGGGCGGCAGAGTGCTTGTCTCCACATGATAAGATAAATGCGAAACCAGGATTGAATCACATGGCCATTGATCCCAACAAAGTCATCTATTCGATGATGAAAGTCAGTAAAAAATATAACCAGAAGTATGTACTGAAGGATATTTCCCTCTCCTATTTCTACGGTGCCAAAATCGGGGTGCTGGGCTTGAACGGCTCGGGTAAGAGTACGCTTCTGCGTATCCTTGCCGGCATTGATCGCGAACACGAAGGCAAGACCATGCTTTCCGAAGGCTACACCATCGACTACCTGCCACAGGAGCCGGAACTTGACGGCGATAAAACCGTGCGTCAAGTGGTGGAGGAAGGGGCACAGGCTACGCTTGATCTGCTGGCGGAATTCAATGCCATCAACGAACAGTTTGCCCAACCCATGGACGACCAGGCCATGGATGCCCTGCTCGAACGCCAGGCCAAGGTGCAAGACCAGCTTGATGCCGCAGACGCCTGGAACCTCGATTCCCGCCTGGAAATGGCCATGGACGCCCTGCGCTGCCCACCGGCTGACAGCAACTGCGCCCACCTGTCCGGTGGAGAAAAACGCCGGGTTGCACTGTGCCGCATCCTTCTGAAAAATCCAGACATTCTCCTTTTGGATGAGCCCACCAACCATCTGGATGCCGAGTCGGTTTCCTGGCTGGAGCAGCACTTGCAACAGTATGCCGGCACGGTGATTGCCGTCACCCACGACCGCTACTTTCTCGACAATGTGGCCGGCTGGATCCTGGAGTTGGACCGTGGCCAAGGCATCCCCTGGAAGGGCAACTACTCCTCCTGGTTGGAGCAAAAGCATAAACGCCTGGCCCAGGAAGAGAAAAAGGAGAGCGAGCGGCAGCGTACCCTCCAGCGCGAGCTGGAATGGATTCGCATGAGCCCCAAGGGCCGACGCACCAAGTCCAAAGCCCGCATCAGCGCCTATGAGAACCTTTTAAATCAGCAGGGGGAAAAGGCGGCAAGCGACTTGGAGATATATATCCCACCTGGCCCACGGCTGGGAAAGTTGGTGATTGAGGCAGAAGAGCTCAGTAAGGCCTACGACAATCGGATCTTGATGGACAAGCTCAGCTTTTCCTTGCCACCGGGCGGCATTGTTGGCATTATCGGTCCCAACGGTGCCGGCAAAAGCACCCTTTTTCGCCTGATTACCGGGCAGGAACAGGCGGATAGTGGCAGCATCCGCATTGGCGAAACCGTAAAACTTGCCTATGTGGATCAGTCGCGGGAGGTGCTCAAGCCCGAGGAGAGTATCTGGCAGGCCATTTCCGAAGGACAAGACACCATTTGGCTGGGCACTCGCGAAGTCAACTCACGCGCCTATGTGGCCCGCTTCAACTTTACTGGCAGTGATCAACAGCAGAAAGTGGGCACCCTGTCTGGCGGCCAACGCAATCGGGTACACCTGGCTCGCATGCTCAAAGAGGGCGGTAATGTGCTGCTTCTAGACGAGCCGACCAATGATCTGGATGTCAACACCATGCGGGCTCTGGAGGAGGCGCTGGAAAACTTTGCCGGCTGTGCGGTGGTCATCAGCCATGACCGCTGGTTTCTCGATCGTATTGCCACCCATATCATGGCCTTTGAGGGCAACTCCGAGGTGGTGTGGTATGAAGGCAATTATTCGGATTATGAGCAGGACTACAAGCGCCGTAAGGGAGCGGCCGCCGATCAGCCGCATCGCATCCGCTACCGCCAGCTGACCAGAGCCTGATACCACCTTGGTGCTCCGGATGCTTGAGAACCTGTGCAAACAAAAAACCCGGCCACCATCTGTCTGGTGGCCGGGTTTGCACAAACAACCTTTCTGAAACAATCAGGCTACTGTTTCAAAAACAGCTTTTTTGGCACCACACACCGGACATTTCTCCGGCGCATGCCCCAATTCAATATAACCGCAAACCGGACAGAGGTAAAACTCGCTCACATCCATGTCTACGCCTTTTTTCACGGCCTCGAGTGCCTTGGTGTAGATCTGCGCATGCACCTCCTCGGCGTCTACTGCAAACTTGAACATGGTTTTGGCTCTGTGGCCGTCGGCAGTGGCCAAATCAAGCATGGGCGGATACATTTCCTTAAACTCATAGGTCTCACCATTGATGGCATCCTGCAAGTTGTCGGCAGTAGAGGCAATCATCTCAAGCGCCCTCAGATGGCCCTCGGCATGAATCCGCTCGGCCTCGGCCGTAGTGCGGAACAGTTTGGCAATATTCTTGAAGCCATCTTTTTCCGCCTTTTTGGCAAAGGCACGGTACTTCATATTGGCCTGGCTTTCTCCGGCAAAGGCTTCTTTCAAATTGTCTACAGTAGTGGTCATAATTGCTCCTTTCAATTAGGTGTGAGTATCTGCCCGCCTGCCATATCCAC
>JABMJC010000134.1 GCA_013201405.1 Desulfobulbaceae bacterium
ATTTTCCCCGGGGCGAGTGGAAAAAAGGCCAGCCTGAGCCGGATGTGACGAAATTAACAGCTCGACCCGTCCAAAGCGGGAGCAGCTGCTATCCAGCTGATCCCTGCAGCAGGTGGGACGCTTATCAATAACTCAACAAGTTTCCAACAAAAAAGGTGACGAACATTTCGTCACCTTTTTTGTTCTACGCAAGTTTATGTGCAGGTTTCTGTACTATTTTTTAAGCAGTTTGTATGGTTGGGCGCGCATGGCCCATGGGCTTTGCGGGTAGTCTGCAACTATCTGGTCGTAGAGGGCAATCAGATGTTTGACCTCACGACTCTCGATATAGCGGGCAACGCCCTGCATATAAATTGCTTCCGGAGTGAAACTGCTTTTGGGATAGGTACTGATCAACTCTGCAAAGAACTTGTCTGCTGCCGGACGGTCTGGCCGGTTGAACTCTGTCTTGCCCATGCCTAAGAGGATGAAGGCGATCAACTCCTGCGGTTCAAGAAAACCGAGGGTACGGGTATGTTCTTTGCCTTTTTCGTCCAGCACCAACAGACAAGGTGTCCATTTGACGATGAACTGAGGTGCGAGTTGAGGATGATCTGCGGGAATACGAAGGGGGACGACCTGGCTATTCAAAAACGAGATGACTTCCTGGTTTGGGTACGCGACCGCGTCCATCTGTTTGCAGCCAATTCACTCCGGATTGAAAAAGTCCAGGAAAATGAGTTTGTTTTGTTCTTGTGCCTGCTTGAGCCCCTGTTCAAATGATTCGATCCATTTAATTGCGGACATGGTTTCCTCCTTGGTTGCGTGTGGATCTGTCCGGATAATGAACAACAGTATATCATTGTTTTGAGTCTGTCCAATCAATGTGCGCACTAAATTACAGTCTACAGAAGAGTGGCTCACCGCTTCAGGCAGGGAGATTTTTCATATAACAGCCAGATAACCATATAACAATCATATAACAGAAGTGGAGACGACAACAGCACTCACCGCTTGAAGTTGCGCACATGTTCGGCCACCTCTTCTTCAATCTCGTCCGGCAGTTCATTGTCTGCTTCAGTACCGTTTGTTTCCTCTGCCGGAGCAAGGGGTGGGTAGAGTTCGTTGTAGAGTTTTTCCGATTCAGCCGAGCCGATCAGCACCAGTTCATCCCCGCAGTTGAGTGGCATGGTGGGATCCGGATTGATGTTAATTTCGTCACCCCGTTTGATGGCCACCACACTGCAGCCAGTGTTCTCCCTGAGCCTGATTTCGGTGAGTTTTTTTCCTTCGAGCTTGGGGCTGAGGTTCACCCGGAAGATGTTGAGTCCTTCCGAGAGCATGAGCATCTGTTCGGGTTTGAGCAGGTTGGTTATTGTGGCGGTGACCAGTGAGCTGAATGACATCACCAAGTTGGCTCCTGCCCGATGCATGGTGTTGATATTTCGATCAAAACTGGCTCGACTGATGATCTGGACATCTGGGCGAAGGCGGCGGCAGTAGATGGTGAGATAGATATTCAGGTCGTCGTCATGGGTGGTAATGATGATGGAGGGCGTGGTTTTGATGCCTGCCTGCAGGAGTACCTCCAGGTCGGCGGCGCTGCCGTGGATGAGGTGGTCATCCCGGAAGGAAGGCATGGGACGTTTTTCCACCACCCGGTAGTCGATTTGACGTTCGCGCAGGTTGTCGCCAATAGCCAGGCCCACCCGGCCGCCGCCGAGGATGAGCACTGCATGCTCTTTGTGTTTTTCTTCGGCTGCAAGCAGGATGGATTGATCAAAGCGGATGAGCTGTTCCCTGGTCCCAGCCAGAATGAGTACCGTAGATTCCTTGATGGGTGTATCAGGTGTAGGAATCTCGAATTTACCCTCCTGCCAGATGCCAACAATGTTGACCCCCACCATCTCGCGCAATCGGGTTTCTGCAATGGTTTTACCTTGCATCCAGGTGCGCATGGCTGGCACTTCGGCGATGCGCAGGCGGCCGAATTCGCCGATGATATTGGTGGTCATGCTCACCCCGAGCACACGGCGGGCCAGGGCCTTGCCCAACAGGCGGGTAAACTGGAAGACATGGGAACTGCCCGCCAGCTTGAGGATGTCCACCGAGTCGATGAGATCGGCATTGGCCACGGTCTGTACGCTATCGCAGGCTTCGCGGACAGTGAAAATGATGTTGGTAGCAACGATATCTTCGTTGAGCACCACCACCATGGCAGCGTTTTCCACCCGCAGGTGTTTGTAGGTTTCCGGATCGTCCAGCTCACCCAGCAAGACTCGGTAGCCCCGATCGTGCAGTTCCAGGGCTCGGCTTAGCTCCGGCACCACGATGACATGATCGGTGCCGTATTGGCGCAGCTTTTCAATGAGGTTGACCGCCACATTGTCAAAATGGGTAAAGACAACGTGGTCGCTCAGGGTGTCGGGCACCTTTTTGGGCACCCGGGCCTTGTTCTGCTCTTCTAGCCAGGGGGCGTAAAAGAACTGGATAAAGGTGAAGGGCAGCATGATCAAAAGAAGCATCATACCGCTGATCAGCACGAACACCGAAAAGACCTTGCCCACATCACTGGTAAAGGTGATGTCGCCATAGCCTAGGGTAGACATGGTGGTCAGTGTCCAGTACAAACCTGTGACCCATGAATAGTCCCTGCCTTCGTGGAGCATGATGGCATGGAAAATAAAGGTGTACAGTAAAAAGAGCATCAGCAGGCTGATGCAGAATTTGATGAGGAAACGAAAATTGCGTTTACTTCCCTCTGCCTGCCTGATCAGGGTGAGCTGGGCGGCCAGTGTTTTGAGCATGGGTACGACCTTTGTTTGGGGCAACGAAAAAGGGCTGGCGGCAGGTTGTGGGAGAGAAGCGCTGTCTTGGTTTTCCCTTGCTTTCTCCCGTGCAGTTGACCATAAAAAGAAATTAGTGAATGGTTCCACCCTCGCCAGGTTGGTGGACGAGGGCATTTATCATAGACAAGGAGAATCCGATGATCAAGCTGATTGAAGACGATATTACCACACTTAAGGTCGACGCAATTGTCAATGCCGCCAACAAGAGCCTCTTGGGCGGGGGCGGGGTAGATGGGGCCATCCACCGTGCCGCCGGGCCGGAGTTGCTGGAGGAATGCCGGCAGATCGGTGGCTGCGAAACCGGGGAAGCAGTACTGACCAAGGGCTATAATTTGCCAGCGAAATATGTTATCCATACGGTTGGCCCGGTGTGGGCAGGAGGGAGGAACAACGAGCATTCCTTTTTGGCCAGCTGCTATCGGCGCAGCTTGGAGTTGGCCATAGCCAACAATATCAACTCCATTGCCTTCCCGGCCATCAGTTGTGGTGCCTATGGTTTTCCCATTGACGAGGCCGCAACAGTCACCATTAATACCCTTCATTCGTTTTTGGTCGAAAACGGCAAGCCAGCCGAAGTGTATGTGGTCTGCTTTGACCCCCGGGTCAAGGCTGCCTTTACCCAAACCCTGCGCAGCTTGCAATAAGCCACTGATTTTGTCCCTGGAGTTGGGACTGAACATGTTTTTTCTCCGCGGGCAGAGTGTTTGTATCTGGCCCTGTAGCGCAGGGTAGAAGGGCATTGCCGTGCAAAAGAGACAGCAGAGATCCATAAAACCATTTCCCATATATAGGCCGCCCCAGCGCCATGTTGAGCCAAATTTGAGTCAGCAACTAGGATGGGTGGCCAGTATCCTCTTTCTTACAGTCGCTCTGTTTTTGTTGCTTTTGGGCCAGTCGCCGGCCTGGAGTGGTTTGATTGGCAGCTTGTCCATCAGCTTTCTTGCCATGGTGGTGGAGGCCTTGCCCTTCATGCTCATTGGTTCCCTGGCTGGCGGGCTGATTGAGGTGTTTGTGCCGGTCCGTTTGGTGGATCGCGTCTTTGGCCGTCATCCTCTGCGTGCCACACTGCTGGCTGGCAGCATGGGTCTGATATTTCCGGTTTGTGAATGCGCCATTGTCCCAGTAGTGCGGCGCCTGCTCGGCAAAGGGGTGCCCTTGGGCGCAGCTATTACCTTTCTTTTGTCTGGGCCACTTGTCAATGTGGTCGTGGCTGCCTCTACAGTCATTGCCTATAATTACAACTGGCAGGTGGTGGCGTTACGCCTGGGCAGTGGCTATGTGATTGCGGTGTCGTTCGGCCTGTTGTTGGGCTGGCTGTGGCAGCAAAGACAGGCTCTGGTGCCGAGCATGGCAAGCCGTCCGCTCTCAAGCTGCGGACATGAACACTGTACCGCAGGTACAGCACAGCACAGCAGTTTGTTGCTGCGCATTCGGCACGCGCTGGAACACGCCCTGGACGATTTTTTTGCCATCGCCTTTTATCTGGTTATTGGTGCGTTTATCGCTGCCTTTATGCGCAGCACCTTCCCCATGGATTTTTTTGCCCAATTGTCTGCCTCTCCCTGGCAGGCCATTTTGTTGATGATGGGCATGGCCCTGGTGCTAAATCTGTGCAGCGAGGCGGATGCCTTTATCGCCGCAGGTTTCCGGGGGTTATTGCCCGCAAGCGCCCAACTGGCCTTCATGGTGCTGGGGCCTATGCTGGATATCAAGCTTGTCCTCATGTACATGGGACTTTTTCGCGCAAAGTTCATCGTGGCTTTGGCCTGCTCTGTTTTTGTCGCAGTTTTTACCGCCATGTTGGTACTGCACTTTCTTTGGCCTGCGCCCTTTTAGCTGGCAAGATGAAGATGGCAAGATGAAAATTTAGCAAGCAATGGCTCAATTCATTCTGTTACCCGGTCTTGTATTGAAGTTGCGTCAATAGTTGCAACACTCAAAGTTACTATAAATATGGCCTTACCAGCCCGTTGAATAATCCGCAGTTTTGAATACCGTAAACAACGGCTGGTTGTCAG
>JABMJC010000135.1 GCA_013201405.1 Desulfobulbaceae bacterium
TGGAGCGGGAAACGAGATTCGAACTCGCGACTTCAACCTTGGCAAGGTTGCACTCTACCACTGAGTTATTCCCGCCTGCAATGAAACATAGCAGAAGACGAATATAGTCTTTTCTTTCTGGTTATGTCAATAAAAAAGTTTGTTTCGCATGCAAACAAGTTGTTCTTTCGCCGGCAATGCGGCCAAGGCAGGTCAGACTGAAAAATATGCAGACCGCTATTCCTGGGTTATCCTGTGTACAAGACAGGCAGATATTGAATCCCGCCGAAAAATTCGCTAGAGTGCCAGGATATTCTGGAAGGGATGCATGGTCCAACGCAGTGTCGGCCCACGGCTATGCCTTCCACCCAATTGCCTGTTGAGTTCTAGGAGAATATATGAGTGATCAGGTCCGGCGCAGCGCACGTGTAGAGCGAATCACCCGCGAAACCGATATTCGGCTCAGTCTTGCCCTTGATGGCAGCGGACAGGCTGATGTGGGCAGCGGTGTCGGCTTTATGGATCATATGCTGACGCTTCTGGTTGTGCACGGTTTTTTCGATTTGACGCTCCAAGTTCGTGGGGATACTCATATTGATGACCACCACAGTGTGGAAGATACGGGTATTTGCCTTGGGCAGGCCTTTGCCAAGGCCCTGGGCGACAAGGGGGGTATCTACCGTTACGGTCATGCCTACGTGCCCATGGACGAGACCTTGGCCAGAGTGTGCCTTGATTTGTCTAACCGACCCTATTTACATTACCAGACCCCGCCTTTGCCAGAAAAAATAGGCACTTTTGACAGTTGCCTGGCTAGGGAGTTTTTGCGGGCCTTTTCCTTGCATGCAGGCTGCACCCTCCATGTGGACGTGCTCCACGGCGAAGATGGGCACCATATCATTGAAGCTGTCTTCAAGGCCTTGGGCCAAGCCCTGCGTCAGGCAACCACACCCCTGCCAGGTCTGGCAGGACAGCTTTCCTCCAAAGGAACACTATAAGTGCAGCATCCCCTATACAGGTGATGACCAGCTGACAGAGTAGATGTATAGTCCATTTACAGTCGGTCTGCCTGCTGTGCCGAGTCATTGTATTGATATGTTTTTATTTGCAAAACAGGATTCCATTTCAGGTCCATACTTAAGTACATCCCCACCTGGACAGGGAGGTCCACCGTGATAGCACAACGTCTCTTATTTTTCGGCGCCATGCTGAGCGCCTTGATTTTGGCCGCAGCCTGCGCCTCAACCACCACTGATATGCAGCACCCGGCAGCTTCGGCAACAGGCAAGGCTGCAGAATCTGTGCTGAGCTGTTTTGGCGTATTACCGGTGCAGGTGTCGCTGGCAGATGATGTCCTGCTCTCGGCCGATGAAGAGAAAAATCTTACGGCCGGGGCCACTGTGGTGGATGCCATCCTGCACGAGGTCCTCAGCAATAACAGCAAGGCGCGTTTCCTTGAGGCAGAACAGGTGATCGGGCTGCAATCGCCTGAGGCAGTGGTCAAACTTGCCGCCTCCCGTGAGGTGGCACACAATATAGGCTGCAACGCCATTCTGGAAACTTCGCTCAGTCGCTATGTCGAGCGCGAAGGTGGGCCCTATGGCGTGCAGCAGCCAGCGGCAGTCACCTTGAGCTATCGTCTTTATGAAGTGGACAAGGGCACGGTACTCTGCCATGGTCGTTTTGAAGAAGAGCAGCAGGCTCTGATGGACAATCTTTTTTCCATCGGTAAGGCTGGCCGCCGTGGTATGGGTTGGCTTACTGCGGAAGAATTGGCCCGTGATGGTTTGACCAGCAAGCTGCGCGAGTGCACGCATCTGACCAAATAGCGCTGTGACGCAACCCATGCGGCTGCCGGACAAAACCAACCGGCTGGTGGGGCAGGCCATGCACGATTATGGTATGCTCGCCAATGGCGACCGCGTGCTGGTGGCTGTTTCCGGTGGGGTGGATTCGCTGGTTCTGGTGCACCTGCTCCATGCCTGGCAACGTAAAGCGCCGATCAGCTACCAGCTTGTCGCTGTGCATGTAGATATGGACGCTTCAGAGCAGGGACCAAGTGCGTTTGCCTGTGCCATCCGAGCGCAGTTGGCTAAAAATGGTCTTGAACTGAGCATTGTTGCGGCAAAGCGTCCATCTGTCCGCACTGTGGTGGGCAGTGATACAGACGCAACAGGTGAGCGGGTCCAGGCCGGTGTTTGCTTTGCCTGTGCCCGTAGCCGGCGTCTGCGTCTTTTTGCCGAGGCCCGCCACTTGGCATGCAACAAGATCGCCTTTGGTCATCACCAGGACGATCTGATTGAAACCTTTTTGTTGAACCTGACCTGCGCAGGCAACATCAGTACCATGCGGCCCAGGCAGGATCTTTTTGAGGGACGACTGACCCTGATCCGGCCACTTGCCTATGTAGAAAAACAAGATATCGAGCAGGTAGCCCTGATCAATGGGTTGGAAGCCATCCCGTCCAGCTGTCCACTAGGAGAAAGAACCCGGCGCAATGACATACGGCACTTGGCTGCTGAAATTTACAAACGCATTCCCGGCTCCAAAAAAAATATGTTCGCTGCCCTGGGCAATGTGCGCAAGGCCTATCTGCTCAGCAACGGACGGGTGGCACGATGAAAAAGGACAAGAGCACAGCGGTTGGCTGCTGGAACTTGCCCGGGTCGGTATGCACGACCATTCAGTTGATAATTTTTTGCAAACAGGATGAGCCATGGAACATCTCCCAATAGCCCACCTCTTTCTGACTCAGGGCCAGAGTGCGGAAAACGCCTGCCGCCATGTGGAGCGTTTTCTTACCAATAACCCGCTGCTCAGCTATGATCGCCTGCATATTTTGGAGGAAGAGACGAATCGGGCCGATGAGGAGGCCTTTTGGGATGCCATGGATGAGGGTTTGCTTGCCAACCGTTCTTTCGCCCATCGCATGGTCAGCCACCTGGAACAGGAGGGAGTGGAGAACCTGCGTCAGCTGGTGGACCTGCAGCGCGGCTATACCACCAAAGTCTTGCACACCCTGGTGCATTTGCTGGACGGCTTTATTGGTATAGATTCTGTCTTGTATAATTTGGTTGACGACAGCCACGATGTCAGCCATATCCTGCGTCGGACCATGCGCGACAACCCTTCCCGCTACTGGCTGGTGCGGGTGCGGGCGGGCAAGGTACGGGCCTCTGTCTTCAGTTGAGCAGGAAAAATGCGATTGCAATGCTGGAACGCTAAAGGGAAAGAAAAATCATGAATACAATTCGTCTTTGTTTGGGCTGCGGAGCAAAAAACCGGGTGCCGCAAGACAAGGCGCATCTCCGTTCCAAGTGCGGCAAATGTGGCGCATCCCTGATGGGTGCACCTATTGCCAATCAGGTGAATGCGCTCGGCGACAGCGAGTTTGCCGAGCGCATACAACAAAGCACCATACCTGTACTGGTGGATTTTTATTCACCCACCTGCGGCCCCTGTCAGATGCTGGCACCAGTGCTGGATTCGCTTGCCGCACGCTTTGCCGGTCGTTTAATTTTTTACAAAGTAAATACCACTATCCATCAGGCCAATGCCGCTCGTTTGGGCATTCAGGGCGTACCCACGCTTATTTTCTTTCGGCAGGGCCATGAGGCGGATCGGCTTGTCGGTGCCATGCCAGAGGCTGATTTGGCCCGCCGCATTGCAGCCTTTCTCGGTTGATCCGACGTGGCTCCACAAATCACAAGTATGACAAGGTGCTTGGCTGGGCCGCAATATGCGCGGCTGGCTTGGGCTCAAGGCTACTTTGACACATCCTGCAACAAAGCTGTGGACAGGCAGTGCAACAATTTTGCCTCTGTGCTTGTGCCTTTCTCCTCTAATCTACTTTTGCCCGATACCGTCCGGGGCTGTTTTGTCCGGCGGCAGAATCCCGCGTTTTCCGAAGCTGTTTTTTATCCCCAAATATCACCATGCCCATCTCCATGCTCTTCAAGCTCTACCAGAGGCGACGCGGCAGCTCTGTTTGAAGGAGAGGCAGGCCTTGCCTGCCAGGACCAGGACGCGAGCGGCCAAGACAATATATGGGGCCATGGGGCCCTTTTGGGAGCAGGGAAGCTGATCTGGATGCCGAAGGAACAGCAGAAATAATGGTTACTATCCGCCGTTCTCAAACGGTAGAGCAGCAGAGGACGCAACGCAAGGGAGATACTCGCCCGCCCGCCGTGTTTCTATGGAATCCGACGATGGCAGTGTTGCTGAGTCTTTTTTTTACACCGGTGTTTGGCTCTCTGGTGCAGATGTTGAACTGGCGAACCCTGGAAGAGCCCAACCTGGAAAAACAGTCGCAGTGGTGGTGTTTGGCCGGGGTGGGTATCTTGCTGGGCAGCCATGTCTTTTCCGCACTGTATCCCGAAGCCAGGGTGGTAGATACTTTTTCCGTCAGCTTGCTGGTGTTGTACGGCTGTGGTTGGCTTCTGCTGGCCGCCCGAACACAGGCGCTGTACGTGCGGAAGCGTTTTCCCAAGGGCTATGGTCGCAAGCCCTGGCATCTGGTGCTGCTTATGGCTTTGGCCGCCTGTGTGAGCTATGTGTTGCTGGGTTTTGCCTTGTCCTACCTGGCGGACCTGTTCCGCTGAAGATAGGGAGACGCAATGGAGCGGCGTGCATCCTTGCTGGAGCGTTTGCCGGAGAGCCTGCGCTCTGCGGTGGGCAGTTCCCTTATTATCCTCAAGTTTGTCGTACCTTTTTATATTCTCTCCGATATCCTGCTCTACTTTGATTTACTTATCAGCCTGTTGAAAAACTCACCAGTCAGGGCATAATAGGAAAGCTGAATAGCAGGTTGATATTTTTACGGAGATTGTCATGAGTCTTGGCCGGAGCAAGGAACAGCAGCGC
>JABMJC010000011.1 GCA_013201405.1 Desulfobulbaceae bacterium
AGTATGAGCGAGTCTACCTGAGGGCTTATGAATCAGGGAGTGAACTTTTCAAAGATCTGGATGACTGAACAAGCAAATCGGATCATTGCTTATTCTACCTCTCAGGCTGTCTCACAAAACCCGACCAGCTTAAACTTATTGTTACGCGTCCCAAATTCTATTCTTTTTTATTTTCTGTCCTCTCTTGCCGTTGGGCACTATTTCGGTCCATGTCTCTGTTATAGTGTGGGTATCTCTGTCGGCCTGGATCACATTGCTCCATCCATCGCCCTTGTTGTGCAGACCTACCGAATAGAGAGATTTGAGGAGAATACGCCAGTTACTATATTCGTAGCTGATCCAAAAGTTGGCCTTATTGATAGAGAGAATAGATTTGATGGCGCGGTCAGCATTAGGATTTTTGCCAAGCAGTGGCTTTGCATTCGAAACGAATTTTGCACGGATATCCTTGGCCAAAGCGACTTGTTTTTTTGATCCTTTCACTTTTTCACCTATTATTTTTATTCTTCAAAATCAGATAATTATAACCCTTATAAACACATATGTCAAGTAACTATATGATTTTATAAAAAAACCCCGGCAGTCGGGCTACCGGGGTTTTGTTTGTTGGTTATATTTTTAGCGTTTTTTGTATCTAGCAAACTGAACTGGTATGACTTTTCGGTACACATGGCCAACTTCATCTATGATCTTGGCTGAGGCAGGGTCTCTCGCCTTGAGATGGGCGATTTCCCGTTCATTATATTCAGTATTGACGATTTTTAAATGGTTACCAAATAAACAATAACCCAACACGCCTCTTGCAAGTTTTGTCTTGTTTACAAACTCACGCGGTCAGCTTTCTCAAACAGAAGCGATGTCATTGTTCACCCTGGATTACGATATTGCTGCAGCAACCTGATTTCAACAGCATACCCTAGCCCACCAGCGGGAGTCTCCAGGTAAAAGGGCAGATCGCGAAGTACCGGATGGTTGATAATGCGCTTAAAGGCCTCTTCTCCGAGATGTCCCTGACCGATGGACTCATGCCGGTCTTTGCGGCTTCCAAGGGGGTTTTTACTGTCGTTTAAGTGAACAGCCTTGAGTCGCTCCAGGCCGATTACGCGGTCAAAAAGTTCCAAAACCCCATTGAGGTCATTAACGATATCGTATCCACCATCAAAAACGTGGCAGGTGTCGAGACAGACGCCGATGCGTTCTTGTATCTCCACACCGTTGATAATGGCACGCAGTTCCTCAAAGGTTCGCCCGATTTCACTACCCTTGCCGGCCATGGTCTCCAAAAGCACAACTGTGGACTGCTCCGGCCTGATGACCGCATTCAGCATGTCTACGATTAAGGCAATACCGGCCTCAACACCCTGACCTACGTGGCTGCCCGGATGAAAGACGTACAAACTTGCAGGGATATGCTCCAGGCGGGCAAGATCATCGGCCATGGTCTCTTTGGCAAAAGCCCGGATATTGGCCTTGGCTGAGCAGGCATTGAGGGTATATGGTGCGTGGGCGACAAGGGGCAACAGGCCCTGTTCCCGGGCAAAAACCAAAAAAGCCGCGATATCGGCTTCATCAAGGGGTTTGGCTGCGCCGCCCCGCGGGTTGCGGGTAAAAAACTGAAACGTGTTCGCGCCCAGTTCCACGGCTTCCTTGCCCATGGCGAGAAAACCCTTTGCTGAAGACAGGTGGCAGCCGAGCTTAAACATGCACAGGCCTCCGTATGATTTGTAACCAACTTATTTTATGCGGTTTTTTCAAATAGGCGTTCACTGTTATATCCGCACCTTTACATATCCAGTAATCATGACTGCAGTTAAAAAGAGGAAAAATTCGCTGCCTTGCTCGGAATAAAGAAACGGGTTGTATCCACGCCTTCGAGTTCCAGTAATTTTACTTTCCTGTTGATGCCTCCAGCGTATCCGGTCAGATTGCCGTTGGCACCAACGACCCGGTGGCATGGGATGATGATGGCTATGGGGTTGTGACCAACCGCACCGCCCACCGCCTGGCTGGACATGCTTTTTATGCTCATTCGGGCAGCCATCTCTTTTGCGACTTCCCCATAGGTTGTCCATTGCCCGCAGGGAATTTTACAGAGGATTTCCCAAACAGCTTTCCTGAATTCGCTGCCCAAAGGAGCCAGGGGCAAATCCACAATTGCGGGTTTTTTGCCGGCAAAATACGCGTCCAACCACGTTGTTGTTCTAGTAAAAACCGGCAGATCCGATCGCCCTGCAACGTGTTCACCCTGTAGGGTTGCGGCAAAGTATTTCTGCCCATCGAGCCAGAGACCGACAAGATTTTCACCATCGCTGGCCAGGGTAATCGCACCCAAGAGGGATGCATATCCGGTGGTGTACAACATACTACCCTCCCCAAGTTAGTACTATCCGTAAATAGAGACTTCTTTGGGTAAATTTTTTATGAAGAACTGATCCTATTCGGTGGTGGTGGAATTGTTGTCACGGAAACAACTACCGGCACCCTGGGGGAAAGGGAGCGCTGGTAGGCAATCTATCATAAAAAAGAAGTAGCTCTCCATTTGCAGTAATTTATCAACACCTTATCCACACCCTCAGCCAAGGACATTTTCAGGCGACCAACACCTTGTATGGGCGTTATTTTTTCTTCGAGCAACTCTGCAATCAAGAAAAGACTGTACCCAGGCAACAGGGAAAAGCACTTTTACCTTGCCAAATTTCTCCCCATCGGTGATTCTTTTTTTAGTTTGATATTTTTGAATCTTCTTATTGTATTGTCGAGGATGTTGTACCACGCTGTTCCCGCTTCTTGCAACCTGAGGAGGACATCTCATGGAACACCTGGCCAGCCAGCACCCCCCATACAAACCTACGAATAAAGTCCGCTTTATTACCGCGGCTTCTCTTTTTGACGGCCATGATGCCACCATCAATATCATGCGCCGTATTCTCCAGACAACCGGCGTAGAGGTCATTCATCTCGGCCATAACCGTTCGGTGCAGGAAATTGTCAATGCTGCTCTGCAGGAAGACGTGCAGGGTGTTGCCATTACTTCGTACCAGGGCGGCCATGTCGAATATTTTAAATACATGATCGACTTGTTAAAAGAGGGTGATGGAGAAAACATCAAAGTCTTTGGTGGCGGTGGCGGCGTGATTGTGGCCGAGGAGTTGCAAGACCTCCATGCCTATGGGGTGTCCCGCATCTACACGCCGGAAGATGGCCAAAGCATGGGACTGCAGGGGATGATCAACGAGGTGGTTACACTCGCGGATACAGATCTTGCTCCTCTGGCGCCTCAAGGCAGGGAGGTTGTTCTCTCAGCCCTGCACAGCGGCAACCGCCGGATGCTGGCACAGGTTATCACCTCGCTGGAAAATGGCGCCTATCCTGAAGAGCTGCGCCAGGCTATCAGGGAGGCGGCCAGCGCGAAAAAAACACCGGTTTTAGGCATTACCGGCACGGGCGGAGCGGGGAAATCATCGCTCACCGATGAGCTGGTGCGGCGCTTTCGCCTGGATCAGGATGATACCCTGCAACTGGCCATCATCAGTATTGATCCCTCGCGCCAGCGAACCGGAGGAGCACTTTTGGGCGACCGCATCCGCATGAATGCCATTGAGCACCCCAATATTTATATGCGCTCACTTGCCACCCGCGAAACAGGCAGTGAAATTTCTGCAGCCCTGCCCGAAGTTATTGCCGCCTGCAAACTTTCCGGCTTTGATTTGATTATTGTCGAAACCTCGGGTATTGGTCAGGGCAATGCCGCCATTGTACCGCATGTGGATGTTTCTTTGTATGTGATGACGCCCGAGTTCGGCGCAGCCTCGCAGCTTGAGAAAATCGACATGCTTGATTTTGCGCATTTTGTGGCGATCAACAAGTTTGATCGGAGCGGCGCTGAAGATGCGCTGCGAGATGTGCGCAAGCAGTATCAGCGCAACCAGTCTACCTTTTCCACTCCGCCCGAGCAAATGCCGGTATTCCCCACCATAGCTTCCCGCTTCAACGATGACGGGGTGACCGCACTTTTTCAGGCTATTCTGCCCAAGCTCTGCGAATTTGGACTTGAACTCAAACCGGGCAAACTCCCGCAAATCCAGATGCCGGCCTCTTCCGGGCATCGGGCCATTGTCCCAGCGGCAAGAACACGCTATTTGGCTGAAATTGCAGATGAAATACGCGGCTACCATGCCAAGACAGAGCGTCGGGTGAAAAAAGTACGCGAGTTGCAGGCCTTGGAGACAGCCAGGGAGGTACTTGCTGCTGAAGGCAAAAATACCGACCATTTTGCCGAACTCATTGCCAACAGGAAAAACGACCTGGCACCAGGGGCCAAAAAGCTGCTGGCAGACTGGCCTGAGTTGGCCGACCAGTACGGCGGCGAGGAGCATGTGGTCAAGATCCGCGACCGGGAAATTCGCACCAAGCTCACCCGCACTTCATTGTCAGGTTCCGTTATCCGCAAGGTCTACCTGCCACGTTTTGATGACCAGGGCGAACTGCTGCGTTTTCTTCGCAAGGAGCATCTGCCCGGCTATTTCCCCTTTACTGCGGGCGTGTTCCCCTTCAAGCGCGAAAATGAAGACCCGACTCGCATGTTTGCCGGTGAAGGAGACGCCTTCCGCACCAACCGCCGCTTCAAAACAGTAAGCGAGGGCATGCCTGCGCACCGGTTATCCACAGCCTTTGACTCAGCCACCCTTTACGGCTGCGATCCGGACGAGCGGCCTGATATTTACGGCAAGATCGGCAACTCCGGGGTCTCCATTGCCACCTTGGACGACATGAAGGTGCTCTACGATGGCTTTGACCTCTGCGCACCCAGCACCTCGGTATCCATGACTATTAATGGGCCTGCCCCCATCATTCTGGCCTGTTTTTTCAATACCGCCCTGGATCAACAGCTCAAACAATTTGCCGCCCAGCATGGCCGCGAGCCCAACAGCGAGGAAGCCGCCGACATCCGCTGCCGGGTCTTTTCCACCGTACGCGGCACGGTGCAGGCCGATATCCTTAAAGAAGATCAGGGCCAGAATACCTGCATCTTTTCCACCGAATTCGCCCTCAAGATGATGGGCGACATTCAGGAATATTTTGTGCAGCATCAGGTGCGCAACTTCTACTCCGTCTCCATCTCCGGCTACCACATTGCCGAGGCTGGGGCCAACCCGATCTCGCAGCTCGCCTTTACCCTGGCCAACGGCTTCACCTATGTGGAGGCCTACCTGGCGCGCGGCATGCACATTGACGATTTTGCGCCCAATCTGAGCTTCTTTTTCTCAAACGGCATGGAGCCCGAATATTCGGTGATAGGTAGGGTGGCGCGGCGCATCTGGGCTGTAGCCATGAAGTACAAGTACGGAGGCAACGAACGCTCCCAGAAGCTAAAATACCACATCCAAACTTCAGGTCGCTCCCTGCACGCCCAGGAAATGGCCTTCAACGATATCCGCACCACCCTGCAAGCCTTGATAGCCATTTATGACAACTGCAACAGCCTGCACACCAATGCCTATGACGAGGCCATCACCACACCCAGCGAGGAGTCGGTGCGCAGGGCCATGGCCATCCAGTTGATCATCAACCGAGAATGGGGTCTGGCCATGAACGAGAATCCCAACCAGGGCGCTTTTATCATTGATGAATTGACCGATCTGGTTGAGGAAGCAGTACTCAGGGAATTCGAGGCCATTGCCGCGCGCGGCGGAGTGCTGGGCGCGATGGAAACCGGATATCAACGCAGCAAGATCCAGGAAGAATCGCTTTATTACGAGCATAAGAAGCACGATGGCTCCTACCCGATCATCGGGGTCAACACCTTCCGTAATCCCAAGGGCGAAATTCCCATTGAAATTGAGCTGGCCCGCTCCACCGAAGAGGAAAAACAATCGCAGATCAAACGGTTGCGCGATTTTCAGGAACGCAACAAAGAGGCGAGTGGCCCCATGCTGGAGCAGCTCCGCCAAACCGTTATCAATAACGGCAATGTCTTTGAAGTGCTGATCGACGCGGTTCGAGTATGTTCATTGGGCCAGATCACCACTGCACTCTATGAGGTGGGCGGACAGTACCGGCGTTCCATGTAGGAATGGAGAAAACTTGCCCAAAGAACTCTCCAATTTTTCTGAAATAGTTGCCCGGCTTGGACCATCACCCACGGTGGTGGTCCAGTCGGCCTTTGCCGAACCGCAAACCCTGCTGCGGCACTTGACCGAGGCAGCCCCGCTTTTGCATGGGGCACGGCTCTATTGCCTCATGCCCATGGTTATTCCTCCCTATATCCACGCTGATGCAGCCAGGCATTTTGAGGTAGTCACCTTCATGCCCGGAGCTGGCTTGCGACGAGCGGTTAATGACAATCAAGCCCAGGTAGAACGCTGCACCTTCTCGGCAATCCCGCAACTCTTTTCCACAGGAAAGATTGCAGTGCATCTGCTGGTGCTGCAGGTTTCCTCACCAGATGATACCGGCCACGTATCTTTAGGCGTCTCGGTTGATTACATGACAGCTGTGCTGGTACAAAAGCCGCTGGTAGTGGCCCAGATCAATCCGCACATGCCCTTTACCTCGGGGGATACACGTCTGCCTTTAACGGCACTTGACTATGTACTACACCACGAAGAGAACTTGGTACAAACAGGGTCGCCAACAGAGGCCGAGGCCGCCGACCAGGCCATTGCCAAACATGTGGCCGGGCTGGTGGAGCCGGGAGATGTGCTGCAGGTGGGTATTGGCACCCTGCCGGACTTGGTGCTCGGTCATCTGGGGCATTTGTATAACTTGGGTGCCCATACCGGTATCCTTTCCGCAGGCTGGCAAAGGCTGATAGAAAGCGGAGTGGTCAACAACAGCACCAAGAAACAGTTTCGCGGCACAACCATTGCCACCATGGCTGGTGGAGATCGTCCCTTTTATCAGTTTCTGCACCGCAACCCGCTCGTCGAGTTTTACCCCTGTTCGTTGACCCACAGCCTGGAAACGCTCGTGGCCATTGATCGACTCTGCGCCATCAACAGTGTCTTACAAATGGATGTAGCTGGCAACTGTAATGCCGAGGGTGTGGCTGGCCGTATTATTGCTGCACCGGGAGGCTTGCCGGATTTTGCTCGTGGGGCTTCCTTAGCTGTGCGCGGCAAAAGCATTGTCGCATTGCGCTCAAGCTTTGTTGCTAGGCAAACAGGCAAGCGGGTCAGCAATATTGTGGCGGATTTTTATGATAAGGCGCCTATTTCCTTAAGTGACAAGTATGTTGATTTTGCGGTCACTGAATATGGCGTGGCCGCACTTGAGGGACTCTCTGCAAACCAACGGGCAAAGGCGCTCATTGCCCTTGCCCATCCTGAACATCAGCAGCAACTTCACCAACAGCTGAGAAGAAAAACTCTTTGAATCGGGCCTTCCATGCGGCAAAATGCCCGTTGTCAGTTGTCACTTCGTGTAGTGATGGATGGGATTAAAATCCAGCTTGATCAAAGGCTGTAAAAATAAAAGTATCCATCCCACCGGACAGGTGGCAAACTCTAAGGGTATAAGGATATAAAAACGGTGGGTTATGGGCACGGCCATAACGGCCAATGAACGTACCTTGCGGGAAACTGGGCAGGATGTATTGACCTTGCGGTTCACCTCCTAGAAAAACAGCCAACCGCCCAGAGCGCAGACCAGCACCACCAGCCAGGGCGGTACCTTCCAAAAAACAAGGGCAATAAAGGCCAAAAGTGCCAGGGCAAAATCTCGGGGCGCGTGGATGGCACTGGTCCATACCGGATGATAGAGTGCAGAGAGCAGGATGCCCACCACTGCGGCGTTGATACCGGTCAGTGCTGCCTGCATACGGCCATTGTGTCGCCACTCCTCCCAAAAGGGCAAGGCACCTGCCACCAGCAAAAAAGATGGCGCAAAGATGGCCAGCAAACAGATGGAACTGCCCAGCCAGCCATTGGGGGCGCTGTGCATGGAGGCCCCTAAAAATGAGGCAAAGGTGAACAGTGGGCCTGGCACTGCCTGGGCTGCACCGTAACCGGCAAGGAAGGTGCTGTTATCCACCCAGCCAGGCGGCACCACTTCGGCCTGCAGCAAGGGCAAGACCACATGACCACCGCCAAAGACCAAAGAGCCAGCCCGGTAAAAGGCATCGAACAGGGCAAGGGATTGGCTGGGCAACACCCGCACCACAAGCGGCAAGGCGACCAGCCCAACAAAAAAAAGACTAAGCCACATGAGCCCGCCTTGGCGTGAAATACCAAGTGGCAAAGCCTCCCGGCCAATCTTGCCTTGTGGTTTGAACAAAAACAGCCCTGCCACACCCGCAGCAACAATAACTCCCACCTGGGTCCACACATAGGGGGCAAGCAGGACAAAACAGGCACACATGGCCATAAGGGTGGCACGGAGGGCGTCTGGGCACAGGTTTTTGGCCATACCCCACACTGCCTGTGCCACCACTGCCACAGCCACAATTTTCAAACCCTGCAGCACACCTGGCAAAAACGCTTGGTCAAGGTTGGCCAAGCTGATGGCAAAAAGGGTGAGTGCCAGGGCTGAAGGTAAAGTAAAGCCTGCCCATGCAGCAAATGCACCCCTATAGCCTGCACGAAGAATCCCTATGGCTAAACCCACCTGACTACTGGCTGGGCCGGGCAAAAACTGGCACAGAGCCACGATATCAGCATAGCTCTGTTCACTCAGCCATTTTTTACGCACCACAAATTCTTCTCTGAAATAGCCCAAATGCGCAACCGGCCCACCAAAGGAAGTGAGGCCAAGACGCAAAAAAACCAGAAACACATGCCAAGGTTTTGAAGTGCTGTTTGTTGCCATTGGTCTCATTGGTGTCTGCTGCAGTTGTTGCCCTTGGGCTGTTATACCCAGTTGATCTGCCGGGCAGTTTCTCTGCACGCTTTACTGCAGGTTTCTTAGGTACAGATTGTGGGTTTGTTATACAGTCTACAGTCTCTTGAGTTGAGGAACAATTGCGATCAGTAGCACTGTCAAAACCCAAGCTGCTTCTACCTGCTCCGCGTGCCATCTACTCGGCACCACCCTGCACACCGTCGTCTATCAAGGTACACCTTACCCATGATTGGGTACCTTTTTTCCTGATCAACAGCTATGATGAACGTGTGCAATACGTATACACAGAAAAATAGAAAAGGAGGTTTGTCTCATGTATCCTAATCTCTTTTCGGAAATTCAAATTCAGGAACTGAGGTTGAAAAATCGTCTGATCATGGCGCCACTCTACCTGGCCTGGGCCAATGAGGGCGGGTTGGTCAACGATGTCCTTTTGGAACATTATCAGCTTATGGCAAAAAGTGGTGTTGCCATGGTAGTGGTGGAAAACGCTTCGGTGGATCATCCCCTTGGCAGCGGTTCCAACCGCACCCTCCGGGCCGATACCGATGAGGCAATCCCCGGTCTTGCCCGCCTGGCCGAGACCATCAAGGCAGAAGGGGCACTCGCCTGTCTGCAGATTAACCATGCGGGCCGTTTTGCCTATGCAAGCGAAGATTCCCTTGCACCTTCAGACATTACTACCTTTGGTCGGCCGTCAAGGAGCATGACAACAGACGAAATCAACCAAGTAATTGCCCAATTCGCTGCTGCTGCGGGCAGGGTCAAGGCAGCTGGCTTTGATATGGTGGAAGTCCATGGCGGCACCGGCTATCTGCTTTCCCAATTTTTCTCGCCCCGAACCAATCAGCGCGATGATGCCTATGGCGGCAGTCTGGAAAAACGGCAGCGCTTGCCCCTTGAAGTGGTGGAAAAGGTGCAGGAAGCAGTGGGCAACATGCCGGTGGGTTACCGCTTTCTTGCCGATGAACTCTTGCCCGATGGCCTGCAACTGGAGGACTCCTGCCGGTTCGCTCGAAAGCTTTCCGAAAGAGGCATTGCCTATATTTCGGTGATGGGCGGCACCTACGAATCCTGGGCCTTGCCCGAGATTATCCAACAGTGCAAACAGCCGGGGCATATGCTTAATTTGGCAGCCGGAATTCGAAAAGAGGTGCAGGTACCGGTGGTGGGAGCGGGCCGCATTGCCACGGGTGCTCTTGCCGAAGAGGCGATTGTCACAGGAAAAGCCGACCTGATTGGTCTTGCCCGGGTACTGTGGGCAGATCCACAATGGCCAGAGAAGGTGCGCACAGGCCGGGAAGATACTATCAATCACTGCAAACCAGCCTGCGGCGATTCCTGCATCCGGATGATCACCAAGGTGCGACCAGCTCTTTGTGCCAGCTGGCCCTTTGAAAAGAAGAAGGCATGGCGGGCAAAATTGACTAAACCGCAGCTCAGCCGCTGACTATCTTTCCATCTTGATACGCATAACGCCAGGATACTCCCTGGCGTTATTCATTTTCTGTATCTTTACAAATCTTTTCCCATCAATTTTTTGACCAGTTTTGATCAAACACTTACTTTGTCCCGGCCATGATACCTGCTCCATTGGGCAGCGTGATGGCAAGCCGGTGGATAGTGTGCAGCCCTGCCTGCTGCATCATCTCGGTGATATCCTTTTGCGAATAGGCCTGCCCTTCTGGTGTGCCAATGAGCATGTTAAGGGAGAAAAGAGCAGAGTGCAGGGGTGCGGTTCGGCTGTCATCCAGAAGAAAGTCTTGAACAAGTAGCATGCCACCCGCCTCAAGGGCTTGGGCTGCCTTGGCCACAATAGTCCGACACGCTGCCGGCCCCTTGCTGTGGAGAAGATGCGACATCCACACCACATCAAAACCTGCATCAATGGCATCAACCGTTATATCACCGGCCACAAAGGCAATGCGATCCGAAAGGTCAAAACGGGCCACGGTGTTTTCGGCAAAGGGTCGAGTGGTGGGATAGTCAAAGATCACCGCAGACAGGCTTGGGTTTTCCTTGCAAAAGTGGATGGCATAGGTGCCGGGCCCGCCTGCCAGATCCAGCAGGTGCTTGCGGCCGTTCAGGTCAGTTTCTCTGGCCACATGGGGTGCAAGCTGCATGGCCAGATTGAACATACCCATGAGAAAGCTCTCCCGTACCTTGTCATCTGCATAGGTCGAACTGGTGCGTACCGGCTTGCCAGTAGTCACCGCCAGATCAAGCTTACTCCATCCTTCCACCAAATAATGATGGTGCATAATGATATGACCCATGTAATCTGGCGAATTTTTGGATAAATACTGGCAGCTGAAAGGAGTTATCGTAAATGTTTCGCCATTTTTTTCCAAAAGCTCAAGCGCGGTGAGTGCATTGAGAAGCATACCCATGCCCCGGGCGTCTGTCTGCAGCGCACTCGCCAGTTCAGCTGCTGTCGCTGATCCCCGCGTCAGGGTTGAGAAGACATCCAGTTTCACTCCAGCATGAATGGTACACGTAGTCCAGAAAGCTCCGGATAATTTCAATAATTCAGGTACATTCATTGTTGCATCCCTTGATCTTTTTTAAATTTTCCTGGGCAGGCAGATTTCAATTGCCAAGGATTCGATCTATACTGTCATATATTATGACTCTTACGTCGCAGGGCAATGTGTACATTTAACAGTGCACATCAGCGCGTGCCGCGCCTGTGAAGACCATTAGTTAGGGATGTTTTTACCAAAAAACTACAGTTTGCGGAGGTGTACCGTGATTCGCCAAGTTACTTTTGTTCTGGCCATGTTCGTCTTTGGATGTCTTGCGTCGCCCACGTATGCGCAGGCACCCATGATCCAGACCCAAGTGCCGGGGTACTATCGTCTTCAATTAGGCCAGTTTGAAATTACAGCATTGCATGACGGCCCAACCGCGATGGATGCCCAACTCCTGAGCAATATTGATGCAGCAGAAATTAAACGTCTGGCCGCGCGTATGTTTGCTGCCTATCCTGCAATGCAGGGTACTGTTAACGCCTACCTCGTCAACACTGGTACCCACCTGGTGCTGGTGGATGCGGGCGCGACCAAGGCGTTCAATCCCAACTTGGGCAACCTGCTGGAAAACATGCAGGCAGCGGGCTATACGCCTGCCCAGGTGGACACTATCCTTCTTACCCATCTCCATCCGGATCATATCGGCGCACTGACCGATGCTGACGGCAAGGCTGTTTTTGTCAATGCGCAGGTATTCACAGCCAAACGCGAAAGTGACTACTGGCTTGGCAAAGATAACGCTCAGGCTGCACCGGCAAACAGACAGCCGATGTTCAAAGCCGCAGAGGCAGTTGCAACCCCGTATCTCTCCAGCGGACAGTGGCAGACATTTTCAAAAGAAACTGCGTTGGTGCCGGGCATCAAACCTGTTGCCGCCTATGGACATACCCCTGGCCACACCGCATATGAAATTGAATCAGAGGGCCAAACCCTGTTTATCTGGGGCGATGTGGTGCACGTGCATGCGGTGCAGTTTGCCAATCCTGGTGCAGCTATTGCCTTTGATGTTGACCAAACAATGGCTGTGGAAACAAGACGCAACATTATGCACAAGGTGGCCACCGACAAGGTGCTGGTGGCTGGCATGCACCTCCCCTTCCCAGGAATTGGCCATGTGCGCATGGATGAGCCTGAGCAGTACTCCTGGGTGCCGGTGGAATTTCAGCCCTATGCACAAAACAAGTAGATTTTATAACACAATGTCCCTGTTTGCTTCAAAACAGGGACTCAAATTCGCCTGCCGTAGTGCACTGCTACGGTGTACATCATAGACATACCATAGAAAGGAGGCGCTGCATGATGCGATTGTGGGGCGTCATGTTTGGCCGACGCCGTACCTGCTCAAAGGAAGGTGGGTTATGATCTGGACCATTGTCATCACTGCTTTGCTCTCAATCCTGCTGACCTTTATTGGTATGAATTTTGCCCTGCCAGAAAAAAAGTTGCAGCACAAATTGTCTCGGCTCTACGGGATGTCTGATCCACAATTCTCCCGGGAAATGGGGGTTATGCTTGGGCCAGCGGTTACGACCGGTAATCGTATAGAAAGCCTGAACAATGGTGATGAAATCTTTCCGGCCATGCTAGAGGCTATCCACACGGCTCAAAAAACCATTACCTTTGAAACCTATATCTACTGGACGGGTGAAATAGGTAGGCAATTTGCCGAGGCTCTGGCTGAACGCGCCCAAGCCGGGGTACGTGTACAGGTACTGCTGGACTGGGTTGGTAGCCTGAAAATGGATGACGATCTATTGGATTTAATCGAAAAAAATGGGGTGCACGTATACCGTTACCGTCCCTTGCGTTGGTACCATCTCAACCGGCTCAACAATCGCACCCACCGAAAGCTCTTGGTGGTGGACGGTAAAATTGCCTTTACCGGAGGTGTTGGCATTGCTGACCAGTGGCTGGGCAATGCTGAAAACGAAGACTACTGGCGCGATATCCACTTCCGTATGGAAGGACCAGTGGTATCCCAGGTACAGGCGGCCTTTAACGACAACTGGATTAAGGCAACGGGTGAGGTTCTGCATGGTGAGAATTTTTTTCCAGCGCAGGAAGAACAGGGTGAGACCTCAGCACACATGTTCATCAGTTCGCCTGCTGGTGGCAGCGAAAACATGCAGCTTATGTACATGCTAGCCATTACCGCGGCAGAAAAAAGCATTGACCTGCAGGCAGTCTATTTTGTTCCAGATGAACTTATCACCAAAGCCCTGCTGGCTGCAGTGGAACGCGGGGTGCACGTACGCATCATGGTGCCGGGCAAACATATTGATCAGCAAATGGTCCGCTTTGTCTCCAAGGCGCTCTGGGGGGATTTTCTAAAAAAAGGAGTGGAAATCTATATTTTTGAGCCAACCATGATGCACAACAAGATGCTAATCATCGATCAGCGCATGGTCTCGGTGGGCTCCACCAACTTTGATATGCGTTCCTTCCACCTAAACGATGAAGCTAGCTTGAATATCTATGATACTGATTTTGCCAAG
Source organism: Desulfobulbaceae bacterium (assembly GCA_013201405.1). Taxonomy (GTDB): domain Bacteria; phylum Desulfobacterota; class Desulfobulbia; order Desulfobulbales; family Desulfobulbaceae; genus Desulfobulbus. The sequence continues at coordinate 13,865 of JABMJC010000011.1, forward strand.
GCCACAACCAGGATTTTTGAGCAGGACATAGATCGCTGTCGCCACTACGACTATGCCATGTGGCATAAACGGCCATTCAGGCAAAAAGTCCTCGAAAAAATATTTTTACCATTTAAATCACAACTTTAAAAAATATTCGCCTATAAGTACCACTTGGTAAACAGGGAGCTCCACAATTATCCTTTGCTTTTCTTTTTTTTGTGAGTAGAGTGCTCCACTCAGCAATTCATAGCATTTTCTTTTTCGATATCCAGTGCTAACTGGTTTATCCCTTGATACCTGAAAAGTTCATGCTGAAAACAAACTCCATCGCAAAAGGAGGGGGAAGGCATGAAACTTTTTATCGGTAACCTGCCATACATTATCACTGAATCTGATCTATCCCAGCTCTGCTCCGGTTTTGGCGAGGTTGTCAGCGCCAAACTCGTGCGGGATCCTTTCAGCGGTCAGCCAAAGGGTTTTGCTTTTGTTGAAATGCTGAACCGTTCCATGGGCCATAAAGTTATGGAAGGCCTGAACGGCAAGGAATACAAGCACCGGGAGCTGGTCTGCAGCGAGGCAAAACCTCAAAAGAAACGGGGCCAAAACAGACGCTAGCCATACCTGTATGCTTAGCCCATTATACAGCCACCGTCTTTCCTGCATTATTTACTTTTCAAGCAGTAGCCCAAACCGGCACAGACCATTGCATGCATGCAAGGCCGGCAATGTGACACTGCAATGAGGACATCTGTGAATTTTTCGAATTTTTCTTTACACCACCGGATTGCATCGGCAATCCAGCGCTGTGGCTTTACCCAAGCTACTCCTATTCAAGCGCAAGCCATACCACCCATCCTGGCTGGCCATGATGTTGTTGGCCTGGCTCAAACCGGCACAGGCAAGACAGCAGCCTACATGCTGCCGCTTCTACATAGGCTTATCCAGGCAAAAGCCAGAGAGCCGCGGGCCTTGGTGCTCGCACCGACCAGGGAACTGGCCGAACAGATCACCGCTTTCACCAACAGCATTATCCAGGGTACGCCCTTACGGGCCATGGCCATCTATGGCGGGGTGAGCAAACAGGCCCAGATCGAGTGCATCAAACGCGGGGTTGATATTGTTGTTGCCTGCCCGGGCCGTATGCTCGACATCATGCATGATCGCGCCATCAGCCTCAAGCAGGTGAAATGCCTGGTGCTCGACGAGGCAGATCACATGTTCGATCAGGGCTTTTTACCAGATCTGCGACGCATCGTCCGGCAACTGCCGATCAAGAAACAGACCCTCCTGTTCTCTGCCACCATGCCGGATGGTATCAGTACACTGGCAGAAGAAATCTTGCAGGAACCGGTGCGGGTGCAGATCCGTCCGAATCGCTCGGTGGAGGCCATTTCTCATCGTCTCTATGCCCTCAGGCAAACCGAAAAAACGCCGCTTCTAATGCAGCTTTTACGCGATGAATCCATGCATTCAGCCCTGGTCTTTACCCGCACCAAGCACAAGGCCAAGAGCCTTGCGGCCAAACTGGCCTTTGCCGGTTTCGACGCCACCTCTTTGCAGGGCAATCTTTCCCAAAACATGCGCAAGCAGGCGGTGGCTGGTTTCAAGAGCGGCAAATTCAAGGTGCTGGTGGCAACAGATATCGCAGCCCGGGGTATTGATATTGCCGGTATCTCCCATGTAATTAACTACGACATGCCAGATACTACGGAAGCCTACATCCATCGTACCGGCCGCACTGGCCGCGCCAGCCTGACTGGTGAAGCAGTGAGCTTTGCCACCAGCGCTGATCTGTATTTGGTAAAGCGTATCGAGCGAAATTTGCCCAAGGCCATGCAGCGCTGCGAGACCGGCGAACTGATTGCAGACGAATCGGGCCAGGCTGAAATGCAGGAACCGGCCCGTGCGTCCAGGCCGTCGCGCACACGTCATGCGGGCAATGCCAGCAGAAAAGGCTACCAGCCCAAAAGAGGCACGCACAGTAACGGCAGGAGGCATTCTTCTGGCCGGGCAGCAGCTCAGGATAAACGTTAAATTTTAATGATATTGAGCGCAAGCCGTGCTCAAGAAATCTGTCTTCATGGCGAAGACGGATAGTACACTCACGCGCCAAAGGCGCATTTGCACACAAGGTAAAGCAACATGATGAATGGAACAGTTAAGTGGTTTAATGATGCAAAAGGTTTTGGATTTATCGCCCGTGATGATGGCCAGGATGTCTTCGTGCATCATTCAGCGATTCAAGGCCATGGCTTTAAATCACTCAGTGAAGGGGAACGGGTTAGCTTTGACGTGGTTGACGGGCCCAAAGGGCCGTCTGCTGCTCATGTGGCCAGGCAGTAAACAAAACTCGGCTCCTTTCCTCTCTTTGAAATTCCAATTTTAAATATAAGGCGGAATCAAACAGGCAAAGGGAATGCAACGCAGGTGTATTTTAGCGTACACCCTACGAGCACTTTCCCAAGCCGGCACAGATAGCGTTTTGCTCTGGAATTGGAAAAGGGGTTCTGCTGATGGCAGAGCCCCTTTTTTTGTCTCTATCTTTCCTTTTAGCGAAGGGGTGTTTTGGCCAAAAAACAAAGCACCAGCAGGAAAAGCGGCGGTGTGGGCTGGGAAACAAAAAAACCGGAAAAAAATTGAAAGCAAAACCGCCAAGAGTCAAAAGAGGGAACAGTAAAGCTGTGGACAAAGTAAGGAGCGGCATAAATAATATTTTTCATTTAAAATTAACCAGTATTTCACGCCTAAATACACCCTCACCTCTATGGTAATAATTACTGTTTGCAGTTGACATATGGTTTCTCATTCCTTATATTTGCTGCAGGTAAGTCAATGTGCATGGCTGTAAAACGTGGTAATATAAGACAACAATATACCACTCCGGGTATAAGTGGCCCTCGCATTATCTCAAACACCATCCAGGAGGCGACAATGGAAAAAATGCAGTGTCCCATGGACAAAAACGGCCTGGGCGAACCGTTACCCAGCAAAAACGACACCAAGGGTGCAGAACCCAAAATGACTTCCGCCGCAGGCGCACCGGTGGAGAGTAACCAGGATTCCATGACCGTTGGTCCGCGTGGACCCATGCTCCTGCAGGATGTGTGGTTTCTGGAAAAACTGGCCCATTTTGACCGTGAAGTTATTCCGGAGCGGCGCATGCATGCCAAGGGTTCAGGCGCGCATGGGGTGTTCACCGTTACCCATGACATCACCCAGTACACCAAGGCAAAAATATTTTCTGAAATTGGCAAAAAAACAGAAATGTTCGCCCGTTTTTCTACGGTGGCCGGTGAGCGCGGCGCTGCCGATGCCGAGCGCGATATCCGCGGCTTTGCTCTCAAGTTCTACACCGAGGAAGGTAACTGGGACATGGTCGGCAACAATACGCCGGTCTTCTTTTTCCGTGATCCGCTCAAATTTCCGGACCTGAACCACGCAGTCAAGCGCGACCCGCGCACCAATCTGCGCAGCCCCAACAACAACTGGGACTTTTGGAGTTCCCTGCCGGAAACGCTCCACCAGGTGACCATCATTATGAGTGACCGGGGCATCCCCTCTTCTTACCGCTTCATGCACGGCTTCAGCAGCCACGCCTACAGCATGATCAATGCCGACAACAAGCGGGTCTGGGTGAAATTTCATTTCCGCTCCCAGCAAGGTATCCTCAACCTCACTGATCAGGAAGCCGCCAAGGTGGTGGGCAGTGACCGCGAAAGCCACCAGCGCGACCTCTATACCGCCATTGAAAAGGGACAGTTCCCCAAGTGGACAATGTACATTCAGGTGATGAGCGAAGAGCAGGCCAAGGCCATGCCCTACAATCCCTTTGATTTAACCAAGGTGTGGTATAAAGACGAATATCCGCTTATCCAAGTGGGTGAGTTCGAATTGAACCGCAACCCGGCCAACTACTTTGCCGAGGTGGAGCAGGCTGCCTTTAACCCGGTCAATGTGGTGCCGGGCATCAGTTTTTCTCCAGACCGCATGCTTCAGGGCCGCCTGTTCTCCTACGGCGATGCGCAGCGCTACCGCCTAGGTGTGAACCACCATCAAATTCCGGTGAATGCGCCGCGCGGGGTCAAGTGCCCGCACAGCTATCACCGCGACGGCCAGATGCGGGTGGATGGCAACGCAGGCAGCGAAAACCACTATGAACCCAACAGCTACGGCAACTGGGACGATCACATCAACCATTTGCAACCGCCGGAAAAGACTGATGGCGACATCTACCGCTACGATTTCCGCGAGGATGACCACGACTACTACAGCCAGCCAGGCAAACTCTTCCGGGCCATGACTGCAGATCAGCAGCAGGTGCTTTTTGAAAACACTGCCCGCAATATGGGCGATGCCACCCTGCAGATCAAACACCGCTGGATCAACCACTGCTATCAGGCAGATCCTGCCTATGGCGAGGGTCTGGCCAAGGCGCTTGAAATTGATATCAAGGATGTGGATCTCAACCTGCCACAGCGCACCTCGCGCGAGGCCAACTACGAGGCAAACCTCAAGCACCCGGAACTTGACAAAGCTTCAATAGATATCAGCAAGAAGCCGCCAAAAGAATGCTGCGATATGGGCATTGATACCAACAGTGGCCCCAAGGCTTTTTCTGAACCGATGGATGATCCCTATCTGCTGTAAAACAAATACATTGCGCAACAACGCACCGTAAACGAAACAGGCTGTCGGGAATTCCGGACAGCCTGTTTCGTTTCGTAATTTTTAGTTACAATCTATTGATCTGATGCAGCGGACCAATTGTCATTAAAGCCGCAGCGCAAAAACGCTTTAAAATAGAATTAAAGTTACCAGTGGGCCTCAACATTGGCACTATCGGTATAGGCAAGCTTTCCTGCACGGTGCGCAGCCACGGCTTCCCGTACTGTACCACTGACCTCTGCAGCCACTTTGATACCGGCAGCTTCAAGAATTTGAAAGGCCTTGGGTCCGCAATAACCGGTCAGCAAGGCCTGGGCCCCTTTGTCACTGATCATGGTGGCAGCCTGGATGCCCGCACCCTTGAAGGCATTGGCATTGGCACTGTTATCCACCGCCTCAAAGGCCAACGTATCCTCATCAACCAGGACAATATATTTTGCCCGACCAAAGCGTGGATCCACCTCGCTATCGAGTTCCGGCCCTTTGGCTGTTACGGCAAGTTTCATGGTTTACCTCCCCGGCTTAACGGCCGCCACCACCACATACCTGCTGATCGGTAATGAGCGCCAGTTTGCTAGCGGCAAAATCTTCCACAACCGGGCGTATCGCCGGCTGCTCAGCCTCGTGGTACACTGCAATGCCCATTTGTTTGAAGCCCATCAGCGGTCGCATGCCAATGCCACCAACCACAATGGCATTCACTTTCTCCTGAACCAAGAGCTGCACCGGGACCATGCAGCCTCCCTGCACATGCTCCTTGTTGGCCACAATCCGCACAGCGCCGATTTGGCCATCTTCAATGTCAATACAGGTAAAAACATCGCAGTGGCCGAAATGGCCCGCCCGCACACCATCCAAACCACCTTCGCCCTGCGAAGGAATTGCCACACGTACTACAGCCATAACTACTCCTTTTCTCAAGTATACATCTTCAACGTCAAGCACTGCTCGCTGTCCTTGGGCAGTGCCGCCAAAACTCTTGTCCAGATAATGCGCAGTTCCTGCTGGTGCTCCTCTGCACCGGCATATTCAAAAATGGTCTGCCCCTGAACCATGGCCCTGGTGAACACAGGGTCAAAGGGGATGCGACCAATACAAAGCGCGCCGCGCTCACTGGCAGCTGCTTCGATTGTTTGCGCCATATCGGCATTCAAATCGTACTTGTTGATGAGCAGCCTGGCCGGCACCTTGAAATGAGCAGCCAAATCCAGCACCCGCTCCAAATCATGTCTGCCTGAAAGGGTGGGCTCCACCACGACCAGTAGCAGGGATGCCCCGCCTATGGCGGCAATCACCGGACAACCGATGCCTGGCGGGCCATCAGTGATGATCAATTTTTTGTTTTCCTCTTCAGCCAGTTGCATGGCCTCCTTGCGGACCAGATGCACCAGCCTGCCGGAATTTTCTTCAGCAATACCCAGGCGAGCATGCACCAATGGGCCAAACCGGGTGTCGGAATGGAACCAGTGACCACACACTTGTTCCGGAAAATCAATGGCTCTTTCCGGACAGAGATCCACACAAACACCGCAACCTTCACAAAGAATCTGATCGACCATCAGTTCTGTGCTGATGGCTGCAAAGCGGCACAACTCCCTGCAAACGCCGCACTGGTTGCAGCGCTCTGCCACAATAACTGCTTTAGAGCCACCAATAAACTCATGCTGCTCTTTGATGGTGGGCTGAAGCAACAGATGCAGGTCGGCGGCATCCACATCGGCATCACAAAAAACTGCATCAGCAGCCAAGGCACAAAAGGCAGCGGTGAGCGTGGTTTTACCCGTACCCCCCTTGCCGCTGATGATGACTATCTCATGCATGCACCTTCTCCTTATGCGCCTGCGTCAGCTGGTCAATATCTTCATAGAGTTGTAAAAAGGTCTCCCTCCATACCGGCAAGGCCTCAATCAGTGGTTTCCCCTCGGAATAGAGTTCTGCAATCCGGCGATCAAAGGGAATGCTGAGCAAAACCGGCAGATTTTCCTGCTGGGCATACCTATACACCTCGTCTGTACCAATATCTGCCCGGTTGATGACCAAACCGCAGGGGATATCCAAGAGCCGCACTGCCTCCACTGCCAGCTTGAGATCATGCAAGCCAAAGGGCGTTGGTTCGGTCACCAGCACTATACAATCAACCCCACTCATGGCGGCAATCACCGGGCAGGAGGTCCCGGGCGGTGCATCAATGATGCTAATTTTACGCGAGTCGGCCTGAGCGCGCACCTGTCGAATAAGCGGCGGGGCCATGGTTTCGCCGATGCGCATGCGGCCGGATAGAAATGAGAGGCCATTTTTGTGGCCTGCACTAACCTCGCCGAGCTGCCGTTTGCCTTCGCTGAGCGCTCCGGTTGGACAAACCAAGGTGCAGCCGCCACAGCTGTGGCACAAGTCCTGAAAAATCAGCACCTTCTTCGCCACCATGGTGATGGCGCTGAAGCGGCAAATCTGCGCGCATTGACCACAAAACGTGCACAAAGATAAATCAACCAGGGGTATTGGGGTATAGATTTCCTTGCTGCCGGATATCTCTGGTCGGAGAAAGATATGCGCGTTGGGCTCTTCCACATCGCAATCCAACAGTTCTGCCCGCTCTCCCAAGGCCAAAGCCAGGTTGACGGCTATGGTGGTTTTGCCGGTGCCGCCCTTCCCACTCGCTATGCAAAGCTTCATAATTTTTCAACTACTGGTTTGGTGCGTTTGCTGTGGTATTGTTCAGCAAGCCACTGATATGTGCCATGCGCTGCAAAATTTGCTCTGCATCGCTGTGGTCTGGTTGGAGTGGCAACTGCATGAGTACCCCAAGCCCTTCGGTGAACTCATGGAAATCTTCGGGCGCAAGAGCACTGCACAGGGCTGTGTGCACTAGGGGAAATTGTGTGGCCACCTGACGCACACAGGCAACACCCGAGCTATCTTCCAGAAGCTCCGCGGCAATAAGCAACTGCACGTTCTTTTCTGCAAGGGTTTGCAAAGCAGCAGAGGCTGAACTCACTGGAATCAATTCGGTTTTTGGCTCCTGCCGCAACCGGTCCACCAGGGAGACAAAACCAGAATAATTTTTGGCCGCAAAAACAATACGCAGCATCTCAACCTTTACCCTCTGAGTCCGCCCTTGCCTGCAGCGCCTCTGCCACGCCCGCGACTGCAGCGATTACGGCCCATTCCTCTGCCCTGCCCCTGGCCTTGCCGCAAACCCTGGCCGCAAGGACCTCGCCCTTTGCCCATACCTGGCTGGTTTGTCTGGCCCTGCCGGGAAGCGGTTTGATTGTTTTGTTCCAATTCCTGATTAGTCCTATTCATGTGTTCCTCCTTGATCAGGTTACAAGCGAGCATCTTTTTTGTCCGATATTCGTACATCGAACAAAAAAATGTTGCCCGCTTCATTATGTGTTACATTATAAGGAGTGCATACACAATTGCAATATTTTTTCTGTAAAAAATTTTGAAAAACATAATACACGCAACAAGGCTTGATCTAGATACAATGGGTAGCCATGGTGCGTGAATGTGCATGCTCTACCCAAGACACTATATCATATAACTTAAAAAGGTGCACAGTCATGAATAAAATTGTGGTGATTGGCGGTTCTGCCGCAGGGGCCAAGGCAGCAGCAAGGGCAAAAAGAATGGATGAGTCTGCAGAGGTGACCATCATTCAAAAAGATCCGGATCTTTCCATGGCCACTTGCGGGTATCCGTACTATGTGGGTGGTGTTTTCGATAATCGGGCAGCTTTGATCAGCGCACCCACGGGAGTGGTGCGCGATGCCACCTATTTCCGCAACGACAAAGGCATTACTGCTCTGATCAATACTGAGGCGACCAGCATTGACATCGATAAGAAAATCGTGCACTGCCGCTCTGTACAAGGAGACAGTGAACGTGAGATTCCCTATGATCGGCTTATTCTGGCCATGGGTGCACATGCAAACATTCCGCCCATTACCGGTCGAGAAGCCTCGGGTATCACTACCCTCACCTCCATGGCTGACACCGACTACCTGCGTCGTCTCCGCGATGAGAAAAAAGTACAGCGGGTGCTGGTGGTCGGCGGTGGTTTGATCGGAGTGGAGGTTTGTGAAGCGCTGCAGCATTCTGGTATTCAGGTCACTTTGGTGGAAGCACTCGACCAGATACTGCCTTTTCTTGATTGGCAGTTGGCCAAACTGGTGGAACAGCACATGCATTCCCAGGGCGTTGAGGTGATCTGCGGTGTGGCTGTGCAGGAATTTCTCACGGATAAGGGGGCGGTATGCGGCGCACGCCTGCAGGATGGTCGGGAGATTGACTGTGGTGCGGTGGTGCTGGCCGTGGGGGTACGGCCCAACACGGCACTGGCGAAAAACGCCGGCCTTGAATTGGGAGATTTTGGCGGCATTCGCGTCAACGAGTTCATGCAAAGCTCCCATTCAGATATTTATGCTGCCGGCGACTGCGTGGAGATTCCCAGTCGTTTGACTGGCAAACCTGTTTTTGCACCCATGGGTGATCTGGCCAACCTGGAAGGACGGGTGGCCGGAGAAAATGCGGCCCTTGGTAATCACGCCACCTTTCCGGGCACGATCCATTCAGGTATCTGCAAGGTTTTCGCTTTTCAGGCGGGCTCTACAGGCATGTCGGAAAAAATGGCACAAAAGGCCGGTATACAGGGCTATACCGCAGTGATGCATGCCAGCCCGGACAAGCCAGGTTTCATGGGGGCCAAACTGCTTATCTCGAAATTACTAGTGGATGCCGACCAGCGCATCATTGGTTATCAGTGCGTCGGCCCCGGTGATGTCAGCCGGCAAATCGCCACAGCAGCCATGGCTATTCAGGGCAAGCTGACGGTGACAGAACTGGTCAACAGCGACTTGCCCTACGCGCCACCCTTTTCCCTGGCCATTGACCATTTTATCGCAGCAGCGCATGTGATGCAGAACAAACTGGCCGGGTTGTTCACCGGTATCAGCGCTCAAGATGTTTGGGAAATGGTTCAAAAAAGTGAGAATGTGCACTTTCTGGATGGTCGTAGCCCGCAGGAGTTTGCAGAGATGCGCCTGGGTATCGGCGAAAAGTTGCTACCCATTGGTGCCCTGCGCTCCCGCCTGGCAGAACTGCCCCAGGATAAGGCCACACCCATTGTCTGCTTTTGCAAGATTTCCATGCGCGGCTATGAATCGGCCCGCGTGCTCCAGGCCAATGGGTATACCAATGTGCGGGTCATGGAAGGCGGCATCATGGCTTGGCCCTATGCCCGGGAAAAATAACAAGTTTTTGTAGAACACTCTAAACTCTATCTTTACACACAAACAAGAATCCCCGGCTACTAACCGCTAACCGGGGATTTTTTATCTTGTATCAGGATCTATCCTGCCGCACGGGCAGGGCTTTGCTCATCACCCCTGATATACACAACTGATTAAATCCGCCGTAGCCACATCCAAGCCCTGGCCCTGCAACAGGCTCACAACTTGTTGAATTTGTGCCGGCACATCACCTTCGGCAGCAATATACAATTCACACTCACCAGTTTCTAACTGATAGCCCGCTTTAGCCAGGAGTCTGTCTACCCGACTCAGATCATCCACCAAAAGTCCAAAACGGGAAAAATCGTTCATGTAAAAAAGCGGCCAGTTGCGGGTGCACTGTGTCAGGCTCCCCTTTTGCCGTACAATAATCTGCGCCATCCTGTATCCTCCTACTGATGTTGTCTGCCCCAGGCCTCCATGGCATCAAGAATGGGAAAGAGGCTGGTACCGTATTCGCTTATTCGATACTCCACCCGGGGTGGCACTTCGGCATACACCTTCCGATGAACAATACCATCGCCTTCCAGTTCCCTGAGTTGCTGGGCCAGCATTTTCTGGGTGATACCAGGAATCATTCGCATTAATTCCCCAAAACGCAAGACCTTATTGCGCAAGCAATGTAAAATTACTGGTTTCCACTTGCCACCAATAACCGATAAGGTTGTCGTCACCGCGCATGGACTTTTTTTAAACACAAATCCTCCGTAAAAACACAAAAGTATCTTTTTTGACAGTATGTGCTAAAAAAGTGCATACTTGCCAATACACATGGCAGGATACAAAATACAGAAATCATACGCTGCCTTCAAGCAGTCTACACAATTGCTCTTCATCTCAGGAGAAAACTCATGAAAATAGCTTTGATTGGGGCGAGCGGCTTTATTGGCTCTGCCCTTTTGCACGAAGCCCTGGAACGTGGCCACAATCTGAGTGCAGTGGTCACCAGACCGGAAAAGTTAACACCGCACGCGCACTTACAAATCTTAGCCTGCGACGTGTTTGACACCCAAAAACTGGCCGAAATACTACGCGAACATGATGCGATACTAAGTGCATTCAGCGGCCACGCCCAACCCAATGTGCAGGAATACTACGAACAGGGTATTCGCTCTATAATCAACGCAAGCAAAGAGGCAGGCGTGTCGCGTCTGTTGGTAGTGGGTGGCGCGGGTTCGCTTGAAGTGGCACCGGGCAAGCTTCTCCTGGATACAGACACCTTTCCCAAGGAGTACCAACCCACGGCACAGGGGGCCTACACTGCTTTACGCCTGCTACGGGAGGAAAAGGGCTTGGACTGGACCATGCTCTCCCCTGCCGCTGAAATTTTCCCTGGAGAAAGAACAGGAATTTTCCGCCTGGGAACAGATCAACTCCTGCAGGATGCAAAGGGACAGAGCAGGATTTCGACCGCCGACTATGCTGTTGCGATGCTCAACGAACTGGAGCAACCCGCCCATATCCGCAGGCGCTTCACCGTTGCCTATTAATGCTGGCCGATTGATCTGGTCACGACGGCATGACAGTATCCAGCAGCGCAAGAGCGCTATGATCTGAGTCTGGAAAAATCACATGAGAAAATTGCATCTTTAGTATGCCAAACACACTCAGCAGGCCAGGCCAACCAGCAAGTGCTGCAACTGCTCAATCAATTGAGCACAAAGACCCGCAATGCAGACCGGAAAAGCTATTACAAAAACCTTTCTGGCCTGGCCAAACACAACATTAGCGCTACCCTGTTTTTTCATGCCATTATGCGGCCAACTTTTCCCAAGGCCAGCCCATGGGAGACAGAAATCCTTTTCGGCTGTAGTGGCACAGTGTCGTTGGGCACTGTCTGCCCTGCAGCCGTATTTTTTTGACACTTCGCTTGCCGTCTGCGGCCTGCATATCCGTCTTTCCCCTGACGAACCGCTTTGTACCGTACTCCCCTGGGCTGCAATGGTCTGCACAAATCCTCTTGGCCAAGCCGGTTGCTTGGAGTATATTGGCGCAATACAAAATAGATACTCCCAAAAAAAACATGGGCCCATCAAGCTGGCTGCCAGCCCAACCCGCTGAACTTTTGTATCCGGCGCCACTCCTGTTTATCATCCAAAACATTATGCCTATATTCCGTCGTATATACACATGGTCGGCTCTTTCCCTCGGCTGCTGCATGGCTGCGGTGTTGCTGTATGGTACCCCTTCCGTGCAGGCCGAAGACAGTGTACTCAGCACCATCAAGGAGGCCATGAAGCAGTATGAAAAAGGCGATTATACCGCTGCTGCCTCCAACCTGAACTATGCCTCTCAGTTGGTGTTGCAAAAGAAAAGTGAACAAATGAAGACTATCCTGCCTGATGCACCTCCTGGCTGGCTGGCCGAAGAGGCAAGTTCCCAGACCATTGGTGCCGAGGTACTGGGGGGCGGTATTACCATCAGCCGTGTCTACACCAAGGATGAGGCAAGGGTACAGATGGATATCATGACGGATTCACCGGTTTTGCAATCTGTCTTGATGATGACCAGCAATGCAGTTTTTGCCGGTGCAGGCGGTGGCAAGCTCGAAACGGTCAAAGGCAACAAGGCAATTGTGAAGTATGACGATGACAGCCAGAACGGTGAAATCTATATTGCCGCTAATTCGCGTTTTGTGGTGCTCATTAAGGGACGCCATGTCAGCCGCGAAGAGATGATTCTTTTTGCCAACATTCTGGATTACAGCAAGCTGGCAAAAAATTGAGTCCCGCGTCCGAAGAACTGGACGCAAACACGAACGAACAAAAACCTTTCCCGGGAAATGCTGACGAGGTTTTTTCCGTGCGCACAAGGTTCTCCCCTGTTACAAACGGACTAGAATTGGCCTTCTTCCAGTAACAGGGGTTTTTTTGACGTTATTGACAAGGGGAAACTGGTGGCCACACAAGAAACACGCAATCAAAAAGATACCGATCTCATCAGCAACGAAACCATCTTCAAGGTAACCAAGGAAATCGTGGTCAAATTCATTGAGGTTGGCAAACTCTCCCCCTCTGGTTTTGACGAAACATTCACCCGAGTGTACCAGACCATCGAACGCACGGTGCGGTCCAAGTGAACAGCGCCTGTCTCGACCCAGCCAACAACCAGGCCCCGCCTGCGCCAGAACATATCCATTTGATCGGCATCTGCGGCACAGCCATGGCCGCACTGGCCGGCATGCTCAAGGAGCGCGGATTTTTGGTTAGCGGATCAGACCAAAACGTCTATCCGCCCATGTCTGATTTTCTGGCTGCTCAGCACATCCCGGTGCTGCAGGGTTTCCGCGCCGAACACCTGCATCCCAGGCCAGACTTGGTACTTATCGGCAATGTGGTGCGGGCAACAAACCCCGAGGCAATCGCAACTGCCCGCCTGGGTCTCCCCTATCTTTCTATGCCCCAGGCCCTTGCCCATTTTTTTCTTCAAGGCAAGATACCGCTGGTGGTCAGCGGCACCCATGGCAAGACCACTACTGCCTCGCTGCTGGCCTCTACCCTGTTGCGTATGGGTGAGGCCCCTGGCTTCATGATCGGTGGCATTGTCGAGGCCTTTGGCCGCAACTACAATGTCAATGACAGCCGTTTTTTTGTGGTGGAGGGTGACGAATACGACACCGCTTTTTTCAACAAGGTGTCCAAATTCCACCACTATCGCCCACAATGTGCCATCTGCACCTCGGTGGAATTCGATCACGCCGATATTTTTCCCGACCTGGCCAGCATTGAGCGCACCTTTGCAGAATTCTTTGGCCGTATTCCCCCTGATGGTTCCCTGATCGCCAATGGGGATGATCCGGTGCTTGGGAAGTTGCTCACAGCAGCGCAGTGCAGGCTCATCTCTTATGGCACGGGCAAACATTGTCTTTGGCAACTGCATGATGTGCGCGCACAGGATTTGCACAGCGAGTTCAGCTTTTCCTATCAAGGGGAAATACAGGGCAGCTGTCAGCTCCCCATGCCTGGCCAACACAACTGCTTGAACGCCCTGGCAGTGATTGCCCTGCTGCACCACTTGGGCTTTCCGCTGGCACGCATTCTGCCGGCCATGGCCAGCTTTGAAGGGGTAAAAAGGCGACAGCAGATTCGCGGTGTTGTTCGCGATATCACCGTGGTCGATGACTTTGCCCACCACCCCACAGCAGTACGGGCCACTCTTGATGCGCTCCGGCAAACCTGGCCCAACAGTCGCCTGCTGGTGGTCTTTGAACCGCGCACCAACTCCAGCAGACGGGCCGTGTTCCAACAGGATTATGCCCAGTCCTTTGTCCTGGCCGATCAAATACTCATTCGTCAGGCCCAACCCCTGGAAGGGTTTGCGGCAACAGAGCAATTTTCCTCTGCACGTCTGGCCGAGGATCTGCGTACCCAGGGCTTAAGTGCCCAGGATTTTGCCACGACCGATGAGATCATCGACCATCTGGCAGCACAGTGCCAGAGCGGCGATAAGGTGGTTATTTTGTCCAACGGTGGCTTTGACAATATCCATACTCGGCTCCTGCAACGCCTCCAGGATGGTACTTGACAAGGGCCGCACACCCATAGACCAGGAATGCCATGACCAAGCTGTCGACTTGGCGCATTTTTTATATTTTTTTGTTAGCATATATACAAGACAAACTCGATCTTTTCCCTTGCAGCAAAGGAGTCTTCAATGAAAATAGCTGTGCTCAAAGAGACACATCCAGGTGAAACCAGAGTGCCGCTGGTGCCTGCCACAGCGGAAAAACTGGTCAAGCTTGGCGCTGAACTGCTTGTAGAGGCAGAAACAGGAGCCGGTTGCCGTTTCACCGATGACCACTACAGCGCCGTGGGTGCCCGGATAGAGACATCGCGGGAAACGCTCTTGCGTGAGGCGGATATCATTCTGCGCCTGCGTAAGCCACCACTTGAAGAGGTGGCGCTCATGCGCCAGGGTGCCATCCATGTAAGCTATCTTGATCCCTTCAACGAGTTGGAACTCGTTGATGCGCTCCAACAGGCTGGGGTCAGCGCCATTAGTCTGGAGATGATTCCCCGTAGCACCATTGCCCAGAAAATGGATGTGCTCAGTTCGCAGGCCAACTTGGGCGGCTATATTTCCGTAATCTTGGGCATCTCCGAGATGCAGAAAATTCTGCCCATGATGACCACTCCAGCCGGCACTATCAAGCCAGCCAAGGTGTTCATCATTGGCGTGGGTGTTGCTGGGTTGCAAGCCATTGCCACGGCCAAACGACTTGGCGCGCGGGTGGAAGCCTTTGACACCCGGCCAGTGGTGGAGGAGCAGGTGAAATCGCTGGGGGCGAAGTTTGTCAAGATTGATTTGGGAGAAACCGGCCAAACCAAGGATGGCTACGCCACCCAACTGACACCTGAGCAGGTGCAACTGCAAAAGGAGGGGATGGCCAAGGCCTGCGCCCAGGCTGATCTGGTTATCACCACTGCCCAACTCTTTGGCCGCAAGGCACCACGTCTTGTGGATCAGGCCATGATCAGCCAGATGCGGCCAGGCTCGGTGATCGTGGATATGGCCGTGGAAAGCGGTGGCAATGTGGAAGGCTCAGTTCTGGACGAAGTGGTGGAGATTGCAGGGGTAAAGATCATTGGCTGGGGCAACTTGCCCGGCAAGGTGGCACTCACGGCCAGCGAAATGTATTCTGCCAACCTGGGTAACTTCATCACCCACTTTTGGGACAAGGACACACAACAGTTTCAGCTCAACCTGGAAGACGATATCATCAAGGGTGCCCTCATCACCCACCAAGGAGCACTGTTTAGTGAAATGTATAAAAACATCATGAAAAAGTGAGGCTGTCATGACCGCCGTTTTTCTCACCTTTATCTTTGTACTCTCCATTTTTCTGGGATTCGAGGTAATCTCCAAGGTGCCCTCCACCTTGCACACTCCCCTGATGAGTGGCTCCAACGCCATCTCCGGCATCACCCTGATTGGTGCCTTGGCCTCCCTGCAAACATCATATCATGGGCTGACTGTTTTTCTGGCCTTTCTGGCGGTGGTCTTTGCCACCATCAATGTGACAGGCGGATATGCGGTCACTGATCGTATGCTGGCCATGTTCAAAAAGAAGGACAGGGGGGATGCGGCATGAGTCTGGGACAAGTTGAGATCAACTTCGCCTATGTGGTGTCAACGGCACTGTTTATTTTTGGCTTAAAGATGCTCAGTTCGCCGGCCACAGCTCGGCGGGGCAACATGCTCTCGGGTGTGGGCATGCTGTTGGCCATTGTTGTTACCCTGTTGGCAGCGGGCATTGCCTACCACTGGGTTTTCTTGGGCATACTCGTTGGTTCTGTGGCCGGGCTCATTGGTGCCTACCGGGTCAAGATGACCGCCATGCCGGAAATGGTGGCACTGTTCAATGGATTTGGCGGTTTGGCCAGCATGCTGTTGTCCTGGAGTGAATACCACCAGGTTCAGCAGCTGAGCACCTTCATTGCCCTGGTTACTGTGCTTTCCGTATTTATCGGTAGTATCACTTTTACTGGCTCCATGGTGGCCTGGGGCAAGCTCAGTGGCAAAATTTCGCAGAAACCGGTGATCTTTCAGGGCCAGCACCTGATCAATGCAGCTGCATTTGCCCTGGCCCTGCTCGCTGCCCTCTTCTTCATCCTTTCACCTGCACCACCATTGGGCTATCTGGTCTTTTTAGCCGTGCTCCTGGTGGCCCTGGCCATAGGTGTCACCTCCACCATCCCCATTGGTGGTGCTGATATGCCGGTGGTGATTTCACTGTTAAATAGCTATTCGGGCCTGGCCGCCTGCGCCGCCGGCTTTGTGGTATCCAACAACATCCTCATCGTGGCCGGTGCCCTGGTGGGAGCAAGCGGTATCATCCTTACCCGAATCATGTGTAAGGCCATGAACCGCTCTTTGGCCAACGTGCTCTTTTCCGGTTTTGGCAAGGCAATTGCCAAAGATGCTGGTGGAGAAGGCCCCAAGGGCGAGGTGCGGCCGGCCTCTGCGGAAGACGTTTTCTATATTCTGGAAGCGGCTGACAGTGTGGCCTTTGTGCCAGGATACGGCCTGGCCGTTGCCCAGGCCCAGCATGTGGTACGGGAATTGGGGGATATTCTCGAGGCCAATGGTACGGAGGTAGCCTATGCCATCCATCCGGTGGCAGGCCGTATGCCTGGCCACATGAACGTGCTGTTGGCCGAGGCCAATGTCTCCTATGATCAACTGGTGGAGATGGACGACATCAATCCGCGCATGGATTCGGTGGATGTCTGCGTGGTCATTGGTGCCAACGACGTGGTCAACCCGGCGGCAGTGCATGAACAGGGCAGCCCCATTTATGGTATGCCCATTATTGAAACATACCGCGCCAAAACAGTTATCGTGATGAAACGCTCCATGAATCCGGGCTTTGCCGGTATAGAAAATGCCCTGTTCTACGAAGAAAATACCCGCATGTTCTTTGGCGATGCCAAGGCATCTATTCAGGCTCTGATTGCGGAGTTCAAGAGTGTGAATGCCTGATAAGCAACTGCTTCACATAGAGGCAGGCCAACGCACCCTGCCTCTATGTGAAGAATGCTATGGCAACAAGTCCTTGTCTGCCAGCTCTTTTAACGATTCAAGCTGTTGTTTGAGCTCCCCGAGCAGGTGACAACAAACAGGCAGCCCGGAAGGATCAGCGCAATGCTCTTCCACCTGGCGGGCAAAATCGGCAAGATCCAACAGGCCCAGGTTGAGCAGGGCCCCACGCACTGCATGGCTGGCCTTGCCAAGGGCCGCAGGGTCGCCTGCCTGCTGTAACATCTCAAGATTGTGCATATACTGAAACAGCGTGACCAAAAAACGGGGCAAAATTTCTGCCACCTGGCCGCTGTCTAGCAGATAGGATTCCTGCAAATGCCGTCGCATGATTTCAAGATAGCGTTGCTGCTCCATGGAATTCGACCTTTCTATGCAAGGAGGTTTTGCTTCCTTCCTGATAGCCCATATAATCTTTTTTACCACGTGCATCAATGAATAGGGAAAATACTATGCATCCTCTGGCCTACAAGCTGCGCCGGGTTTTGCTGGAGGATATTGGGCTAAACCAAGGAGATTCTATCCTGATCGCGGTTTCCGGCGGACCGGATTCCATGGCTTTGCTCCACCTGTTGGCCTCGATCCGGCCGTGGCTGCCACTGAAATTGACAGCCGCCTACATCGACCATGGTCTGCGGCCCGATGAAAGTCCACAGGAATGGGCCTTGGTACAGGCAGTCTGCAAACAGTTGCAGGTTGCCAGCACGTGTTCACAGGTGGATGTACACGCAGCAGCGGCCCAGCGAAAACTTTCCCTTGAACATGCTGCCCGGGATTGCCGCTATTCAGCCCTGGAACACATCCAGCAAGAAATATCCGCGAAGTGGCTGGCGCTTGCACATACTGCAGACGACCAGATGGAAGAGTTGTTGCTGCGCCTGCTCCGGGGAGGCAGCCGTGGAGCACTCGCCGGTATGCGGCTGCGCAGCGGCAAGCGTATCCGCCCCGTTTTGGGAGTACACAAAAAAGAATTGTTGACTTACCTGGCACAGAATTCGCTCAGCTTTTGCCATGATTCCAGCAACGATGAGCTGCGTTTTCTCCGCAATCGAATCCGGCACCACCTCTTGCCCCTCTTGGAGCAGGAGTATGATGCGGGCATCCGCTCAGCCTTGCTCAAATGTGCAGCCAATCTCGGTGAAGATGAAGCGTTGTTGGAAAGCTTGCAGGAACAGGCCTGGTACAGGTGCATCAGCAGCCAGGTGATGATTAAAGGAAATGGTATCAGTCAGCCGGTGTGGCGCCTGGATTTGCCGGTCTTTACTGATCTAGCCCCTGCCCTGCAGCGCAGGGTTCTGGAGCGCCTGCTCTACACTTCCCAGGGCCAGGCCAGCTACAGGCACATCATGGCCCTGTTGCAACTGGCCGCAACTGGGACGCCCGGTAAGGAACTGCACCTGCGCAATGGCCTGCGGGCCGTAGTGCAGCAAGACAGTATTGCGTTCACCTTTCCCTGGGGAAAGGGCGCAACCCGGCGTACCTGCAAAAAAATTGAATATTAGCTTTGTTAAGTCTGCGTGGTGGATAAGACTCATTGGCTGCTGATGCTGCTGATTACGTACAACAGCCAGCAGTTGGGCGGTGCCGAGATGGCAAAAGATGGTGGTCAGGCGTCGGGTGCATCTTGGGGCAGGTGCACCTGGTCCAGCAGGGCTTGATCGTAGCGCTTGCGGATACGGCGAATAGCGGCATAAATTTGTTGGGAAGGGGCCGCGGTCAGTATGTTCTCCTGATTATTTTCGTAACTGGTGAGCACAAACTGCTTGTCTTGCAGCTTGAAGGTATGACTCCAGTTGATAGCAATGGTCTGCTCGTTTTCTTCGATGGGCAGCTCAATGGCTTCTCCATTCCGAGCCACCTGTGCAGCATCTGTCTCTGTGATTTCCAAAAGCCAAGCATCACCTGCTGTGGTGCTGAAAAACAAAAAGACTCCGAGTTCCCAAAAACTTGCTTCTTTGCGTTGGGCGGTTTGCTGTAATTTTGCGATTTCAGCTTTCAGCGTGGGAACAATGGTAGGTGCATCCTGCGCCTGCACAGCGGGTTTGGCAAACTGTTCAGCTGTTAGGCAACAGCGCTTGTATTTTTTACCTGACCCACATGGGCACGGGTGATTTCTACCAATTTTGACCATGGCTATACGTGCAGAATATAAGTCTGCAGACTATGTGGCAACAGAAAGAGAGATGCGAAACATTCCGCCAGTGGACAGCAAAGCCAGGTAATGTATTGTCTCTATTGGTCGGGAAGAGAGGATTTGAACCTCCGACCCCAGCGTCCCGAACGCTGTGCTCTACCAGACTGAGCCACTTCCCGACAATATTTTTCTTTTAGCGTATGCGTCGCCAGAACAATCCGACAATCTCAACAGTCAAACTCAACAAACTGCGAAAAATTTAAATTATGATTGTCATCCCTTATTATGGCTGAACAAATACAAGACAATACAAAGGAACATTCTATAACCTGTTCGTCTAACACATGTCCCCAGGTATGTCCAGCATATTTTAAATTTACCCTGTATTGCAAACAAGACGATCAGCCTGTGCATCTTGTCTGCAATGCAATGGAGGATAGACTTCGTTTACTGCATATCCCATTGCTGAGGATAAAAAAACAGCTGACCTCAAGGCCAGCTGTTGGACTTTCTTGTGCAGTTCTAAAAGAACACAATTAGTTGACAGCCTCTGCAAGCTTGCTACCCGGCTTAAACTTGGCAACTGTTTTAGCTGGAATAAGAATAGGAGCACCGGTACGTGGGTTTTTTGCCTGACGTTCACTGCGCTGCACCGTTGAAAAGGTACCAAAACCAACCAAGGTTACCTTGTCGCCTTTTGCCAAGGTAGCGGATACCGCCATCAACATACCGTTGAGCGCCTTCTCCGCTTCAGCCTTGCTAATGCCGGCGGCATCCGCCATGACATCGACCAATTCTTTTTTGTTCATTCTTCCCTCCCTCGTGGGTGAATCTTGCACTGTGGCGCTTCTCGCTTCGCTACAGCATTGCTATACGCCGGACTAAAATAGAAAATACCCCCTTTGTCAAAGAAAAAAGCAGCACTCCCAAGAAAACACAAGGGGTACAGCCAAAACCGATTAGCAGCTGCTCCCGCTTTGGACGGGTCGAGCTGTTAATTTCGTCACATCCGGCTCAGGCTGGCCTTTTTTCCACTCGCCCCGGGGAAAAT
>JABMJC010000136.1 GCA_013201405.1 Desulfobulbaceae bacterium
CAGTGGGGGATGTTCTGCAGCGCCCGACGATAAACCCTTCGCTGTGGAAACAGACTCAAAGGCTTTCCCTTTTTCATAAGCAATAGGCATGCCATTGCGCGATGCGGCTCGTTAACTAATTGTTTTTTTTGAGATAATGTTTTTTATTTTCCAATAATGCAATGCGCACGATGGGATTTCTTGCGGTTTTGCGTGTTCATTGGTATGAAATAGTAGTGTCGTTGCTGGGTGCATTGTATGCTTCTACTGCAGGTGGTCTCCATGCGCTTCTTTTTTTCCCCGCAAATTAATTCCATCCTCCGCCCAGGTAGCGTTATTGGTCGCTGGAGCTTTGGTAAGTTGTTGGTATTGCTAGGAACGGCAGTCATGGTTTTTATTCTTGCCATATCGTTCCTGACGATCTATGGCGTTGTTTCAACGTATCTCGGGGAGGCTTTTTCTAGAAATGCGCAATTGCGCGCTCTTGCGCAGGCGGATGCAATTGGTAGATTGCTTGATGATGCGCGCTTCGAGCTGGAATATCTGTCGCGCGGTCCACTGTCTGCCGAAAGCATGCTTGTTCATTTCAACAAAAAAACATCCCAAGAGCGAAATCGGTATCGTGAGGTGGGGTTCCAAGGGATAGCCTCGGGCGACCATTTTGTACTGGTCAATAGTGGGGAGGCATTTGTTGCGCTTTCATCTGAACAGATGCATGCAGGTAGAGGGGGCGATGGGATTTTTACAACTGTTAACAAAGGCGCTGGTTCGACCGGGCGTGAGATACGCGTGGGGGAACCTGTGGAGGCAGTTTATGCCGCTTTGCCCGTGTCTGCAGGTGTAAGGAATGTGTCGACCCATGTCATCCGTTTGACCATGGCTGTTTTTGGTCCGGAAGACAGACTTCAAGGACAGTTGATTCTGTCACTCGATCTTTTGGAGGTGCGCGATATTCTTTCCCTGCATGCCTCTGATCAATCTCCCTTGTTTTTGTTCCCACAGGACAATGAGAGAAAACAAAGTTTTACCTTTGACCTTGCAGGCTGGTTGCTTTTTGAATCTGAAAATTTGAAGGACCGGGACAAAGCCCTTGCTGTAGACAGGTTGCGCGTTGGCTTACAGGGAGATGTTGGACGGCCTGGATTTAAAGAAGCATTTCGTCCTTCATATGATTACAAGCTCTATTGGACTTTAGTATCAAATGTCCAGTCAGGTCAATCAGGACAGCTGTTAACGTCAGGATTTTTTGCTCACCCGCAAGCAAACGAGCAATCGTTATTTTTAAGTTATTCCCCAATATTATTTAACAATATTGAAGGACAAAAAAAAATAATCGGTGGTATTGGTTGTTTTGACAGCAGTTCTATGCTCGCTAAATCAAAAAAGAAAGTATTCAATATACTTTTTTTATTTTTTATTGGAAGTATACTTATTTTTTTCTTTTTACTATCTTTTATAGGGGGACATATAAGTAGAAATATCGATAGAATGGCTCATGAAATTGAAAAAAAGCTCCAGGCAGATGATCAAAATCCATTTGAATTTTATTCTGCATATGCAGAATTGAATCAATTTCAGAAGGCTATTAATATATTACTTTATCAACTTTATATGGCTCGCAGGGAGATTTTACAAAGAACTGAAATTGATGAAGAAGAGAGACTTCGGCAAAAGATCAATTTAAATAAAGAAATTGCTAGTAATGTTGCCCTGAATCAGGAGTTGTTGCGTACGCCTTTGCATGGAATCATAGGTGGTAGCGCCGCTATTGCCCAGTTACGTCAGCAAATTCACAAAGCTGCTGGTGTACTTGCTGATGTCTTGATTATTGGCGAAACAGGAACCGGCAAAGAACTGACAGCTGGCGCGATCCATGCCGTGAGTTATCGTGCAAACGGACCATTTATCTCGATTAGCTGTGGGGCACTGGATGAAAATTTGCTGATGGATGCGCTTTTTGGCCATGTAAAGGGTGCGCATTCCGAGGCACAATCCGACCGCAAGGGTGCTTTCCTCGCTGCATCCGGAGGGACGCTTCTTCTTGATGAAATCGGCAATGCTTCTGTGCGGGTACAGCAGGCCCTTTTGCGTGCCCTTTCTGTGCGTCGCATCATCCCGCTTGGCTCAGACCAGGAAATAGCCTTTGATGCCCGTATAATCGCGGCCACCAATGTTGATTTACTCCAATCTGAATCCAGCACCCAGTCTTTCCGTGAAGATTTATACTACCGTTTGGCTGTGCTCACGATCAATACGCCCCCCTTACGTAAGCGGAAGGAAGATCTGCC
This sequence comes from Desulfobulbaceae bacterium, assembly GCA_013201405.1. Classification (GTDB taxonomy): domain Bacteria; phylum Desulfobacterota; class Desulfobulbia; order Desulfobulbales; family Desulfobulbaceae; genus Desulfobulbus. The sequence goes on from JABMJC010000136.1 coordinate 2,268, forward strand.
GGTGTTGCTCCAGTTTTTTCTGGAAGAAATCTGTCAGAAATCTGGTCGAACCCCACCGGGTGTAAGCCGTGGTGCCCTAGATAAAATCATGCAATATAGTTGGCCAGGAAATGTTCGGGAGTTGAAAAACTGCCTGATCCGTTCATTTGCTTTTGTTGAGGGGGATGTGTTGCTTGCAGAACACATTCTCTTTAATGAACCAATTTTTGATCTGCAGGGGGAGGATCAACAGGTTTTAAGTGAAGACAAGGAGTTGGTTCATCCGGTCCACGAGACCGTTTTGCCTTTGTCCGAGGGTACTGTGGAGATAAATTCTTCCAGCCTTGTAGATGGCAAAGAGCTCAATGAGCGCCAAGAGGCACTGTGGCCCTTGATTGTCAAAGAAGGAAGTATCAGTCGAGGAGAATATCAGCAGGCCTTGGAAAATTCGATTTCTGTGCGTACAGCCCAGTACGACTTAAGTGATTTTGTTAAGCGGGGCATGTTGGTTAAATCCGGTCGTGGTCCAGCATGTCGCTATAAAGTCGTTGAATGAATAGATTTAGACTTGGCCACGTAATTTGATAGAAGATCCACAAAAAATCCCCAGCCAAGTGTTTCATCTGGCTGGGGATTTTTTGTGGAGGCTTTCTTTTTATAGTCCAGTCAACGTACAAGATTTACAAAAACAGTGACTTTTCCAGTTTCAATGATCGAGCTTGACGCCCATGGCTTCAAATAGGTAGAGAATGCCAAAGCCGTACCAGCAGGTGTACGCTACATAGAACACCAGGGCAAAAATGAGCATGGGCAGATTTTGCCGTACGGGCTTCAACTCTACCTGGTAGTAGTTGTAGGCTGGCTCAATGGCTCTGGTATTGATCCCCTGGGTGGCATTGTACATCTGCGCTTTGCCTGATCCTTCTTTTTCCAGGCTCTTGCCCAGGGCACCCAAGGTGTTGTGCCATGCGAACATGGCGGTTTTTTCATCCATATCCACCATCTGGTATTTGGCAGCAATGGCCTGGCCATCGTTGTGGTACATGAGGTCTGCATCGGTCAACGCCGCTTCCAGCAGTTTACCGAAATCACCGCTGGTCTTAACATGTACATCTTCGGCCGTGGTGGCAAAACCGTTGGTGTTCAGGAGCCGAACAGCCTGTTGGGCCTGGGCGGCGTTTTTGTATTGGAGGTCGGCCTCAAAAGTTTGTCCTGTAAAGGTTTTCGCCCTTTTCAGTTGTTCTGGTACATAGTAGGCGGAGTCCTTGGACAAGGCGTTGAAGAAGTTGTCCATGTAGGTCAACCCGTCTGTCTTGCTGCCCGGCTTCAAATCTGGATAAAGGGGCAGGAAGATCAGAACTAGGATCACAAAAAAAGTTGACAGGAGAAAAATCGATCTCGAGCGGTATTGTTTGGTGGTCAACATGACAGTTATACCTCCTCGGCTTTCAGTTGCTTGAAGTTAGAGAAAAAGCACCAGGAGACCCATGCAGCAAAGGCAATGATGATGGCGAAGAATATAATGGTGCCAATGGTGTTGATCGTCGAAGTGATCGACGGCGCCAGTTTAATGTAACCCATTTTTGCCAGTTTTTCAGGCAGGGCGGCGAGCCGGTTGATGAAACCTGCGCTCACGGTAAGGGCGAAAAAGCCGCGGATGGTCATGCCGGGCACCACCTTGGTTACCAAAGAGCCGATCTGGATGCCGACCAGCGAGCCAAGCAGCATGCCCATGGCCAAGGTGTAGAAGATAAAGCCGTACATGGCGTATTGAGTGATGGAACCATAACCAGCGGTGAATACGATCTGGAAGATATCTGTACCCACGGTGGTCATGGAGGAAACGCCCAATCCGTAGACGAACATGGGGAAGGTGAGAAAGCCACCGCCCACGCCCATGAGCGATGCTGCAGTGCCCACGATGAAACCACTGATAACCAGAAAAATCCAGGAAATCTTGCGGCCGCCAGGGGTTACGTTTTCGTCAAAGGTGAGCATGGGGGGCAGGTTGACTGACTGCAACCTTTTGCCCATGGGTGGAATTTCCTCGGCAAAACGGGTAGCTCCTTCCTCTTTTACTACCTTTTTGCCGCGAGCTTTCATCCAGTCGTTGATGGCAAAAAAGGAAAGAAAACCAAGGATAACAACATAAATCAGGGTGATGAAGGTATCACTCAGAGTCGGGTTCTTGCTGTAGATCCAACGGTTGAGCACACCACCCGCGGTGGAGCCGACGATGGCACCAATTAGAAAGGTAAAGGCCAGGGATACCGAGATGTTGCCCAATTTGCGGTGCAGTACGGAACCCATGATTGCCTTGGCGAAAATATGGAACAGGTCGGTTCCCACGGCAAGGATGCCTTTCACGCCTGCGCTCATCAGGGCAGGGGCAATGATGAATCCACCGCCTGCGCCGATACAGCCGCTGATCAGGCCGGCACAGAGACCAACCACGATGGAGGCCATAAAGATGGTATGGGTGTAGTGCGAGGGGCCAAAGGCAGAGTTACCGCCCAAAAAACTCGGTGCACTGCCGTCGGCGGCAAAGACCCAGACGCAGC
>JABMJC010000012.1 GCA_013201405.1 Desulfobulbaceae bacterium
GCTGCGTGGAAGGTTTCAACAACAAGGCCAAGGTGGTCACCAAGCGATCCTATGGTTTCCGAACCTATGATGGGTTAAAAATAGCCTTGTATCATGGGCTTGGCGACCTGCCCGTGCCTAAGGCTACCCACAGATTCTGCTGAGGAGCCCAATTTCTTTTTCTAATACTTCTTCCACTTGGAGAATAGCTGCATATTCAGATTGTATTTGTTGTGTATACTCGTTTGGTACCGTATTTTTGTTATCTTTAAGGTTTGTTTTGTATATATTTTCAAACAGTATACGGTCTGTATATGCTTGGGCTGAAAGGAAATCTAATTCTTTAAGTTTATTTAATATGATTTCTTTTTCGATATCGTAGGAAGCAATAGAAAATTTTTCCGATAATTTTTCTTTTTGATCGTTGAGAGTTTGAATCTCTAATTCCGCATTATTTATTTGATCATTTAACAGGGCAATTTCTGTATCAATATTGTATTTTTCATCAATCTTTTTTTGGAGTTTCGTTTTGTTTATTTTTATAAATTCATCTACAAATATATTTATTGCTTGAGCAGATAAATCTGGACTGGGTGAATTAAAAGTTAATTTAAATAATTCTGTATTTTTGATAGAAGTAATTTTTAAATTATTTTTTAATAAATTGAATAAATAAATTTTCTTTTCTTCATAAGAAAGTATATTTGTTTGACTTTTATTGGATATGGTTTTATTTATGTAGTTAATAACTTTATATAAAAAATTATTTTTATTAGTATTATCCTGTCTATTTTCTTCAAAAAATATGACATCATTTTTTGATAAAATAGATTCTGCAGTACGTTCTAGCAGTTGCGGATTTTTTAATATTTCTAATTGAGTTTGTTGGAATTCTGCTCGAGGAATTTTTATGGGTATGCTTGAATCGCTAACTTTAATTGTACCAGATGCATGGAACTGTGGTATTTCCAATAACGAATAAAAAAAAGTTAATATTATTGTAGAAATAAACACAGTCAGAAATGTCCATTTACGCCGCCAAAAAGCAGATATAATCTCTTTGAGATCGATTTCATCATTTTGATCATGCATCAAATTCACCATTCTATGGTTATTAAATTAATCTATTACTGTGATTAAAATTTCAAACGATGAGATATATATTTCTGCCTATTTTTGTCTTGAAATATATTCCACAATTAAAATTATGATAAAATAATCTGGTGCGACGGTGGTTGTTTGAAAATTTCAAACAAAATGTACCTGAAAAATGGGTTGAGCTGCAAAATATACAACATCTACAGAGCAGATGGTCGAACTGCGCATTTAATATGTATTATTCATTAGTTCTTTTATAAATATCATATAAGCCAATCCGGTTTTCTACCGTCCAACCCAGCTCATTCAACTTTTTTTCATGTTCATTATTATGTTCCAAAACCAGCACACTCATTTTACCCTTGAGGTAACTCGCTGCCATAGATTGCCACTGGGTTTGATTCAGTGCGTTTTCCAGCCTCCTGCCAGTTCCCCTGCCTGAGACCATGAGAATGCCCGCATCATACTGACGGATTTCTATATTCACCGCTTCGGTGAAATATCCCCATTCTCCAGCATGATTTTGCCTTAAATAGTCGGCGATAGCAATAGTCTCGTCCTGGAGCTTGAAACGGTTCGAGCTCTGGTAAAATTTGCCAGAAAAATGTATTTGTCCTGCAAACAAAAACTGACCACTGGCAGCAATCGCAATCAAGACTGCAAGCAGTGCGACTCCTTTTTGCCATTTCCCTTTTTGCCGCCTTACCACTTCCGTGCCCACGCAGGCCAACATAATTTCCACCATCAACACCCAAACAAAGCGGGGATAATAAGGTGGCGCAAACACTTTTGTCAACAACAGCCACGCAACAGGCGGGCTGGCTATCAAAATAAACAGGATGAGCAAAGGCCCCGCAGTTGCCCGTAAATCGGGCCTGTCACTTGTATGCAGAAGGCAATAAAGCAGGGCCAAGAACCACAATACGTAATAATAACCACCACCTATGACCCTTTCCGCAATCCACACTAGGGTTGGCCAAAGCTGCGAGATTTCAGTCAGTCGGCCCATATTTTACCCCAGAAGATGGTAGGCAACGCCCTGCACCATGGCTGGCGTACCAGCAAGGGCCAAGATCAGGGTTTGAGCAAACTGCCTTTTTTGCCAACCTTTGAACAGACAAAAAGCAACCAGCAAAAATGGTACAAAAATAGAGGTCATAGTAGTGGTGACTACCGCAGCCATGGTCACCGTTGTTAGTGCACACCAAAGCGCTGCCTTCAAGCCCTGTTGTTGTTCCTGCACCAGCAGGAGGAACAACAGGGGCAAAAAAATGGCAGCCAGCAGGGCCTTGCCTTGCCAAATGCGCAAAAGCAGGAAAGAGCCGGTAGACCATGCCGAAAAACCCCCAAACACCAGGGCTGTGCACATAATCAACAAAAAAATCCAACGATCTTCTGGATCGAAAAAAAGCGTACGCGCCAGCAAATAATAGACCATGAAAGCCAAAGGAATCAGGACGCCTGGAAGAATGGTGTGGCTCATGATGGCGGGATGAATGGCAGACATTTTGGCATACCATGCAACCAACAGAGGAAAAGGAGCAAGAATCCGCTGCCAGCCAATCAACCATGGCCTGCGGGTGCCATCCTTGTCAAGGCTGGCCCCTGTATAGAAGTGGTAGTCATAAAGGGTATCGGTCTGTACCACATCGGTCACCAAGGCCACATAGGTGGCGTCATCTGCATCTTGGTGTTTCAGGAGCACCGGCACGGCGGTCATTACAATTATACATGTCAGCACAATAATGGGCAGTAGAGTAGGTCGGCGCATGCGTTTAGTCAAAGCATACAATGGAGCTAAAAGCTCCTTCTTCAGCAGTATCAGGGATGCTGCCACGCATAGCCCCCAGGCTAGCGCAACCAAGGCAACAAGGCCGTGGAATTTGCCCCACCACAGCGTACATGGAATAGAGATCAGCAAAAAGATGGCCCAGAGCAGGGCAGTGCCAAACACAATGGCTGAAGCTACGCCCGGTGTCTGCCATCTCCAACGCATTACCGGCAGACAACCCACAATGTAGGGAATGATAAAAAAAAGTGAAACAATGAGCGTGCCCTTTAGGGCCAGTTCACTTAGTCGCAGAATCGTATCCATGCTGCTGTCAGTTCGTTGAAGGGTCGTTTGTTTTTAGGTGATGGTTGGAAATCGGTCGATTGACATCAGAATCAGCAGATGCACGTCTTCTTTCGTTACGTCCATAATGGATATAATGTTCAAGTGGGTTTATTCCGCTATCTCGAACATCATGATATTCTTCCAGGTACCAATTTGTATTAAATAATGGACTAGGGTTTTTCCCTTCAGCAGCGCCTTGGATTAAATAATGAATTAACGGATCAACTCCATTTTTTTTCACTTCAGGATACATTGTTAGATACCATTCTGTATCAAAAAATTGGTTCGGATTTTTTTTGCCTATAGCCCATGAATTAATATAATTTAAAAGTGGTTGCTGATTGTGGGCAAGAACTTCAGGGTATTTGTTTATATACCATTCAGTATTAAACAGAGGATTAGGATCTTTTCCTTCTTTCCAACCGGTATATATATAATGGATTAATGGATCTATTTTTAATCTACGGACATCGCTATATCTATTCAAGTACCATTTTGTGTTGAAATAGGGGCTAGGATTATTCCCTTCATGCCATCCAATAGTCATGTAGTGCAGTAAAGGTTCTATCCCGGAAAACTCTATTTCCGGATAATTTTCTTTATACCATTGTGAATCAAAGTACGGATTAGTATTTCTTCCTTCTTTTGCACCATGAATTAAAAAATGGGTTAGAGGGTTTTTGTTACTTTTCTTGACGTCTGTATATTTGTTTAAATACCAATCAGTATGAAAATAGAGACTAGGGTTTCTTCCCTCTTTGGCCCCAAATAAAATATAATGTACCAGAGGGTTTAAATGTTTTTCTTTAACATCGTTATATGCATTTATGTACCACAATGAATCGAAATATGGGTTTGGATTTGTATTTGTGTACCCAAAGTGAAGATAATAAATTATTGGTTCGATAGGTAAATTTTTAATTAAAGGATATGTTTTGATGTACCATTCGCTACAAAAGAGTTTGCTTTTTTTAATAATTTTAACAATTTTATAATTGTATATTATATTTTTTAGTTTAAATCTTTTAGAATAAAATTCTGCACTTAGAATGGCATTGTTGTGCACTATTTTTTTTATCTCTTCATTTTTTAATGTTAGCTCGTTTTCTTTATAGGATAGTTTTGATTCAGCTAATGAAATATGTTTTTCTAATTCTTCCAATAAATTTTGAAGGTTAAAAAAAGAATTTTTTGCTCCTGGATTCCATGATGAAATGAGTGATAATTGATTGTCTGGATAAAAAATATCCGTTTGTATTTTGCTTTCCAGGATAGCAAACTCTTTTAGATTTTTTTCAGTAACTGAAAATCCAGCACTCTTAATAGATGCAATAAAAAAATCAAGACGAGTTTTTGGAAATATAGTAGAGCTCCTGCCAAATTTCGTAATATTAGATACAACTTGTAATAAAGTTCGAAACAAAATCCATCCTAATGGAATATCATTTTTTAAACTCCACTCCTGATCAATTATTTTATATGTTCCATTAGATAAGCAAATAATATTTTGTGGAATAATATCAAAACATACTCCAGGCAAAAGCCTTGTTATAGAATCGAAGCAGACGAATGTCCCTTTTTCAGTGAGGTAAGAATCAATGATGTCAAGATATTGTTTCAATAAATCTCCTATTTCTTTAATGTCCCACTTGTCACGAGTTACGACTTTGAGAAATTTTAAGGCAAGCGATTCTCCATGTATATACTTTGCAGTTGCTGGAATATTGAACAGGATGTAGCGACCCTCCCTGCTGCGCACAGCATCCGGACTTAAGGGATTATATAATAATTCAATATTGTTAATGTCTTTTTGCACAAAAAGAGTTTCTTTGCAAAAATTACTATGGCGACCATTTGTACTGTAATGATAGGCAAGGATAGATGTATCATGCCCTACCTGAGCAGATGTTCGGGCAAGCACCAAAAAAGAATTGGCAAGTTCAAGGGTGAGACCGTTGGCATCCACGACTGGCCAGGCAAGTTCTGGCGCAAAGACAAGGGGGGAGGCCAATTGAGGATCGCGCCGGGCACTTTGCCAGCACAGGGCTGCAGCATCAAATGTATCGCAGTTGAGGCCTTGTTCGGTGAGGATTGAGATTGGAAGTTTGTAGTCAGGGAATGGTGCCATGAATTGCTGATTAATAAACCCTGCCTGTTGGAGCTTTGTTGCTAAAACCTTTCGACCAAAGGTTCGCGGCCCTTTTGTTGAGTAGCGTCCTTCAATGCCAAGCATGGGTTCGCCCGTGTGGTCTTCTGCCGCACCAGCAAAATACTTAAGCCCCAACTGGTTCTCAATAGCCAGGATCAAGCGTCCTTCGGGTTTAAGCAACTCGCGAATCCGTGTGAGCATGCTAACCACAGGGTTTTCATCATCCGTAAATAGAGCTGCATATTCCAGCACCCCAATCAGCGTGATGATATCAAAGCGCAAATCCAAATCACATTGAAACTGGTCGAATTTGTCGGCGACTATAGTCACATTTTCTAGGTCTCGCGTTCTTGAACGGGCAATGACCGCTCGCCTGGGCGAGCCTTCCAACGCAAGCACGTTGGCTCCACTCTCTCCTAAATATCGAGTGATAGCCCCGCAGCCGGCTCCTATTTCAAGCACATTAGCCTGCTTTAAGATTGAATGAAAAGGACGCAGAATATTGGCGCGCGTGCCAGAAAGATGATACAAAGAAGGCCAGTCTGTGCATTGAACTGCCAGTTCTCTGGAAAAGATGGAAAGATCTTGTGCTTCAGCAATTATGTTTGCAATGCGATTTTCTGTTTCATCACCGTCACTGTATGCAATACCTGCATAACCGGGTTTCATAAAGATAGAAATTTTGTCGGCCAGCGTATAGCCGGAATCTATAAGCATGGAAGGGAAGTTCATATGTTTTGTACTTGTCTAGTTTTGAGTTCAAGATGTAGATTAATTAAGCCAAAAAAAGAGGTGTCGGAACGAACCTTGAGATAAATTGAATCGTAACGTCGATCATGCGGGATAATTTCCTCACCTTGTCGCGTAGCAACACCGAGCGATATAAAATAATCGCCTTCAGCAAGCCTACAGGGGAAACGAGCAACTGCAACTACTACTGTACCTTGTTTGCCGTATTGTTTGAATTCATCAAGAGAAAGTGATTCAGAATTTACTCCGTACAAGGTTACTCCCTCTTTGCTTTTGATAGTAATGCCAAGAATGGGGCGTACAAGATCTGCAAGGAAACGGATGGAAAGGGCAAGTGTCAGATGTTGTCCGCTGTTAACGAAGGATGGATAGGCTGTTTCCTCAGTAGCGAGATGAAAATCAAGAATCTGTGCAGCACCATCACCCCAGCGATATTCATAGGGGTTGTAACCAGCACGTTTGCAAAAAATGTCCTGACTACTGCTCAGATCATAGCCAAGCTGCACGTCTTCCTGTTCTGCATTATGTGCATCTGCATTGTTTACATCTGCATCATTTAATACTGTATCCGTTGGATTTGACCGCTTTTCCTTGCCAAACAGAATGTCCATGTAGCGATTCACCACCTGCCTTGGTTCGCCTTGTTCGACTACGGCACCATCATTAAGCAGGATGGCCTTGGTGCAATGGGTGACGATTTGCTCGCTGGAATGGGTAACCAAAAGAATGCTTGTGCCGTTTTCCTTGAGGAGTCTGAGGCGATCGAAGCACTTTGCTTGAAATTTAACGTCTCCTACTGCAAGGGCTTCGTCAACGACAAGTATATCTGGACCAACCATTGCTTGCACAGCAAAGGCCAAGCGCACAATCATGCCGCTGGAATAACTTTTGATCGGCTGATCGATGAAATCACCTATATCAGCAAAAGCGACTATCTCCTCATAGCATTCGTCCATTTCTTCATGGGTGAAACCAAGGACAGCGCCGTTCATGTACACATTTTCTCGACCAGTAAATTCAGGGTTGAAGCCTGATCCGAGTTCCAAGAGTGCGGTAATTCGTCCCTTGGTAAGGATTTTACCGCTAGTTGGCGTGAGTGTACCACAGATCATTTGCAGCAGAGTAGATTTGCCACTCCCATTCTTGCCTATAATGCCAACTGTTTCCCCCCGTTTGACAGTTAAAGAGACATTGGATAACGCCCAAAATTCGCGATAATACTGCCGATGGCCGCGGTAGAGCATCTGCAGGAGCCGCTGATGCGGTTTATCGTAAATTTGGTAGCATTTACTCAGGTTTTCAACCTGTATGGCAAATTCTGCATCCATAGGGAAGGGCGAAGTACTGGCTGCCTGTTTGGCTGCATGCATGGGTGGGGCCTAAAAAGTGACGGTCAGCCAGAAGTCTTAGCACTTCCAGTTGACCGCATGAAATGGTATCTTGTGGCCGGGTAAAGAATACGATGTATACTTTTCTTGTCGCTGATATTTTTGATGAAATTTTTTGTGCAGGCTTTACGGACCTTGTCCATACTTAAAATAGCCGCATATGGCATCAAAAAATTTTCTTCAGGAACCTCATAATTTAATTCAACTTTTCCAATACAATCAAGGAAGGTTTCATGAAAATAATCCGCAAGGCTGTCATCCCCGTGGCTGGGCTTGGTACCCGTTTTTTACCGGCAACCAAGGCCATTCCCAAAGAGATGCTCACCATTGTCGACCGGCCCACCATTCAATACATTGTTGAAGAAGCAGTGGCATCTGGCATTGAGCAGATCATTCTGGTGACCAGTGCGGGCAAATCGGCCATAGAAAACCATTTTGACTACGACTTCCAACTCGACACCATTTTAAAGGAACGCAACAAGGTACTTTTGCGGGAAGAGCTGCGCCATATTTCCAACCTGATCGATGTAACCTCGGTACGCCAAAAGGAGCCCCTAGGTCTTGGCCATGCCATTCTCATGGCGCGCAACGTGGTGGGTGACGAGCCGTTCTTCGTGCTCCTTGGCGACGACCTGGTGCTCAGCAAGATAGCTTGCTGCAAGCAGATGATCAACCTTTATGAACAGGTGGGTTCATCGATTGTGGCGGTGCGGCGAGTTCCAGAGCAGGAAACCCACCAGTACGGCATTGTGGAAGGGGAGGAAAGCGAGTTTGAGCGCGCCCACAGAATCACCCGTATGATAGAAAAACCTGCCCCAGGTACTTCCAACTCAGATATGGCCATTATCGGCCGCTACCTGCTGATGCCGGAGATTTTTGATTTGCTGGAAAAAACCACGCCTGGCCATGGTGGCGAAATCCAGCTTACCGATGCCCTGCAGGCAATGTCTAAAAGGCAGGGTATGTTTGCCTACGAGTTTGAAGGTAGTCGCTACGATGCCGGCGACAAGCTTGGTTATTTGAAGGCAGTGGTTGATTTTGCCCTGATGCACCAGCAGTTGGGCCCGGCCTTCCGCGAATATCTCGAGTCTGTTTGCAAGCAATTGCCTGAAGAGTAAGACAAGGGTGGAGGAATCTGACAACAGCCCCTGCATAGACGATCGCCTTGGGGACCGCCTGTATGAAGTGGCGGTGGATGCACCGATCTTTTCTACACTGACCTATGCTGCACCCATTGGTATTGCAGAGGAACTTTTGGTTGGTGCAATTGTGCTGGCTCCCTTGGGAAACAGGCAGATTACCGGGTATGTGCTTGGTGAGGCATCGACCCAAAGGGCTGATGCACAAGCTACGTACCAGGTGCGTCCACTGGTTGATATCCTGAGCCTTGAACCATTTTTTCCAGCAACGCTTGTTCCGTTCTACCGCTGGATTGCCCAATACTATCACTATCCCATTGGCGAAGTGATTCGCACAGCCCTGCCGCTTGCGCCAGGCGCACGCAGTGGTCGGCGTATCGTACTCACTGACAAGGGTAAGGCACACTGTGCAGCCCAAGGCCTTGCGCTCATGCAGCAAATGCCCTGGTTATCCCGGCTTGTGGATAAAGGAGAGCTGAGCCCGGCAGCTGTACGGAAAATTTGGCGCAACCCGCAGAAGCAGCGCGCTGTGCTTGCACTGGAACAAAAAGGATTTGTTGACATTCTTCCAGAATTACTCAGCTCAGGTGGCCGCACAAGAACAGAAGCAGTGGTGCGCATTGGTGCGCAGCTGGTGCCACTGCTTGCGCAGCAGGGCAATTTTTGCAGCGACGAACTGAACAGGTACCTGGAAGCAGAGAATTATCCCCCTCTACGCAAAAGCGAGCACAAGCTGCTGGAGATTTTTTTCACCATTGCTGAAAAGACAAACCTGGAGGTTGCCCGCTCCAGCCTGCGGCAGGCCTATCCCAATCATGGGCCTGCCTTAAAGCGGCTGCTTGCCCGCGATTTTCTTGGTCTGAGCCACAAACCGGTCTTCCGTGATCCCTTTGCCGGTCTGCAGCGCCAGCCTGTCACCACACACCAGCTGACAGAAGCGCAAAAAGATGTGCTTGGGCCGCTCGTAGGGGAAATTTGCAGGAACATCTTTGCCCCTTTCCTGCTTTTTGGTGTTACTGGCAGTGGTAAAACCGAGGTTTACCTGCTTGCTGTGGCCACCGCCCTTGACCAAGGGAAAAGTGCTCTACTGCTGGTGCCAGAAATTGCTCTGGCTGCGCAGCTGGAAACAGAATTGCGCGCGCGTTTTGACGATCAGGTGGCGGTTTTACACAGTGGCATGAGCGATGGCGAGCGGATTGGCCAGTGGCAGCGTGTGCTGTGGGGCAAGGCACGTATTGTTTTGGGTGCCCGTTCCGCAGTCTTTGCTCCGCTGAGCAATCTGGGCGTGATTGTTGTGGATGAGGAGCATGAGTCTTCTTATAAACAGGAAGACGGCCTGCCGTACCATGCCCGCGATTTGGCGGTACTCAGGGCAAAACAGGAAAAATGCCTGGTACTGCTCGGTTCAGCTACGCCCGCACTGACCAGCTATCACCACGCGATAACAGGCAAATACCAGCTGCTGCAGCTGCCCGAGCGGGTGAGTGCACACCCTCTGCCACAGGTTCAGCTCGTGGATATGCGAGCCGAAGAAATGCCCAGGGAACATCAGCTTTTTTCCAGGGCACTGCTCAGCGCCATGCGGGAAAATCTCGAACTTGGCCGGCAAACCCTGCTTTTTCTCAACCGCCGCGGTTTTGCCACCTTCATGCAGTGCCGCGACTGTGGCTTTGTACTGGAGTGCAAGCATTGCCGGGTATCGCTTACCTGGCACCGCAGCCGCAATCAACTGCTCTGCCACTACTGTGGGTATCATCAGCATCCAGACACCTTGTGCCCGGCCTGTGGCTCCGGCCAGGTTATGGGCCGGGGACTTGGTACAGAGCGCATTGAAGAGGAAATAGCCGTACTCTTTCCCTTGGCACGGATTGCCCGGGTAGACAGTGACAGCAGCAGAAACCGGCGGCAGTTGCTGGAGGTGCTCAAGGCAATGCAAGAGCGTGAGATCGATATCCTTGTCGGCACGCAGATGATTGCCAAGGGTCTGCATTTTCCGCATGTAACGCTTGTGGGTGTACTCTGGGCCGATGCTGGGCTGAATTTGCCGGATTTCAGGGCAGGGGAACGCACCTTTGCCCAAATTGCGCAAGTGACAGGCAGGGCAGGGCGGGGAGAGAGTCCTGGCCGGGTGATTGTGCAAACCTACCAGCCCGAACACTATGCCGTGCGTTTGGCGCAAAACCACAACTATGTGGGTCTGTACAACCAAGAAATAGCCCTGCGCCAGCCTTTGGGCTATCCGCCCTTTACCCGTTTGGTCAATGTGCGTATCAGCGGGCTGAACGAGGGAGAGGTGGAACAGGCAGCCATAGATACGGCGGCATTCCTGCGGCAGCAGGATACAGGCGGTAAGGTAGCAGTGCTTGGGCCTGTGCCTGCACCATTGGCCAAGATTAAAAATCGGGTGCGCTGGCAAATCCTTTTAAAGAGTGCAGAAATTATCGCCCTGCACCGTTTGTGTGACCAGCTTAACAGCCAAAAAAAGACTCTGTGCCCCCGCAGTGTTGCGGTGCAAATGGATGTGGATCCGGAAAATATGCTTTAGCCAGGCAAACGCTGCTTGAACCTGCGCGGATGCAGGGCCAGAATCTAAAGAATCTAAGCAGGGGAGTTGGAGTGCCGGCAAAACAGGTGCGGAGAGTTCCGCACCTGTTGCGTGGCTTGTGTGAAGAGACGAGGGTGTCGGTTTTGTAGGGGGAATCTTGAGTTGTTTTGCAAGTGGCTCTCAAGGCTTTCAAGACTCTTAATAAACCTCGGCTCTTTTGTGGTCCACTTCTTGTTGGGCTTTGCTGCGCTCAGCCACAACCTGCACTATGGCATGATTTATTCGTATATCCAGCTGGTTGGGATAAGTTTTGGTAAAATCCAACTTATGCCCTAAAGGGATTAGCGGCCCATCCGTCCACCTCTACCTGGGCCAGGGCCAACAGGACCAGGGCCTGTTCCATCACAAGGACCCCACCAGGCTCCGCAAGGACCCCACCAGGCTCCGCCACCCGCACCCATGCCCTTGCCCCTGCCCATGCCGCCACCCATCATACCCATGGGCAGGCCGTTTTCCTGGGCCTTGGCGCGCAGTTGTTCGCGCAGATCGAATATTTCGCCAGTGAGCTGGGAAACCTTGGCGCTGTCCACCTGGCTAGAGCGCATCATGCTGCGTTTTTCAGCCTGCTTAACAGCCATCTGTTTGCGCAATGCGGTGGTCTCTTGCAGAAATTTATTGTGTTTTTCAATCATGGCCGGATCATTGCCCAGCCAAGGACAATTCCAGGTGCCTGCCTGCGGAGCAGGGGCTGGTTGGGTTACCGTGGTGTTTGCGGCAATACCGGTGTGGGCAAGTCCCATGGTGATGCCTGTGGTCAGAAGTGCTGCCAAAAGCAGCTTTTTTTTGTTACCCGATGTTTTCATGGTCATACCTCTTGTTAAGATGAATGTGAAAATACCCTTTTGGGCGTTTCCCTTTATCTTTATACGTGCGATAAGCGTGCCAGTTTAATTTTTTTTATCATAACATCTTGAAGTTGCATGTGTTTTTATTAAAAAAGAAAATAGGCTGCTTTTTTTCGCAGCGGAACATATGGAATGAAGTTTTACTGCTTGTATTGTTCTTACCCGCTTTTCCTGTCTGACTGGATAAAAAATACCCAGTGTCAAGGACTCGCTTCCTGATCCTGGCTCTTCTTGGGCCGCTTTTGTCGACAATAGCGCTGTCTATCTGGAGAAAAGCTCGAATTATGTTGAAAATGGCTCTCAATGGAACTCAGCTCCTTATTGAGTCCATTTTTGTTGGGCTTTGCTGCGCTTAGCTCCAACCTGCGATATGGTGCGATTTACTCGTATGTCCGGCAGTTTGCGTTGAAATATTGGTAAAGTGTAACAGTGGGGTTGTGTTGATCTCAGCCGCATCTGTTGGGCTTCGCTGCGCTCAGCTCCAACCTACATTCTGAACTGGCTTTGGCAGGAGTGTTTCTTGCATGTACAATTCCATGAAGTCTTTTTTGAAGAAGAAAATATATACCACCTATATTGACAGCTCTCCCTGGTTGTTGGCAGCCGCTGCCGCCATACTGGTCTTCATTGTCGCCACCTTTGCCCTGTATAATTACCGCCTGGAAAAGCGGGTGATGCAGACAAATTTGGAACAGAGAGCCGCGACCCTCGTACGCGTACTCCATGCCAACCTGCGTATGGCTCTGGTCAATGAGTTACGCCAGCATCAGCAGTTAAGCAGCGGCTGGCCCGAACAGCTACAGCAGATAGTTACCCATGTTAGCGATGACACAGACATTCTTTTTCTGAGCCTTGCAGACAATGAAGGTACAATCCTTGCTCATTCCGATCCGCACAAGGTGGGTACGCAGGCTTCTGCTGTGCCCTTACAACAGACAGGTCTGGAAGGCAGAAACTGTGATAGTAGTATTTCTCCCCACCGAATCACCTTTAGCCTGGGGACTGACCAAGCCTTTACAGCGTGTACCTACCTGGTCATTCAGCCCCAGGGGCGGGGCATGAATCGCATGCTGTCCAGGATGAATGATGGGCCAATGATGCGCAGGGGACCTGGCAGCTTTGAACATCACAGCCCGATGATGGGAAGGGGACGTGCGCTTCCTTCTGCCGTGGCGAATCAGGAATACCTGGTTGCAGTTGGGTTGAATATTCATGAACATGAGCAGGCATTGGCTAGAATGCAGTGGCAAATTTTGCTGCTCTCTCTGGCCATGCTTCTGGTGGGTTTGGGGGGATGGTTGTCGCTGGCTGCGGTACAAGGTTATCGTGTTTCCCAGAAAACCGTGGAAAAGGTGCAGGCCTATACAGCCCTGCTGGTTGCCCAGCTTCCCTTGGGGGTTATTGCCACTGCACCGGATGGCCGCATAGAAACGTGGAATGGTGCAACCGCCGTACTTACTGGCTTAAGCGCTGCGGATGCCCTGGATAAATTCCCCCAAGAGGTGTTGCCTGCAGTACTGGCTGCGTTTTTTGATGAGTCAGACGTGGAAGAGGGGAGTCTGGCAGCCAAATCCCTTACCCTTACCCTGGCAGAGGAGCGCAAGGTACTCTTGTGCCAGCCGCTGAAAATAACCGATGCAGTGCAAACCTATCGGGGCCGAGTGCTGCTGCTTTCCGATATTACAGAGTTGACAGATCTGGAACAGAAAATGCGGGAAAATGAACGCTTGGCAGCCATTGGCCGTATAGCGGGCGGGGTGGCCCATGAGGTGCGCAATCCCTTGAGTTCCATAAAAGGGTTGGCTTATTATCTGAAAAATCATTTTTCCGAGGGCAGTCGGGAACAGGAGAGCGCAGCCCTGCTTATTCAGGAAACAGAACGCTTAAACAGGACCATCACCGAGATGCTCGGCCTGACTCATCCCTCGCAGCTCAAGCTTGAGGAGGTGGACATGGTTGAATTACTCAGGCAAAGCCTGACCCTGATGCAGGCAGAGCTGGAGGAACACAATATCGAGGTGCAGTGGCACTGTGACCCGGCCTTACCCAGTATTCAGGGGGATACCGACCGCCTGCGCCAGGTGCTGATGAATGTGTTGCTCAATGCCCAGCAGGCCATGGACAGTGGAGGAACGCTCACCGTCAAGGCGAGCGCCTCGGCAGATCGGCTCTGGTTGGGCATCCAGGCGGTGGATACTGGTCGTGGTATAGCTCCGGAATTGCTCTCCCAAGTGTTTTATCCCTATTTTACGACGCGTGAGAGCGGTACTGGCATTGGCCTGGCCATTTCCCGCAAAATCATTATCGAGCACCAGGGCAGCATCGAAATTCAAAGTGAGCCGGGCAAGGGCACCTTGGTTGAAATCAGGCTGCCGGTGGGTACAGAAGCTGCTCCAATCAACACAGGGGACGAGCAGGGCCACAGTGCCCAGATGCTTTAAATTATGCTGTGTTGTGGGCGGGCTGTTGTTACCAGTTGATCAGCATTTTGCTGGAGTTCGGGAAAAGCCGTTTGATGGAGGCAGCCAGCAGATACGAAAGGAAGAAAATAAGCAGAACGTTCAGCATCAGGCCTGGTGAGGGATGCAGGGGTATCCTTGTGCAGGCAGGTGGAGTGGAACGCAGTGTGGCGGAAAGTTCGGGAGAAGGTGCAGGAATGCCTGCACCTCAACCTTTGTTGACTTTATCACGCAAAAGACCGGAAGGCCTAAAGGTGACGACCCGGCGGGCGTCCAGTATCAGTGTGTCGCCTGTTTGCGGATTGCGGCCCCGCCGCGGCTTTTTATCGCGGACATTGAACTTACCAAAGCCGCTGAGGAGCAAATCATCGCCTTGAATGAGCGATGACTTGGCAAGAGATAAAAAGAGCTCCACAGCCTGTACCGCCTGCGACTTGGTCAAGGTGGGGTGGTTCGCGTAGATTTTTTCCACCAAGTTGGCTTTTGTCAGGGTTCCCATGCAATTCCCCCATGCGTGTTGCTCTGTAGTCTTCAGGGCGAGCGGGGCTTTGTGCACCGCCCGCCCCTGATCTGTTTTCTGAATCTCAGCGCCTTTTACGGCAAAAAGCGAAAGGCCTGTTTGCCGGCATAGCGCGCCGAACGTCCCAGTTCTTCTTCTATGCGCAGAAGCTGATTATACTTGGCCACCCGGTCACTGCGGGAAGGTGCGCCGGTCTTGATTTGGCCACTGTTTAAGGCCACGGCCAAATCAGCGATGGTGCTGTCCTCTGTTTCCCCGGAACGATGGGAAATAACCGCAGTATAACTGGACCGGTGCGCCATGTCCACCGCATCAATGGTTTCCGTAAGTGAGCCGATCTGGTTGAGTTTGATGAGGATCGAGTTGCCAATACCCCGCGCAACGCCCTCCTTGAGGATGCTGGTGTTGGTCACAAAAATATCGTCGCCCACCAACTGGATGCGGTCACCCAGTTCCTCGGTCAGTATTTTCCAGCCATCCCAGTCGTTTTCGTCAAGCCCGTCTTCAATGCTGATGAGTGGGTATTTTTTGGTCCAGTCTGCATAAAAGGCAACCAGCTCTGCAGCTGATTTTTTGGGTTGTGCTTCGGCCTGCAGGTTGTAGACTTTTTCGTCGGCAACATAAAATTCGCTGGAGGCAGCGTCGATGGCTATGCAGATGTCTGTGCCCGGCGCGTAGCCAGCCTTGGTGATGCCTTCCAGAAGTGCTTCCATGGCTTCTTCGTTGGAGCGCAGGTTGGGGGCAAAGCCGCCCTCGTCACCACCGGCAGTGGCCAGACCCTTTTTTTTGAGCACGGTCTTCAGGGCATGAAAGGTTTCAGCCCCCATGCGCAGGGCCTCGACAAAGGAAGACGCGCCCACGGGCAGAATCATGAATTCTTGAATATCCACATTGTTGTCGGCATGGGCGCCGCCATTGAGGATATTCATCATGGGCACTGGTAACACCTTGGCATTGACACCACCCAGATAGTTGTAGAGCGGCAATTCAAGCTCTGCGGCAGCCGCCTTGGCCACGGCCAGGGAGACACCCAAGATGGCGTTGGCACCCAACTTTTCTTTATTGCTGGTTCCGTCCAAATCCAGCATGATCTGGTCGATCAGCACCTGTTGGGTGGCTTCAATGCCGAGCAGATTTGGGGCAATGGTTTCATTGACGTTCTCCACTGCCTTGAGCACACCCTTGCCGCCATAGCGATTTTTGTCGTTATCCCTGAGTTCCAGGGCCTCCCGAGTGCCGGTCGAGGCGCCGGAGGGCACGGCTGCTCTGCCATGGGCACCGCTTTCAAGAAACACATCGGCTTCAACCGTTGGATTTCCCCGCGAGTCTACAATTTCTCTGGCCTGTATGGCAATAATTTCACTCATGATCAATCTCCTTTCAAAACGAGTATAGTAATAAAGCAGTTAAACAACGCTTACAATTTTAAAAATGGGTAAATACATGGCAACCACCAGTCCACCAATCATACCACCAAGAAAGACCATCATAAAGGGTTCTATCATGGCTGTCAGGTTTTCCACTGCCTGATCCACCTCTTCATCATAAAAATCAGCCACTTTTTCCAACATGGTGTCCAACTCACCAACAGATTCGCCCACATTGATCATCTGCACCACCATGGGCGGGAACACGCCGGATTCCTCCAGGGGTTCGGCAATAGGCCGGCCTTCGGCAATACTGGCAGAAACCCGGAGTACAGCGCGTTCGATAACCTTGTTGCCTGCAGTGCGTGCGACCACAGTCAGGGCATCGAGGATGGGTACGCCGCTTTGCAGCATGGTGCTCAGGGTGCGGGTAAATTTGGAGACCGCCACCTTCCGCACCAGGGTGCCGATAACCGGTGACCAGAGGATCATGCTGTCCATCTGGAAGCGACCCTTTTCCGTGTCGTAATATTTTTTAAAGAGCCAAATAAGGATAATGCCAGCCGGTAAGGCATAGACAATATACGATTTAAAGTAACGGCTCAGATTGACAACCAGTTGGGTTGGCGCGGGCAGGGCCGAGCCGAAATCCTGAAACATTTTGTCAAAGATAGGAACAACAAAAACCAAAATAACCGCCAGGATAAACAGGGAGAGAACCAAGCAGATGGCAGGATAGGTCATAGCGCCCTTGATGCGTTTCTGCAGGGTCATGCGCTTTTCCTTGAAAGTGGCCAGGCGGGAGAGAATGGTGTCGAGAATACCACCAAGCTCACCGGCCTCGATCATGTTGCTGTAGAGGTTGTCAAATATTTTTGGATGCTTACGCATGGAATCCGCCAGGGTGGTGCCGGTTTCCACATCGTTTTGAATGGCTAGGAGTACCTTTTTGAAGGTAGCATTATTCTGTTGCCGGCCGAGAATCTGCAGGCATTGCACCAGGGGGAGGCCAGCATCGATCATGGTGGAGAGCTGGCGGGTAAACACAACCACATCCTTGCCAGTGACCTTGGGCTGGAATATGGATATGTTTTCGAAAAGATCCTTTGGTTTTGGCTTGATGACTACGTCTTCAATGCGCAGCCGTTTCAGGTGGGCCCGAGCTCCTGCTTCGTCAACTGCTTCCAGTTGTCCCTTGCGCCTTTCGCCATGGATATTTTTTCCTTTCCAGACATAAATGGGCATGCACGTATTCCTTGATTAAAAAGGCACAGGGGGTGGAAAGGGGAGAATGGGTTGACAGAAGTGACTTTTTTATTTATACACCGTTCCTTGCTCTATATGGCGAACAATTGCAAGGGTCAGGTAGGATATTGTAGGGAAATACATTTCTTGATTCAAGAAAAAGATTATATTTTTTCAGGAGTTGGTCTAATGGCAACAGAGAAGACAACGAATTTTCAAAATGGAGTGTTTCAGGCGATAGTGGAGCAGTGTGAAGGATGTGAGCGCATTGTTGCCGTGGAGGAGACAAAGTATTGTGGCACCTATGTCAACCCCGGGGCAAAATGGCGGCAGGGCATGTGTAACTTCGCCACCCATGCCAAACCAGAAGTGGCTGTGGTAACCGCACGGATCAACCCTCTGAAGGCAGCCAAGAGGGCAAGCAAGCGCAAATAAGTTTTTTTGAGGAATTTCCTCTTTTTGAGGCGTTAGCCCCAGAGCTCGGTTGACTGGCCCCAAAGCTGTAGAGTTTTTTGCAAAGTTCCATAAAACAATCCCGGAGGTGGTTTCGCCTCCGGGATTGTTTTTTTACCCTATTTTACCTTATGTTATCCTATTATTGTTAGCCTATTATTGTCTACCCACCCCAGTATAGGTGAAACCAAAGCGGCGCATGGTTTCGGGTTCATAGACATTGCGCAGATCAATAAAAACAGGCTGCCGCATGAGCCTGTATATCCTCTCCAGATCTAAGGCACGGTACTGGTTCCACTCCGTCATCAAGACCACACAGTCTGCATTTTCTACTGCTTCATAGGCCGAGGATGTGTAGACAATATCGTCTGGTAGGTGTTTTTTGGCCTCTTCCATGCCCTGTGGGTCGTGCGCACGGATATACGCTCCCTTTTCCACCAGGGCAGGAAGAATGGTCAGGGAAGGGGCGTCACGCATGTCGTCGGTTTCCGGCTTGAAGGTCAGCCCCAAAACAGCGATGGTTTTTCCTGTTTCAGAGCCTCCAAGCATTCCCCTGATCTTACGTACCATTCTGGCTTTTTGCGCGGCATTGACCTCCACCGCTGCAGCAACAATATGCACATTTTCACCGTACTCCTGCACAATGCGCATCAGGGCCAGGGTATCCTTGGGAAAGCAGGAACCACCATAGCCTGGGCCGGGGTGGAGAAATTTACGGCCAATGCGACCATCCATGCCCATGGCCTTGGCCAGGTCGACGACATTGGCGCCCACAACCTCGCAAATTCCTGCAATTTCATTGATAAAGCTGATTTTAACCGCAAGAAAGGCATTAGATGCGTATTTGGTGAGTTCAGCAGTCTCGATTCCGGTGCTGACGATGGGGGTGTCGCGCCGAAAAAGTGGTTTGTAGATTTCCCTGAGTACCTGCTCTGCCCGTTGGGATTCTATGCCAATAACCACTCGGTCAGGCCACATGAAATCGTTGATGGCCGCGCCTTCCCGTAGAAATTCCGGATTTGAAGCCATGTCAAAGTCTGCAGCCGGGTTGGTTTCCCGGATGATCCGCTCCACCTGGCGGGCGGTTCCCACTGGCACTGTGCTCTTGTCAACAACCACCGTATAATTATGCAATAGAGGGGCCAATTCCTTGGCAGCTGCATAGATGTAGGTGAGGTCGGCATAGCCGTCGCCACGTCGGGAGGTGGGAGTGCCCACAGCGATGAACACCGCATCTGCATCGGGAATGGCTTCGGCCATGTTGGTGGTGAAATGCAGCCGACCTTCGGCCGAGTTTTTCTGCACCATCACATCCAGCCCTGGCTCGTAAATGGGAATCTCCCCCTTGCGCAAGGCTGCAATTTTATCTTCGACCTTGTCGACACAGGTGACAACATGTCCGAATTCGGCAAAACAGGTGCCGGTAACCAGGCCAACATAGCCTGTGCCAATCATGGCAATGTTCATTGCGTTTCTCCTTTTTAAGAGCGAGCGCCAAAGATGGCGGTACCCACCCTGATGATGGTTGCGCCTTCTTCTATGGCGGCGGTGTAGTCTCCCGACATGCCCATGGAAAGTTCAACCTGCTGGTTGTTGTAGAAAAGCTCCCTGCTGGCACAGTGCTCTGCCAGTTGGCGCAGCAGACGAAAATGCGGGCGGCTGGCCTCTGGATTGTCAAACACCGGGGGCAGGGCCATAAGCCCGCGGCAGGACAGGTGTTTACACGCGGCGATTGCCTCGAGCAGGGCTTTGGTTGCATCCGGAAACACCCCTGCCTTTTGTTCTTCCTCTCCAGTATTGACCTGCACCAGTACATTGAGCCGCTTGTTCAGAGAGGCTGCATACTCATCGAGCCGTTTTGCCACCTTGAGGCGGTCAACAGTTTCAACCACATCAAAAAGCTCGACAACATCCCGGCACTTATTGCTCTGCAGGCGGCCGATAAAATGCCAGCTGACCTCCTTGCCCAGGTGCGGAATTTTTTCCTGTGCCTCTTGCAAATAATTTTCGCCAAAAAGAAGCTGTCCGTAGGATATGGCCTGTTTTATTTGAGCCACTGGCACTGTTTTGCTCACAGCCACCAGTTTTACGGACCCTGCTTGCCGTCCGGCTTGTTGTGCTGCCTGTTGGATGGTGTGGAGAATGTGGGTAAGGTTGGTATAAATTGGGGTCATGATTTATCTGAATCGTTCAGGCGGAACAGGCGCTGAGTGTTGGCCGTAGTGTGCCTGGCCACCTCTTGGATGGAAGTTTTTTTGAGTTCGGCAACTTTTTGTGCGGTATGAACGAGGTAGGCCGGTTGGTTGCGTTTGCCGCGGTAAGGGTTTGGGGCCAAAAAAGGGCCGTCGCTCTCCAGCATGAGATGGTTTAAATCGATTGCGCGCACAACTTCGTGCATGAGCGTGGCGTTTTTGAAGGTGACAATGCCGGGAATGGAGAGCAGAAAACCCAGGGCAATCATTTCCTCTGCAAAGGCGCGGTCACCGGAATAGCAGTGCATGACCCCGCCCTGTGGCAGTGTTCCTCCCTGCTTGATGAGCGCTATGGTGTCTGCATGGGCGTCACGGTCGTGGATGATCACCGGTAAATCCAAGGTAATGGCCAACTCCAGCTGACGACTGAAGGCACGCTGCTGCACCTTGGGTTCGGCATATTTTTTGGCATAATCAAGCCCGATTTCACCGTAAGCCACAACAGTATCATTGTTGGCCAGTTTGGCCAGCGCGGCCAGGGAGGCATCGGTGACAGCATTGGCCTCATGGGGATGAAAGCCAATGGTGGCATACACACCGCGGTGTTGTTGGGCAATTTCGATGGCTGCCAGGGATGAAGCATGGTTGATGCCAACGGTAACAACCTTTTTTACACCGCAGTGCGCAGCATGTGCCAGCACTTGCGTAATTTCTCCGCGGTATGGTGCCATATCCAGATGGCAGTGGCTGTCGATGAGTTCCACTGCGCAACTCGCAGGGGTAGAGGAAATATGGGCTGTATTCATGGAAAGCAGGAAGTGGAAACAGAGGTGTGCAGACGGTTTATGCGTGGGGAATAAGTAGAATCGTCATTGACATCAGGTGGGTATTTTTTTACAACTTGGCCAATTGGTTGCTGGCCGCAAAATATAAAAAATACAGAAAGCGTCTTGCCGGCATGGCAAGGCTGAGTTTTTGCCTGCAGCGTGCTGCAATGTAAACAAGCAATTGTACTCTGCACGCGCATTATCATGCAAGACCTTTATTTATCCATGAAAACAGGACAAATTGGTCTTCATCTTCCAGTACACTGTATAGAAAAGGAGTGCCCATGAACAAAAACACCCTCAGAACAATCCTGGTTTTTGCCCTGGCAGTCGTTCTTTTGGCTACTGCCGGTTGCGCCACCCGCAAGAGAACCAGTGTCACTGCAGATCCCTCTGGCCTGGATGGAATCATGCCACAGGTAAGCAGTTTTGCCGACGACATCAAGGACATCCCGATTCCCGCGGAATTGAAATGGCAGCGGAACAAGTCGCAGGCCATCAAAACAGAATCATTCCGCGGTGGTGTGCTGGTCTATACCGGCAATGCAGGAATCATGTCCTTGAAGGACTATATGGTTGCCGCCATGCGGGACAATCAGTGGCGCATGGTTGGCGAAACTTCTGCAAAGGACATCATGTTGGCCTTTGTCAAACCTAACAAGACCTGCATGATGGTGCTCTCTGAATCGCTTTTCAGAAAGACAGAGCTGCGCCTCTATATAGCCATCGACAATGCCGGTACCGGTAATGTCAACCCGTTTGGGGAAATCATTCCCCAATAAGGATATCAAGTGGCAGGTCTACAGGGTAAACGTATTCTTTTGGGCGTAAGCGGCTCGATTGCCGCCTACAAGGCTGCAGAGTGGACCCGGGAGTTGGTTAAAGAAGAGGCCTTGGTGCAGGTAATCCTCACCGAGGCTGCGGAGCGCTTTGTGCCCGCACTCACCTTTGCCGCCCTGGCAGGGACATCGGTGCATCGTGATATGTTTGCGGATGATCCCGAGGGCATGATGGCGCACATCAACCTCTCCCGGGAAGCAGACGCGCTGCTCATCGCTCCGGCAACGGCCCAGACCATCGCTCGTCTGGCTGCGGGCATGGCAGACAACCTGTTGAGCGCCGTGGTTTTGGCTGCCCGTATTCCGGTTCTGATTTGTCCGGCCATGAACAGTGCCATGTTCAACCATCCTGCAACCCAGGACAACATCCGACGTTTACGCCAGTTCGGCTACCGGGTGCTGCAGCCTGGTTGTGGTGGCCTGGCCTGTGGCGAGGTGGGCGATGGTCGCCTGCCGGATTGGGACGAAGCCCGCGAAGCCCTGCTCAGTCTCTTTGCCCCCACGGATCTGCGGGGTATCAAGGTGTTGATCACTGCTGGTCCTACCCGAGAAGCCATTGATCCGGCGCGCTATCTCAGTAACCGTTCCAGCGGTAAGATGGGTTTTGCCCTGGCGCGTACTGCCATGCGCCGTGGTGCTTCGGTGACCTTGGTTGCTGGCCCGGTGGCCCTGGCTGATCCGCCTGGAATGGAAGTGCTCAGGGTGGAAAGTGCCAAGGAGATGGCTGAATGTGTTTTTGCGCGCAGTGCACAGTGTCGGGTAATCGTCAAGGCTGCGGCAGTGGCTGATTTTGCAGTGGAAGCAGCCGCAGAACACAAAATTAAAAAGACCGGAACAGGGTTGCAGCTGGATCTGGTGAAAAATATTGATATCCTTGCCGAGCTTGGTAGCCGCAAAGGTCCTAGGCAGATACTGGTTGGTTTTGCTGCTGAAAGTCGGGAGCACTTGCAGGAAGGAACTCGCAAGTTGCAGGAAAAAAATCTGGATTTGATTGTGATCAATGACATTCTGGGCGCGCACAGCGGCTTTGATGTGGACACCAATCAGGTCACCCTGCTTGATCAAAACGGCAGCCAGGAGATACCACTGTTGAGCAAGGAGGATACTGCAGACCGTATTTGGGACGCGGTTTGCGCCTTGCTGTCTTCTGCAGGAGAAAAACGGTCCGGTTGAAGGTGCTTGTGTTGTGATGCCAATGGAAATAAGCCGCTCAGAACAAAAAAGGCGTATGCGGCAGCTTGAACAACTGGTGGACGCCCTGGTGGCTCTGCCCAGTCAGGTTCAGGCGCAATTGCCCTGTTCAGAAGAGATCATCTCCCAGATGCAGGCTGCCAACACCATGAAGGGTGGGGCGCGCAAACGGCAGATCAAATATCTAACCAAGCAGTTGAAGGGTCTGGATACGCTTGCAGACTTGTACAGCCTGGTTAGCCAGCACCAGGGCAAGGCCCTTGCCGCCCAAAAGGAGCGACATCTGCTGGAGCAGTACCGTAATGCCCTGATTGATGAAGCGTTGGAAGCCAGCAGGCAGGAGCACGGGGATGCTGACTGGAGTGAACAGTGGGAGAGTGAAACCCTACGGAAGCTTGTCGTGCAGATGCCCCAGATGGATGAAGCGGCCTTGCGTCGGCTTGCCTATCTCTTTGCCCAAACACACAATCCGCGCCACAGCCGCGAAATTTTTCGCGTACTGCAAGCGGCACACACGCTGTCGAAACGCCTGCAAAGGCAGAGCGACAGTGATCAGGATTGAAGACAAGGTAAGCGCTTTTCTTCAGGTAGCTTCCTTACTCTTCATTTGTCTGCTTGCGCAGGGCCCGGGCATAGGCGGCCGCTGCTAGACCAGCAATACAACCTTCCCCCACAGCCTTGGCCATTTGGTAAGGGGGACCGGTGATATCGCCTGCGGCGTAGAGACCAACAATATTGGTTTCCTGCTGCCGGTTGACAGTGATGAACTGCATGGTTTCGCTATCCAGGTGCGCGCCTATTTGGGTGGCGAGCTGCAAGGCTCCCTTGGAGCCCAATTCGATAAAAAGGCCTTCCACAGGGAGGGTCTGTCCATTTTCCAGTTCAATGGATTGCACACCCTGTTGCCCGCCGTGAATGTGCATGATCTTGCTGTCAATGCACTCCACCGTGCTGTTTGTCAAGCGGGTGAGCAGCTCTTCGGAGACATCCAGTTCGCTGGCCACCAAATACACCTTGGAGGCGATATCAAGCAGGGTCAGGGCGCCGTCCACTGCAGCACTGCGGTCACCTGTGACGCAGACCACCGCATTCCGAAAGAAGTTGGCATCGCAATCCACGCAGTAGCTCACCCCGCGACCAAGAAATTCATTTTCGCCTGTTACGCCCAGCTTCTTTTTACTCACCCCCATACACAGAATGAGGGAATGGGCCCGAATTTCCTGGCCACTTTCCAACTGCAGGTGAAATGATGTTCCATCATGACTCAACTGCAGTAGATCTTCCTGAAGGAATTCAGCACCAAATCCCCTGGCTTGTTCCACTCCGATCTGTAGCATGTCGTGGCCCAGGGTAGTGCCGGCAACAAAGGCATAGTTTTCGATGTGGCCATGGTAGAGGGCCGAGTTTTCCGGTCTGCCCAGCACCAGCACGCTGGCTTTTCTGCGGGTAGCGTGGATGGCTGCCTGGATGCCGGCAGGACCAGTACCAACAATGGCAACGTCGTAGAGGGGCTGGCTCATGTGTTCTCCAACTTGCAAAGAGAGAAAGGGTACGGTACAAGAACTATCCTGCAAACAGGCCTGGTTAGCAAAAAGGCCTGTTTATTCTCGAAAACAGGATCGACAGATCCTGGGTTGTTGTGTATATATTTGCGGTTAAAGTTGCCGTGCCAGCAAAGGAGCTTTGCCCGGCCTGGCAGGGCTTAATTCGTCGGTTTTTATGACACATTACCTGCTTTAACTCAACAATCAACTCAAAAAAGGTTGTGACGTGACACTCTCTATTTTTGAAATGATGGTCAACGCTGGGATCGTGGTGAAGTTTGTTATGATCCTGTTGCTGTTTTTTTCCGTGGGATCCTGGTCCATCGTTTTGATGAAATGGATCATGTTTCGCCGGGCCAAAAATTCATCCTCCGAGTTTTTGGAGGCTTTCTGGGAAAGCAAAACCTTCAACGAAGCCTATGATGCTGCCCGGGATTTTCCCCTGAGCCCGGAAGCGACAGTGTTTGTTATTGGCTACAATGAGTTGAAAAAAATCAGCAGTGCACACAACACTGCCCAGTCTGCGCCCACACTGGAAATGCAGCTTGCCACCATGGACAACCTCAAACGTTCGGTGCGTAAGGCGCAGTTCTTGGAAAGTGACCGTATGGCAAAGTTTCTTTCCTTTCTGGCCACCACGGGCAGTTCCACTCCCTTTATCGGGCTCTTTGGCACGGTTTGGGGTATTATGACCTCGTTCAAGGATATTGGTGTACGGGGATCCGCATCCCTGGCCGTGGTTGCACCCGGTATATCTGAAGCCCTGGTTGCCACGGCAGCGGGCTTGGCCGTGGCCATTCCAGCAGTTATCTTTTACAATTATTTTTCCAGTAAGGTGGTCGAGGTCGAATCGGATATGGAGAGCTTCAGTACCGACTTCATCAACCTGATTGAGCGCGACATCCTCGCCAGGACGTGATCTATGGGCATGGGAAGTGTAGGAGGAAAGCGGGGCAGGCACGGGAGTGTCATGAATGAGATCAATGTCACCCCGCTGGTTGATGTCATGCTGGTTTTGCTGATCATTTTCATGGTGGCTGCCCCTATGATGAGCCAGGGTTTGGAGGTTGATTTACCGGAAGCCACCACCAGATCCTTGCCGCAATCAGAAACACCCCTGGTGGTTACCATTGACAAGAATGGTGAGCTGTATCTGCGCAAGGACAAAGTCGCTACAACCTCTTTGCTTGCACAGTTGCAAGACATGCCTGCTGAACAAAAAAAAGAGCCGATCTATATCCATGCGGATAAAAGTGTATCCTACGGGGCGGTTATGTCTACGTTGAGCGCCATTCACCGCGCAGGTTTTGAAAAACCGAGCATGGTGACTTTGCCAGAAGAGAACAAGTAGTAAGGAAGGTCCCCTTGGCTGGTCCCCGTTTTACCGAGAAGGACTTCTTCAGTACGCAGCGGCGCGAAGATCAGCGCTGGTTCATCTGTTTGACCCTGGCCTTTTTGCTGCATGTGGGGTTGGGAGGACTGGTCTTGTTCATGCCCTCCCTGTTCGATGCCCGTATGCCCATTGAAGAGGCGGTCATTGTCAGCATTGCGCCTCCCACGCCTGAGACAGCACCCACCTTGGGGCCGCCATCTGCTGCGCCTGAACCTGCAGCGCAGAGAAGCGAGGCTGCTCCCGAACCTGCGCCTGCGCCAACCAAACCAGAACCCAAACCCGAGCCTACGCCACCCGAACCTGAATCCAGGCCCGAGCCGGTTCCGGAAAGGGTTGCGCCGCCGCCCGAACCTACGCCACCGCCGCCACCACCCAAGCCGGAGCTAAAACCCGAACCACCACCGGAGCCAGTGGTGGCCGCCAAGGAGCCTATTTCCTTGGCACCGGTGCAGCGGAAGCAAAAAATTGCCCAAGATACTCGTCTTCAGGAAGAACGTGATCGGGCACGGCAGGAAGAGGAGAAAAGGCTCGCTCGGGAACTCCAACAGCGGGAACAGCGTAAGCGCGAGGCAGATGAGCGGGAACTTGCGAAAAAACTCGAAGAGCAGAAACGCAATGCTGAACGCCGTTTACAGGAGCAACGCGAGCAGGAACGACAGAAGGCCATAGCAGAGGCACGCAGACGGCAGGCACAGGAAGATGCAAGAAGGGCTGAAGCGAATGCCCGCCGTGCCGAGGAAGATGCTCGTCGTGCCCGTGAGGCATTGGCCAGCACCCGTGCCGAGGCCAGCAGACAAACAGCCGCCATCCAGTCTGCCGCAACCCAGGCGGCAACCGGCCGGCAACAGGGAGCTTCGTCGGGTATTGAGCAACAATACTGGGCGCAGGTGGCGCAACGGGTGCGGAGCTATTGGGTGCTGCCAGAGATGAGGCGTTGGGATGCCTCTTTGCTTGCCCAGGTCGTCATTACCATCAACAGTGATGGTCAGGTAACCCGTATTGCCTTTGACGATCGCTCCAATGATCCGCTTTTCGACCAACTGGTGGAAAAAACCATCCGACAGGCCTCTCCCATGCCGCGTTTCCCTGCGGTTATGCAACAGAGCAGCACCCAAGTCGGTTTCAAATTCAGACCAGGCGAACTTGGCAACATATAGAAGATAGTGTATACATAGGCTCGATATACTATCTCCACAAAAAATCTCTTTATTATTGGTAACAGACCTATGCGACGCATACAGCCGGGCGCTCTCTTTTTAGTCTTTGTTTTTTCCCTTTTTTGTGCCTATCCCCTGACTGTTCGGGCTGAGACCACGTATTTTGATATCACTGCCTCCGAGGTGCGTAAAATTATTGTGGCAGTGCCCGGCTTTACCGGTTCTGCAGCAGCGCCGGGCAATGCCGGTATGACGGTTGCCAAGCTGATCACCGATGGCTTTGAACTCTACAGCTTTTTGAACACCATCGACTATGGAAGATATGGCGGTCGTAAAGATGCGGATTGGAAGGCAATGGGCGTTGATTATGTGGTTATGGGCGAGGTAAACAGCGACTCTGCTGGCTTGGCGGTTGAGGGGCAGATCCTTGAAGTGGCCACCAACCGCATGCTTCCCGGCCGGCGCTACAGGGGGGCATCGAGCCAACTGGAAGACATGGCGCTCAAGCTCTGTGACGCACTCATCGAAGATTTTACCGGCGAACCAGGGGTTGCCCGTACAAAAATGGCCTACATCTCCGATGCTACCGGCAGAAAAGAGGTGTATGTTACCGATATTCTCGGTCGACATCCACGGCAAATTACCAAACACAGGGCATTGGCTGTTTCACCTAGATTTACACCTGATGCCAACTCGCTGGCTTACACCAGTTACCATCGTGGCAACCAGGATCTGTATATCACTGATCTGAGGCAGAGTTCGCAGACCAGTTCCATCTCCCGTCGTCCTGGTTTAAATCTGGCCCCGGCGTTCACTCCAGATGGCAATATGATCGTCACCTTGAGTGTCGGCGGTAATCCAGATTTGTACCTGATTGATCGTCAGGGCAAAATCCTTAGCCAGCTGACTGAGCGGGCCGGCATCAATGTTTCACCGTCCATATCGCCAGATGGGCGGACTATTGCCTTTGCCTCCGATCGTTCCAGGGGTGGGCACCCCAAGGTCTATCTGATGGATTTGGGCAGTCGGCAAGTACGACTTCTACAAAATTCAATTGGTGAGTGCAGCGAGCCGGCCTGGTCGCCCAAAGGTGATGAAATTGCCTTTACCGGTCTAGTGGGAGGGAGTTATCAAGTTTTTGTTTGTGATCGTAATGGTGGTAATGTTCGCCAGATATCAAGCGGCGGCGGAGATTTTGAATCGCCGACTTGGGCGCCAGACGGCCGCCTGATTGCAGCGACAAGAAAATCTGGAGGCCGCTCCCAAGTTTGTGTGCTGAGTAAAAATGGCAAGGATGTGCGCGTGTTGCTGAATATGCGCGGCAATCTTTCCTTCCCGCAGTGGTCTCCCAGGCTACCCTAGCGGTGGCGAGACAGAGAGGGGATGATGGCAGAGTAGTGATTCCTGCGGCTGCTGAGCCTGTGTACTGATGTGTTTTTAATGCGTGTATAGGGCAAGGGATATCAAGATGGTTGCAGCACGTACACTGGTTGGTCGTGCACTGTAACGAGAAAGAGTATTGCAAGAGGGTGGGGAAATGAGAGGCATTCGTTCTGTTTTTTATGCTGGTGGTGCGTTGATCCTGTTAAGTCAATGTACCATTCAGGATGATATATACCAGTTACAGAATCAGGTGAGGGTGGTCAACCAGAAGGTTGAAGCCTTACGGGCAGATGAAGTGGGCCAAATGGAAAGGCGCCAGGCTAGCTCGGTCAACAAACTGGGCCAGGTTGAAGATGAAACGCAACGCATTCGTTCCAGTATAGAGGAAAATATCGCCCAGAACGCCCAGTTCCAGACTGAAGTCAACGAGACCATGGCTGGCATGCGTTCTTCGCTGGAATCCATGCGCCAGGAAAACAACGTTAAGATCGCTGAACTCAACGAAAAAATTGCAGATCTTGATGCCAAAATGCTGCGCATGGGCGAATCCCTGGGCAAGGCGCAGCAGGCACGGGTAGCGGAGGCAGAAAAACGTGCAGCTGAGGCTTCGCGACGGGCAGAAGAGGCGCGGCAAAAAGCTGCGGCCGCAGCCAGATCTGCAGAATCTGCAGCTCGCGCAAATACCCCGGTCCCGGCTCCGGCACGCAGCACGCAAGTTGCAGCAACCGAGACTACAGCCACTGCGGTGAAAATTACACCAAGCGGTGGTAAAACCAGGGTTGCAAGGGAAGATGTGCAAGTACAAAGTGCTCCAGCGACAACCCAGACAGCCACAACCGCGGCAGCACCTCCACCTGCTACAGCCGCTGCCAAACCTGCGGCGTCCGCACCAGCACAGCAAACGCAGCAACCTGCCGCGGCTCCAGCACCTGCTGCACCAGCATCTGGTGATGTCTATGCGCAGGGCATGCAGCAGTACGGTAGTAAGCAGTACAAAGATGCCTACAAATCATTTGAGCGGGCCCTGGCTGCCAATCCGAATGGCCCCCAGGCAGCAGACACGCTTTTCCACATGGGCGAAAGCCTGTACAATCAGGGTGAATACGACCTGGCCATTCTGGATTATCAAAAGGTCATCTCCAATCACGGTTCCAGTGCTCTGGCTTCCAAGGCCTTGCTCAAACAGGGCATGGCTTTTGAGAAGCTGACCGACAATGAAACCGCCAAAATTATTTACCGTAAACTGCTCAACGATTATAAAAAGAGTCCTGAGGCAAATCAGGCGCAGGAACGGTTGAATAAACTTTAACCACTGGTTTGACTAAAAAAAAACGGCTGGACGCGCTCTTGGTTGATCGCTGTTTGGCCGCAGATGTGGAAGAGGCGCGCCGACTCATTGGTGCAGGTCTGGTGCGCGTGGAAGAACAGCTGGCAGACAAGGCTGGCCAGCAGATCCTCGAAACAAGTCGGGTTCAGGTCAAAGCTGTCCGCCGCTTTGTAAGTCGTGGCGGTGAAAAGCTCGAAGCCGCTTTGCACGCCTTTACCTTGTATCCTCAAGGCATGGTCTGTGCAGACATCGGCTCCTCCACCGGTGGTTTTACAGATTGCCTGCTACACTATGGAGCAAGCAAGGTGTACTGCGTGGATGTGGGCTATGGTCTTTTGGCATGGAAACTGCGTACCGATCCGCGTGTTGTTGTGCGGGAACGGGTCAATGCTCGTTATCTGAGCGAAGAGCACATTCCTGAACCACTTGACTTGGCGGTCGTTGACGCTTCATTCATATCGTTGACCCTGCTCTTACCGCCTCTTTTTCCATTGTTTCAGGAAGATCTCCGCCTGCTTGTTCTGGTCAAACCCCAGTTTCAGCTTGCCCGGGAAAAGGTGGCAGCCGGTGGGGTCGTGCACAGCCGCACCCTACGGGATGAAGCAGTGGCCATGGTACAGGATTTTGCCCAAGGCCATGGCCTGACCTGTGCCCATCCCTTTGTCAGCCCTGTTCCTGGTGCCAAGGGCAATGAGGAAGTTTTTTTATATCTTACAGGACCTCAACCTGGAGAATCGCGCCCATGAAGCCTTTGCAATGGTTCGCTTTGGTCAATCGGCAGCTCGCGCCCCTGTTGCTCCTCACTGCAATAATGTTGACCACAGGTGTCCATACCGTGTTTGCTGCCGAATATTTCAGTGTGGTTAAAAACGGTGTCAATCTCCGTTCCGGTCCTGGTACACACACAGAGGCTATCTTTCAACTGCCCGCAGGGTACCCCTTGCTTCTTTTAGAACGAAAGGGAAACTGGCTGAAAGTACAGGACTATGAGGGTGATAAAGGCTGGATTGAGCAGTCTTTGGTCGGTACTTCACCCCGGGTCATTGTGCGGGTACGCGAAGCCAAGGTGCGCAGTGGCCCTAACACTTCCAGTTCAGAGGTGGGTAAGGCGGCAAAGGAAGTTATCCTGAGCAGAACAGGCCGTCAGGGAGATTGGGTGAAGGTATCTCATCCTGATTTGAGCGGTTGGATCCACAAAGATCTGTTGTGGCCCTGATATCGGGAAGGTATGAGAATAAATGAATTTGACAATAATATCATCAACAGACACCTGCTGTGTCGCTCCGGCCACCTTGACCGGATTTTTCTAAATAACACACCTACATGACACGTCTTGCTGTTGTCGGGACTGCAGGCTCTCTTGCCTGGCAGGCTGCCCGGCATTTTGATGCTGCAAAAACGATCCATCCCTGCGCAGACATGACTGCCCTGCTGGAAACCTTTACTGGTGGGCAGGCTGAATACGGTCTTTTTTCCGTGTACAACACACGAGAAGGGGAGCGTAAGCAGCATTTTCGTTTTTTTGACCGCATCACCACCGGGTATTGGGTGGACAATGTGGTGCTGTATTCGCAGATTTCCCTGGGCGTTTTCGAGGAAACAGGTACTGTTGCCGACGTGCGCACTGTGGTGGGTACCAAGGAATCGCTCAGCCAGTGCGAAGAGTATATTGCCACACATCTATCTTTGGCCACGGAAATCAGTGTGGCAAATGTTAACATTGCCATTGAAGCAATCAGACAGGGGCATGGTGCCGGACTTGCAGTCATAGACAGTGAGGAAAACCTGCGCAGCCTTGGTCTGCAGGTATTGGAACGGGAGATTGCGCCCTACAACCGCACACGTTATGCGGTTTTTGGCCACGGTTTAGCGCCAGCCAGTGGTTATGACGCTACAGTGTTCATCACCGAGCCTTTGCCAGACCGAGTTGGGCTTTTGGTTGATATCCTGGGCGAATTTTCCCGTCGCGGTATCAATATCCTGGACCTACGCACGGAAAACGATGTAAAAACGCAACGGTTGCGCATTTATCTTGAGGTGGAGGGTCATATTGCCGAAAAGAACATGAGCTCTGCCATTGAACACATTGAGGCGCGGGTTATCCAACAGAAAGGGGCCTTGCGGCTTTTGGGCAGTTTCCCCCGGGTGGATATGCGCACCAAGCATATCAAGACTTTTGGCTTTATAGGGACTGGTGCAATGAGCCAGTGGTTTGCCGAGCGTTTGCGAGGCGAAGGCTACAATGTTCTACTCACCGGCCGCAAGAGTGAGCTCAGACCTGAGGAAATGGTGCAGCAGGCCGATGTGGTGGTTATCTGTGTACCCATCTCCGCCACTTCGGCAACCGTGCAACACTATGGACCATTACTTACCCAGGGGCAAGCCCTGATTCTGTTGGCAGGGGAGTCGGAGGGAACTATACAAAGTGCCCTGGCTGCCACGGATCCTGGCGTAGAAGTGATGCTGGTGCACAATCTTTGGGGGCCCAAAGCCGCCACCATGCGGGACAAAAACGCCATTATCGTGCGCACTTCCCGCAGCGGCGTTTTTTGCAGTGAGTTCGAATCGTTTTTATACAAGCATGGTGCCGACATTTTTCATGATTCACCCAGCAAACACGACCTGCTTATGGGGGTGGGCCAGCGCCTGCCCACGATCATTTCCGTGGCTCTTGCCATGACCCTGCATGATAACCATATTACCAGTGAAGATATCGCCAGCCACTGCTCACTGACTTCTCTGTATTCAATTTTAGCCATGGCCAGGGTTCATTCACAAAACGCACGAACCTATGCCGAGATCATGGCCACAGCAGGTGACAGCCGCAAAATCGCGTGGGACTTTGCCAAAAATTTGCATGCGGTTATGCGGTTGGCCGATGACTCCTCCATTGCGGCCCTGACTGAGCAGATTGATGAAAATGCCCGTAATTTGAGTGCGCATTTTCTTGAAGCCCGCATGCGCCAGGCAACAGCAGTGGATGAAGTGCTTACTCGCATGCTGTAAGAATTTGAAAAATGAACTTGTTTTGAACAGAAAAAGCCGATTTACAGCAAGTTTCGTGAAAACATCGCGGTGATATTGCAGTATTTTTGTGTTCGTTTTCACGATGTCTCTATCAACTTCCTTCAATGGTTGAGGAAATATTATGTTACAAACCGTTTTGCAGTACCTTGATGAAAAACATATTTGCCCGCACTGCCAGACGGAATTGACCTTGTGCCACAGTCCATCTATTCATGTTGGCGATGGTCTGGGTTGGGGGTCAGAATACCTTTTTATTTGCCTGAACAATGAGTGCTCCCTGTTCGTTAAGGGGTGGGAACATATTGAACATCAATATGGACACGTGGGATCGTATCGCCACATGGAACTGCCGAACTCCAAGGAGAGTTTTTCCATGATGGTGGGCGGATATGACGCCTTTACCGGGAGTATTGTGGATGTGGATGACCTGCGCAGACAGGATGTTCGCTATCAGGAGTTGCAAAAGGCCCTGCAGCAATTGGATGAGTGCCTTGCGAAAAAAGACATAAAACCAGTACTCACCGTGCTGCTTAATGACTCCGCCCGTCTGGATGACAGAAAGAGGGCGGTGATGCTGCTTGTACCGTTCAATGATCTGAATTGCGTAGAACTTCTACGCAATCATATCTTCAAAGATGAGCATCTCGGGTATGAGGTGAAACGGGCACTTGATACTATTTTGCAAAAGCATTTTTTGAAGGAATGTCCTTACTGTGCCGAACTCGTCAAACTGCGGGCAGTGGTGTGCAAGCACTGCCAGCGTGAGCTGTCGAGCTGATTCTCCTTGCGTAAATTTGCTGTCATTGGTACAAATATAATTTCCGTGTGGTGGGCGTAGCTCAGCTGGTGGTAGCACCGGGTTGTGGCCTCGGAGGTCGTGGGTTCAAATCCCATCGCTCACCCCAAATACACATTCTGTACCGTTCGGTACAGTTCATAGACCCGCATCCAACCAAGGATTGCGGGTTTTTCTTGTGCTGGCAACGGTTACGCCTTTAGGCAGCTGTCAAGGGGGGTAAACGCTTATGGCCAACTGCTACATTCTACTGCCCTGCAAGAGGACATCTATCGTGACACAGGGGGGGCGTACACCCGTTTCATGAAAATATTCAAAAGAGACTCCTTTTGTAGTAGTTTGGCAGTGTGCCCCAGATGGGCAGGATCTGATCCTGCCCGTTATTTGAGGACATTTCGTTAAGCGAGTACCATACCCTTAAC
>JABMJC010000137.1 GCA_013201405.1 Desulfobulbaceae bacterium
GACAATCAATCAGGCAGCCCAGAACAGTTCTGCTTCTAAGGTCGGCAACAAGCAGATACAGGAGATACAGGAGAGCGACGAAGAGCTACACACTTCCCCTGCGCCTGCAGCAGCTCCTTCTGCAAACCACATGGCAAACCACATAGCACCCAGCGCATCGAGCAACGGGCAAAACGAATTTTTGAACAAACTCAGCCACGATGTCCGCACTCCCTTGAATGCGATCACGGGCTATGCGGAAATACTGGCAAACAGTGAACTGGAGGACCAACAGCAGCGCTTTGCTACCAATATTTACAAAAGCAGCCTGGCATTGGTTGCGGTGCTCGATGCCTGTATCGAGCAGGTCAAAGGACCCGTAGCACAGCAAGCTCTGGCTGCCCACAAGAAAGGGCTGCCACAAGATCCGGCTGTTTATGCAGAGACCAGCGCAGAGGGCGTGCAGGGGTTAAAAATCTTGGTCGTGGATGATTCTTCCATGATCCGTACCTTATTCACCGATATTTTTAACGATGTTTTCACCGATATGTTCAGTGATGCTCCGCTAACCATCCTCACTGCAGGTAACGGTGCCGAGGCGCTGGAGTTGGCAGGGAGTCAGCAACCAGATCTCATGTTCGTGGATCTGCACCTGCCCGACATGGATGGCTGGCAGATTGCCAAAGCCCTGCGGAAAAACGAACAGACCGCAGCCATTCCCTTAATGGTGATGACTGGCCAGAATCTGAGCGAAAAGGAGTATCGCCCCCTGTTCAACGGTTTTTTACAAAAACCCTTTCAATTGGAACTGCTGCGTAACATGCTACACTCCTGGCTGCCGGAACAGATGTCAACCACAGCCAATAGCCCGCCTGAAACAGTACCTACGCCACTGCACAAGCACGACCAGGACAGCGGTCTTGCCCTGCGTTTGCAGCCCCACTGGCCCAAAGGGCTTGACTCACTCTTGACCAGAGCCATACAATCCGGCGCCTTGTCCGTGGCAGAAGAGTTGGGCAAACGCATGCAGGAGGCAGGAGAGCAGCACAGCGCTAAGCTGTTACAAGAAACCGGCAGCCGCCTGGCCCGCCAGGCTGCTGAACCGGATATCACCAGTGTGGAAGCCCTGCTGGCCGGGCTTGCCTCCCTGCTACCAAGTGAGCCCCAGCCATGAGCACGGCAAAACCGCTTATTTTCATTGTGGATGATGTGGCCGACAACATCCAGGTGGCCATTTCTCACTTGCAGGAGCTGCAATGCAACTTTGCCTATGCCCTATCCGGAGAACAGGCCCTGGCGCGTATTGCTGCCAGCAAACCACAGCTCATCCTCATGGATGTAATGATGCCGGGCCTCAGTGGCTTTGACACCGTGGTGCAGCTGCGGCAGCAGCCTGCACTCGGCAACATTCCGGTTATTTTTCTCACCGCCCAGGCCGACAGCGAAGATGTGGTGCGAGGTTTCAACCTCGGTGGGGTGGATTATATTGCCAAACCCTTCAATGGCATGGAATTGCGCTCCCGGGTACGTAACCACCTTGAACTGTATGCCTACCGTACCCGCCTGGAAAGCATGGTGGAGGAGCGCACCTCGGCCATCGAACTATTGAAGGACGTCATTATTGAAGCCATGGGCGAGATGGCAGAGTACCGGGACAAGGAAACCGGTGGCCATATTCGCCGCACCATGGAATATGTGCGGCTGCTGGCCGAGACTGTGGCCAAAAACGGCCACTATACCAACCAGCTGACCCCGGAGTTCATCAACCTGCTGTACAAATCTGCGCCCTTACACGATATTGGCAAGGTGGCCATCCCCGACAGAATTTTGCTCAAACCCGGTAGCCTGACGCAGGAAGAGTACGAAATCATGAAAAAACATACTCTGTTTGGGGAAAACATTATCAGCAAACTCAAACAGATGGCCGGACAAAGCACTGTATTTCTCCAGTGTGCCATGGAAATCAGTGGCAGCCATCACGAGCGCTTTGATGGCACCGGCTATCCCCGTGGCTTGCGGGGCACCAACATTCCCCTGGCAGGTCGCCTGATGACCATTGCCGACATCTATGATGCCTTGGTGTGCAAACGGGTCTACAAGGCAGCCCTGCCACATGCCAGGGCCATTACCATCATCACCGAGGAGCGCAAGCAGGATTTCGATCCCCTGCTGCTGGAAGCACTATTCCAGGTACAGGATCAGTTCCGGGAAATAGCCTTTCTCCATGCAGATTGATCTTTCCCGGTATTTTCCCTCTCCCCTCAACAACAGAATACAGAGCCAATACCCATGAAAAGTTACAGCAAAGAACTCTGGTTTGAAGTACCCACCCGCCGCGCCTTTATCAACATCACCCCCCAGGTGGAGGAGTGCCTGCGGGAAAGCGGCATTCAGGAAGGCCTGCTCCTGTGCAATGCCATGCACATCACTGCCTCGGTCTTTATCAATGACGACGAAGCCGGCCTGCACCACGACTACGAACAGTGGCTGGAACGGCTGGCACCGCATGAGCCGGTGAGTCAGTACCGTCACAACACCTATGAAGACAATGCCGATGCCCACATGAAGCGCCAAGTTATGGGCCGCGAAGTGGTGGTGGCCATCACCAGGGGCAAACTGCACTTTGGCACCTGGGAACGCATTTTCTACGGCGAGTTCGATGGCAGGCGCAAGAAACGGGTGCTGGTCAAGATTATTGGCGAATAAGCTGTAGTTCCCTTTATTTTTCCCTCTACCAGGCGGATTTGACTATGCACTGCAAGGCTGCGGCATCCCTGTTTTTTGGTATGGTATTGGCCTGCTCCGCCATGCCCGTACTTGTTGGCTGCGAGTTTGGCCCAGGCAAAGACGACAAAAATATTCTCCAGCTCTATGGCAATGTGGATATCCGCGAGGTGCAACTCGCCTTTCAAGATGGCGGCAAGATACACGCCGTGCTCGTGGAGGAAGGGGCCATGGTGCAGCCGGGCCAGTTGCTGGCGGAACTCGAACCAGAACGTTTTATCCTGGAGGTGGAACGCCTCAAAGGCCAGGTCGCAGCCCAGGAGGAAACGCTCAAACGTCTGCAGGCTGGCAGTCGTAGCCAGGAGGTTGTACAGGCGCGGGCTGCCGTGGCATCTGCCCAGGCTACCTTGCAGGAGGCCAAACTGGTGCTAGAGCGCAAACAACGC
Source organism: Desulfobulbaceae bacterium (assembly GCA_013201405.1). Lineage (GTDB taxonomy): Bacteria > Desulfobacterota > Desulfobulbia > Desulfobulbales > Desulfobulbaceae > Desulfobulbus. The sequence goes on from JABMJC010000137.1 coordinate 3,150, forward strand.
CTCTATGCGACCAACAACATTGCCCGGCAAGAGGTGGACAGTGCCCGTGCCCGCGAGCAAACTGCGCAGGCCGCGCTGCGCTCGGCTGAACAGGGTCTGTCCCTTGCCGAGGAAGGTGCCCGCAAGGAAGATATCGCTGCTGCTGCTGCCTCGTTGACTGCTGTGCAGGCTGCTTTGGGCCTGGCTGAAAAACGGTTGACAGACAGCCGCCTGCTTGCTCCGGCCCAGGGCATCGTCCGCAGTCGTATCCTGGAACCAGGGGCCATGGCCAGCCCTGGAGCGCCTGTGTTCAGCCTTGCCCTGAGCGAACCCATGTGGGTGCGCGTTTACATCAACGAGCCTGATTTGGGCCGTATTCGCGAAGGCATGCCTGCACAGGTGTACAGCGATTCCTTTCCTGAAAAAAGCTATCCCGGCTGGATAGGCTTTATCTCCTCCACCGCAGAATTCACCCCAAAAACCGTGGAGACCACGGAGCTGCGCACCAAACTGGTGTACCAGGCGCGCATCATGGTCTGTAACGATGAGCATGAACTGCGTCTGGGGATGCCAGTGAGCGTGCGCATCGACCCGGCTGCCCCTGTTGTTCCCCTTTCGGAGAGTCCGTGCCAGGAGCAACCAGCGCAACAGGCCAGGTAAAGGCCCATGGCTCCAGCTCCCCAGAACCAGCAAGCGCCCCAGAATCAGGTGAAGGCCCATGCCGCTTTTCCCGGGAATGATCCTGGTGGACAGGCAGTTGAGCAGGATATGGTCATTACGGCCAGTGCCCTGGAAAAGGAATTTTTTCAGGGGAAAAAACATATCCGTGCCCTTGCCGGTCTGAACCTGACCATTGCCCCCAAGCAGGTCACCGGGCTCATTGGCCCGGACGGCGCGGGCAAAACCACTTTTATGCGGCTCTGTGCAGGTCTGCTCAAACCAAGTGCAGGCACATTACAGGTACTGGGTCTGGATACTGTGGAGCAAACCCTGCAGGTGCAGGCCCGTATCGGCTATATGCCCCAGCGTTTTGGCCTCTACCAGGATCTGAGCGTGCAGGAAAATCTGGATCTTTTCGCCAACCTGCACGGCCTGGCGCATGACCAGCGACCTGGCCGCTACCAGCGCCTGATGGAAATGTCGGGCCTGGGCCCTTTTCAGGGGCGCCTGGCAGGCAAACTCTCGGGCGGCATGAAGCAGAAGCTGGGCTTGATGTGCACCCTGGTGGCCTCTCCAGAACTGCTGCTCCTGGATGAGCCCACGGTTGGGGTGGACCCGGTATCCCGGCGTGAGCTCTGGCAAATTGTCTACCACCTGGTGCAGGAAGAAGGGTTGAGTGTTTTGCTCAGCACCGCCTACCTGGATGAAGCGGAACGGTGTGCCGCTGTGGCACTCATCCACCAGGGCAGCATCCTGGGCCAGGGCACGCCCAAAAGCTTCAGCGCCAAAATGATTGGCCGTACCTGGCAGCTGCAACCTGGCCCAACTTTAAGCCGCCGCCGCTTGCAGCAGCAACTGCTCCAGCAGCCAGCAGTGCTGGATGCCCTGGTGCAGGGTTCGTCACTGCGGCTGGTCACCCGGCAGGATGCTGATCTGGATACGCAGGACCTGTTC
>JABMJC010000138.1 GCA_013201405.1 Desulfobulbaceae bacterium
CTGGCCCGATGCACTGTACTTGCCGGACAAAACCGCAAGCAGCTTGTCGCTCAACTGCCAGAACAGATCCAGGTTGGTCACATGTTTGGCTTTACCCGGCACCTTGAAACCTGTGTCGTCGTCTTTGGCATCCAGGTAGGCATAACTGCCTTTAATGGTCAATTTCTCTGCAGCCTGCCAGGTACAGGCAATATCTCCTCCGCGATAGCTGACCTCACCGTAATTGACATAACGCCCCATACCGTCAGCATCGATCAGATAGGTGATTCGGTCTTTGATCTGGTTATCAAAGAGAGAAAAACGTACAGAAAGGGTTTTGTCTGGTGTCAGCGTCAGGGCAGCGAGCCAGTTGTCGGCAGTCTCCTTGCCCAACTCTGGATTGGGTAAGGTTGAACTGGTGCGGGCGTAGCGCTGTCTGAGCGAAGGCGTGTTGTCTGCCCGGTTATAGCCTGCGCTCAACGACCAGGAGGTCTTGCGGTATTCGAGCTTCACTTCCGGGTTGAAGCCAGAGTCAAAAGCACTGTAGGCATTGGCACGTGCCCCCACAGTCAGGCTCCAGGGCGAAGCATTGCGCTGGAGTACCTGGGTGGCAAAAAACGCGCCACTTTCCTCGCGCTGCTTGGCAAAATCAGAGCCATCACCTTGATTCAACCGGTAGCTCGCGCCCAGGGCCAGTTCGCCCCAAGTACCAGTAGCCAGGCTGTAGGTGGCATCTTGGCCGAATTCATCAACCTGCAAATCCTGCGCCAGCTGTCTGGATGCATCGCGATGATCTTCCTTGCCTGAATTGAAAAAGGTGGACAGAGCAGCCTCATCATAGACGAGTCGGGCTGCAAAAAGAGAAGTTGTACTCTTTTTACGTGAATGGGGAGTTGGGTACTCTGGCTGGCCGGTCAGCCCCTTGTCTTCATGCAGAAAATCTGCGTTCAGGGTAATTTGATGACGCTCATCTGGACCATAGGCCAGGCCAAAGCCGGCGCGCAGTTTATCTGAATCATTATTGGTTACATAACCATTGGTTGTTTTGCCCTGGCTGCTGAGGTCTGCGCTCCACAAACCGGCCTGGGCCTGGGCGCGCAGTTCGGCAAAGGCTGTGTCTTGGCTGCCGCCATAGGTTTTGATCATGCCACTGAAGGCCTTACTATGACTGGTTTCCACCAGGATAACGCCGCCGCTGGCATCCTGGCCATAGCGCACCCCACCCTTGCCCGGCAGGATTTCAATGCGTTCAATGGCATCCAGGTTGACCACACTCCAGTTGATCGCGCCATGGCTCGAAGTCGGATCGTTGATCGGTCGGCCATCCACCAGCACTTTGACCCTGTACGAACCATGAATACTTACTGAAGAATCACCCGCGTTAACGCCCGGGGCCTGGTTGAGGATGTCGGCCATGCGATTGGCCTTCATGCGGGCAATGTCAGCGCGGGTGAAGATGATGCTCGCTCCGCCCGCCACCTCCGTGGTCGCATCCTTGTCCGTCGCGGCTGTTGTGCCTGCCTGTAAAAAAGACGGCTGTGTCAGGCACAGGATCAAGGCACAAAAAATAGTGCAACGAATGCTCTTTTGAGTCGATAAAAGACTGCACAACAGGGAGATGGGAGGTAATTGCATCAGCATTTACTCGCTCCACTCCTCTATCTCTCCTTCGGTTTCCAGATAAGCATTCCTCAGCTGTTCTTCCATTTCCGGCTCTGCCTGCCACATCCCCCGGCTGATGGCCTCCAGCAGCTTGTCAAGAATATTGTGGAGCGCATGCGGATTTACCTCGTGCATCCACTCGCGCATGGCCGGATCAAGGGCGTAGCTCTGGGCAATGCGGCTGTACATCCAGTCGTCGATGACTTCGGCGGTGGCATCCCAGCCAAGCACGATATCCATAACGTGGGAAATATCGCCTGCTCCCTTGTAGCCGTGTCGCTTCATGCCCTCCAGCCACTTGGGATTAGTCAGGCGCGAGCGCAGCACATGCTTGGCTTCTTCCTGGGTGGTACGCATCCGCACCCGTTTCGGGTCTGAGCTGTCGCCCATGAGAGCAAAGGGCAGATGACCACGCACGGTTTTCACCGCCACGATCATGCCGCCGTAGTAGTTATAGTAATCGGTGCAGGACATCATGTCGTATTCACGCGAGTCTTCGTTTTTAACGGTCACATCCATGCGGGAGAGCTGGTGGCGGTAGGCCGCAGGGCGCTCTTTTCCATAGCTGCCCTGGCCGTAGGCGTGGGAGGAGTAGCGGATATAGTTATTGCCCAGGTCTTCCTGGGTTTGCCAGTTCTTGGATTCCACCAGTTCAGACACGCCCGCACCATAGGTGCCTGGCGGGCAGCCAAAGACGCGGAAGGTGGCCTCCCGAAACGCCTCTTCTTCGCTCAGGCCCTCTTTGCGGTATGCGGCCACGTCACGCAGCACATTGCGGCGGAGAAAGTTCATCTCTTCCTTTTCCTCCAGAGTGGCCACCATGCGGGCCGCATCGTCGATCAGTTCCACCAGGTTAGGAAAGCTGTCGCGGAAAAATCCGGAAATACGCGGCACCACATCCAGCCGGGGCCGGCCCAGTTCAGCAAGGGGAATCACCTCAAGGCCGCAGACATTGCCGCTCCCCTTCTGCCACACCGGTTTAAGCCCCATGAGATAGAGGATTTCGGCAATATCATCACCCTTGCTGCGCATGGTGGCCGTGCCATACACCAGAATGCCGATGGCATCCGGATAACGGCCGCTCTCTTCCAGGTAGCGCTGGATCAGTGCATCGCCCAAACGCACACCCACCTCCCAGGCAGCAGGCGTGGGGATCTTATTGGGATCAACCGAGTAGAAGTTGCGGCCCGTGGGCAGGATATCGGCCTGACCACGGCTGGGCGCGCCCGATGGCCCGGGCCGCACAAATTCACCGGCAAGGGCAGCCAGGGTTGCATCAATCTCTTCACTGCACAGGCGGATATTAGGCACCAACTGGCCGGCAATGTAGTGGAGGGCTTCGGTCACTACCGGGCGCTGACCCGGGGGGAAGGCAGCAGCCAGGCTGGCCACGGCCTCTGACTGAAAATTGTGTTCTGCCAGGCCGCGGACCAGATGAAGGGCCTGTTCATGCGCCACCCTCAGCACTTCGGCCCCGCTTCGGTTGCCAAAACGCGCCTGGCGGCTGCCACGTTCTTCCAGCACCTCATCGTAATTATAGCCCATGGCTGCAACCAGACTTTCTCGCAAAGAAGGGACCTCGCCATTGGGCAGGCGGGTGAGCTGGACGACAAATTCGCTCAAGCGCTCGCCTGCGGGCGCCTGGCCCAGTACGTGCAGGCCATTGTTGATCATGGTGTCACCAATCTCTTCGACATAGCTGTGCAGCCTGTCGAGAAAGGCGGGGAAGTCGGCCATGGCTGTAGCTTCATCCGCTTGCAAATCCTTGTCCAGATCTGCCGCAACCACTGCTTCCCAGAGCATGGGCTGCAGAATAGCGAGCTTGCCCGGGTCTTCTCCCTGGGCCGCCATATACTCGGCCACCAGCCCCTGCACCCGGGCTAAATCGTCATGCAAATCGGCATTGGTAAAGGCCGGAGTAAGGTGATCGATAATGCAGCAGTAGGAGCGGCGCTTGGCCTGGGTGCCCTCGCCCGGATCGTTGATGATATAGGGGTAGATATTGGGCAGTTCCATAATGGCCAGATCCGGGTAGCACTGGCCGGACAGGCCCAAAGCCTTGCCGGGCAGCCATTCGAGAGACCCATGCTTGCCCACGTGGATAACGGCATGGGCCTTGAACACGTCGCGGATATAGCGGTACTGGGCCAGATAATGATGTGGCGGCGACAGGTACATATCATGCAGCACCTTGTCGATCTGCTCCAGGTAGCCACGCGGCGGCTGAATGGTGAGAAAGACATTGCCGTTGTGCAGGCCGGCAAAGTGCATCTGCCCCTGGTGTACAAACAGCTCGCCGGGCATTTCGCCCCAGTCGGCCCGCATTTTCTCCTGAATCTGTACCGGCAGCTCTGCATGCCAGCTTTGATACTGCTCTGCCCCAGCCTGGGCCTGCGAACGTTCGGCCATCTGCTCAGGGGTGAGCCAGCGGCGGTCACAGGTCATCTTGTCGCGCAGGGCATGGGCCAGGGTGTCAGCATCGTTGTATTCTTCATCAATCTGATATCCCTGCTGGCGCATAGCGGACAAGAGCTGGTTCACGCTGGCAAAGGAGTCCAATCCGGCTGCACAGCCAATACGGTCGTTTCTGGGCGGATAGTGGTGGAAGACAATGGCCACCCGGCGCTCAGCCACCGGTATTTGCCCAAGTTTTCCCCAGTTAAGGGTAAGTCGCACCAGTTTGTCCACCCGTTCCAGGATAGGTTTATACCTGGACAGGAGCGCGCCGGTGAGTGGGTCGGTTTGTTCCTGCTCCCTGGTCGCCACTGGCACGGTAATAAGCGCCCCGTCAAATTCAGGTTGGGCAGCGGCATAGGAAACATCCATGGTGGGCAGGCCTTGCACGCTTTCCAGCCAATGAGCATATGGAGCGGAGCAGCACAGAGCCTGGATAAAGGGCACATTCAACCCAGGCAAGAGTTCTTTGAAAGCTGGGGCGACCAGGGTGAGCGAAAAGAGAAGCGGATTGATAAGTGCCTGGATGCGGGGCGAACCATCCGCATTTTT
>JABMJC010000139.1 GCA_013201405.1 Desulfobulbaceae bacterium
TGAATTTCGCTTTGACTATCGTAGACAGTTGAGCGTAGGGTGCCCTGTTCAAATTCCTGCACCGCTTTCAGCCCGGCAAAGGCATCTGTACAGTAAACCACGGGGCCCGGATAGTTGGGGACACAGTTCTGGGCCACAAATTTTGGGGTCAGGGCTGCCCCACCCAGCAAAATGGGCATGCGTAGCCCGGCCTCCCGATACTGGGGCATGGATTCCTGCATAACAATGGCAGATTTCACCAGCAGGCCGCTTAAGCCAATGAGCTTAACTTGCAGTTCCCTGGCCTTTTCGATGATGGTTTCCGCCGGCACCTTGATGCCCAGGTTGTGCACAGTATAACCGTTATTACTGAGGATGATGTCCACCAAATTTTTGCCGATATCGTGTACATCGCCCTGCACCGTGGCCAACAGGATGCTGGGGCCGCTGCTGATTGCTGTTTTGTCCATGAAGGGTTCCAGCAGGGTGACCGCCGCCTTCATCACTTCGGCAGACTGGAGCACAAAGGGCAGCAGGATTTCGCCTTTACCAAAGAGTTCACCCACATGGCGCATGGCAGGCACCAGCACCTGGTTGATGATTTCAAGCGGTTGCATGCGGCCGCGCGCCATGGCCAGCAGATCGTCCAGACCTTCTTTGTCGCCGGTGAGCACCTTTTGAAAAAGCAGTTCCTGGGCTGTTTTGTTCTGGTCGCTGCTCTCTTCCTGGCTTTCTTGCTCCTTGTCGGAAAAATGTTCGATAAAGCGCATCAGCGGGCTGGTACCTTCTGCTTCTGTCCGATCGTAGAGCAGATCCAGGCAGATGCGCCGGTCTTCCTCGCCAATGCTGGCCAGGGGCATAATTCTGGCTGCGTCCACAATGGCGGCATCCAGACCAGCAGCCACTGCCTCGTGTAAAAACACCGAGTTGAGCACCTTGCGCGCTGCAGGCGCAAGGCCAAAGGAGATATTGCTCAGGCCCAGCACAGTCAGGCAGCCAGGCAGTTCGGTCTTGATGCCGCGGATGGCCTCAAGGGTTTGCACCGCGGCATCGTTCAGGCTGGTATCGCCGGAGCCGACCGTAAAGGTGAGACAGTCAAACAGCAGATCCTGTGGTCTGAGGCCGCACTCTGTTGTTGCCAGGTGGTGAATGGCCTTGGCAATGCGCAGTTTGTCTTCTGCCCGCATGGCCATACCCTGTTCATCAATGGTGAGGGCCACCACCGCGGCGCCGTACTGCTTGGCTGCCCGGCAAATGCGGCGCAGGTTGGTGCCACCATCTTCCAGGTTGATTGAATTGACAATGGCCCTCCCCGGATACAGGCGCAAACACTGCTCGATACACTCGGGCGTGGTGGAGTCGATCATCAGCGGTGCCTTCAAAGACGAGGCGCAGAGTTGCACCAGGGTGCTCATATCCAGGATTTCATCACGGCCGGCATAGGCTGTGCACAGGTCGATCACCTGGGCGCCCTTGGCCTCCTGTTCCTGGGCAATGCGCAGGCAGGCCTGATAATCATTGGCCAACAGCAGTTCGCGAAATTTTTTGGAGCCATTGGCATTGGCCCGTTCGCCAATGATGAGCGGCGGAATCTCCTGTTGCAGCTCCACGGCCTGATATAAACTGGAAACCGATGGCTTCATGCCTGCACCTCTCGTTTCTTGGGTTGTACGCCGTGCAGGGCCTCGACCAATGCCTTGGTGTGGGTTGGGGTGGTGCCGCAGCAGCCGCCAATAACGCTGACACCATATTCCTCGACAAAGCGGCGCATTTCCCTGGCATATTCTGCTGGACTTAGGGAGTAACAGGTTTTACCGTCAACCACTTCTGGTAGGCCTTGGTTGGGCACGCAGGAAATACGCCCTGGCCAGTGCTGGCTGAGGTAGCGGATATGCGATTCCATGTCGGCTGGACCGGTGGCGCAGTTGAGGCCAAAGGAAAAGAGTGGGAAGGGCTCGAAGGTAACGGCAGCCGCGGCAATATCTGTGCCCACCAGCATGGTGCCCGTGCGTTCGATGGTGATGGAAGCCAGCACTGGCAACGGCCGCTGTAAGCGCTCTAGGGTGGCGAAGCAGGTTACCAGGGCGGTTTTAACTTGGAGCAGATCCTGGCAAGTCTCGATGATCAGCATGTCCACCCCAGCTTGTACCAAGGCTTCTATCTGCTCTTCATAGGCCTGGGCCAGCTCATCAACGGTGATGTGTCCCAGGGAGGGCAACTTGGTGCCCGGCCCGATGGAGCCCGCAATATAGGTGTTTGCTTTGCCATCAATGGCTTGGCGGGCATTGGCAACCGCGGCCCGGTTGATGGCTGCCACCTGGTCTTGCAGGCCGTACTCGGCCAGCACTATGCGGCCGGCGCCAAAGGTGTTGGTTTCAAGCACCATGGCGCCGGCCTCAACAAAGCTGCGGTGCAGGGCCGTGATTACTGTTGGGGCCGTCAGGTTCAATATTTCATTGCAGCCTTCGCGACCATCCCAGGCCTGCGGAGGGATGGCCATTTCCTGTAGATTGGTACCGCAGGCGCCATCAACAATAAGTATGGGGTGTTCTTCTGGTTTCATGGGTCCTTGGAAATATGGGGCATGGATTCATTGCACAAATCACCCAGCAAAACGGTTCATGAAGTGCTTGTCAACTCTTTCTTCATTCCGTAAGGTGCACAGGACTTTATTTTCTCCACAAGGTGATTGTATGGTTGCACAAATCGGCGCGGTCATTCTGGCAGCAGGGAAGGGCACAAGGATGAAATCTGCCCAGGCCAAGGTTTTGCATCAGATATTCTACAGACCAATGCTGCACCATGTATTAGCTGCTGCGCAGGATGCGGCCGCAGAACGCATGGTTGTGGTTGTCGGTCATCAGCAGGAGGCAGTCGAGGGTATTCTTGCAGATTTTTCGGTGCAAACGGTTGTACAGGCGCAACAGCGTGGCACTGGCCATGCAGTTTTGTGTGCTGAGGCTGCCTGCGCCGGCATGGAGCAGATTCTCATCCTCTGTGGCGATACACCACTTGTGCAGGCAGAAACCCTGGCTGCCATGCTGGCACAGCATCACGAGCAGCAGCCTGCGCTGACCGTTATGACCACCATGCTTGATAATCCCTTTGGTTATGGCCGCATTGTGGATGGACCTGGAGGGGTGGTGGAGGCCATTGTTGAGGAGAAGGATGCAACTGCTCAGCAGCGGCAGATCCGCGAAATCAATGCCGGCATCTATGTGGCCCAGTCTGCCTTTCTCTTTGCCGCCTTGCAGCAGGTGGGGACGGACAACAGCCAAGGTGAAGTGTATTTGACCGATATAGTTGCCATTGCCCACAGGCAGGGTAAAAAGGTACAGCGCTTTCTACACTGGCAGGCGCAGGACCTGCTTGGAGTCAACTCCAGAATTGAACTGGCCCAGGCAGAGGATTTTTTGCAGCAACGGCGCAACAATGCCCTGATGCTGGCCGGCGTCACCATGTTGTCCCCGGCAACAACCCGGGTGGCACCCGATTGCAGTCTCGGGCAAGATTGCGTCCTCCATGGGCAGGTATGCATTGAGGAGGCGAGCAGTTTGGGACAGGGTTGCGTGGTCGAGCAGGGCGTAGTGCTACGTGGTTGCCGCTTGGGTGCTGGTGTGCACGTGGGTGCCAACAGCGTGGTGGTTGGCCAGTCTGTTGTAGAGGGCACGCGTATAGAGCCATTGAGCCGGCTTCTTTAACTAGTGTACGGTCCAGTGCTGCTGGGCACAAATTTTTGAACATCTTCACACATCAAATACAATCCCTTGAGCTGCTTACCTAGCTGTTTTTTTCCCAAAGAGTTCCACCGTGCTGTGCAGGCCTGTCGGCCACTCCAGCCACTATTTATTGGTGTTGTCTTGCTGCTGGCCTATCCTCTGTTTGTGCCGCAGACCCTGGCTGCGGACGATGAATCCGTGACCCAGACTGAGGCTACGGCGCTCCAGACAAGAAAAGAGTCTGTGCAAATACATATCGAAGGCCTGCTCAGCGAGGCGCAGCGCACCAACATCCGCAACTTTCTCTCTTTCAACAAGCTTGCTCCGGACTTGCCGCTCAATGAGGGCATGTTTGCCTATTACCTGGACAAGGCGAAAAAAGAAGCGACCACGGCCCTGGAACCCTTTGGTTACTACAACCCCAACATCACTGTCTCCGGCGACAGGAATGCTCAGGGATGGAGCGTGCGTATTCAGGTCGACCCTGGCGAACCAGTTCGTATTACTACGGTGGATTTGCAGTACACGGGAGAAGGGGCACGGGAACGCAACCTTGTGCAGGCCAGGGAAAAGTTCGGTATGGCCAAGGACGAGGTGTTCAATCACAGCATCTATGAACAGAACAAAAGTTCGCTTCTGGATTTGGCTACAGAATTGGGCTATCCACGGGCACAGTATACAATCAGCAAGGTGGAGGTGCATCGTTCGGACAAACGTGCCGATGTCATGCTCCATCTGGATACAGGTATCAGATACACCGTGGATGCGCTGTATTTTGATTCCGACATCCTGAATCAGGATCTGCTGAGAAAAATGTCGCCGGTGCAGACGGGCGATGCGCTTTCTCCCCATGCACTGACAGCTTTGCGGCAATCTTTGTACAATTCCAACTACTTTAACACCGTGGATGTCAACTATGATCTGGCAGATGCTCAGGAGGGACGCGTGCCGGTGGAGGTGCTGACCACGCCTGC
>JABMJC010000013.1 GCA_013201405.1 Desulfobulbaceae bacterium
ATCCTGCAGGGGCTGGTACTCGTTTTTTGAGTCCTTGAAATCTTGATCATTGGCGAGAAAAACTGCGCCGGTTTTGCGGGCAAGATCCTTACTGCCGGCGATATAATCGGCCTGTAGATGGGTCTCAATGGTCTTGATGATCATGCAATTCTGCTGGGCGGCAAAATCCAGATAAAAATCAATATTCCTGGTAGGATCAAAAACCATCATCTCCCTGCCATGGATAAGCCCGTAACTACAGGATGCCTTGGCCGGTCGAATGAACTGGTAGAGGGAAAAATCGCTGCTCTTCTCCAGGAGCATGGGCACCAGCAGGTTACCCCAACTTTTAATACCACCCTCCAGGTAACCAACATTAGAGAAGCCATGTTTCATCAAAATTTCGCCAACATACTTTGCAGACCCTTCCTGGGCACAAACAATGCGAATGGGTTTGTCCTTTGGTACTTTGGCCACTGATTCCTCTTCCAGCTCCATAAAATCGTAATAAGATACATTGAGCATGGCAAAAGGATGGGGGCCCTCAACGGGAAAGCGGGCAAAATCCTTGTCGTTACGCACATCGAGCAAGAAAAAGTTTTCTTGTTGCACGATGGCATCGAAAAGTTCTCTGGCCTGAAAGGAATATAATGACATGTCTGCCTCCGTTGTTCTTGCAGAAATATGAAGTTTTTTGCTGCTTTAACAGATCTCCTGATACTATATGAAAGCTTGGCCCCATTGTCCACCAGATAGGCGCGAACCTGCGTCTTTGTTTATGCACAACAATCGCTTCGTACCCACATGAATACAAGCTTTGCACAACGATTTGCCACAGCCATGCAAAAATGCCGGCTCTGTCCGCGCAACTGTGGTGTCAACAGGGTGCAGGGGCAACTGGGTTATTGTCGCAACGATGCAGAGATGCATATTGCCTCCATCACCCCGCACCTGGGCGAGGAGCCGGTGCTCAACGGCCAAAACGGTATATGCAATGTCTTTTTTTCCCACTGCAACCTGCAGTGCCTCTACTGCCAGAACCATCAAATATCCCACAACAATAACAGCACAACAGGTGAACGATGGACTCTGCAACATGCGGTTACCCACATCATTGGCCTGCTTGAACGCGGCATCAAGCAGGTGGGTTTTGTATCGCCCTCACATATGGTTCCGCAGATGGTGGCCATAGTGGAGGCCTTGTGGCAACAGGGATGGCAGCCGTTGATCGTCTACAACACGAACGCCTACGAACAGGTGAGCACCCTGCGCCAATTGGAAGGTCTGGTGGATGTGTACCTGCCGGACTGCAAGTACATGGATGCGGCTTTGGCTCAAACCTGGTCCGGTGCACAGGACTATCCACAGGTAGCGGCAGCTGCCCTCAAGGAAATGTACCGGCAGATGGGAGCAGTGCTCCATCTCGATGAGCATGGCCTGGCACTGCGGGGCATGATCGTGCGCCACCTGGTGTTGCCCGGACAAATCGCCAACAGCCTGACTGTACTCCGTTTTCTTGCCCACGAGCTCTCACCCAAACTGACCCTCTCGCTCATGGCGCAATATCGGCCCATTGCTGCGGTGGCAACCCATCCGGATTTGGGACGGCGGCTCAGCCCCCATGAATATGCGGCTGTGGTCAGGGAAATGGAAGAACTTGGTTTTAGCGAAGGTTTTGTGCAAAAATTGGAAAGTGCCGATTTTTACTGGCCAGATTTTTCCAAGCCAGAGCCCTTTGCAGAACACTATCGTGGCACAGCAGCATCCTGACATCCTTGCCGTTCAGGTTAACATCATAAATGTCTGCTACCGGTCAGGATCATTGATGATCGTGAGGTCATCAACAATAAAAACGCGGCGCCCCCCCCTGATCCTGCCAAAGATAACAAACCCTTCCGCCAACAGGCAGTGTATCCACCACAACACCTCTCGGGGGTGAGACAAATGGCGGACAAAGGGATAAGCTACCCGTTCCCCATTCTGCACACCACCTACCGTCTGCTCAGACTGCCCAGTGTTACCTGAACCCGGGCACAACCGGCGACTTCGCCACTTTTGTTCAGCCTCTGCCCTTTTTCCATCCTGTGATACTCCTGCACGCAACTACTAAAAATATTCCATCACCTTGGTGCACGGTCATTTTTAGTGCAAAAAAATTTCTATAGAGTATGAAGAATAGTTCCAAACTGCATGATATCCCATCACCTTGGCAACCAACACAGGAGGTTTGTTCATGGCAAAATCTGGAAAAATATTTCCTGTTCTTGCGAGCGCCGCACTATTAGTTGCAAGCGTAAGCCCATCCTTTGCAGCCGCTCCCATAAAAATCGGCGTTGCCGGTGCCCACAGCGGCGACTTGGCCTCCTATGGCCTGCCCACCTTGAAGGGTGCTGAGTTGGTAGTCAAAGACGTCAATGCCAAGGGTGGCATCAAAGGAGAACTTGTTGAACTGGTGTTGGTGGATGAACAGTGCAAGCCCGAGGCTGCGGCCAATGTGGCCACCAAGCTGGTTTCCGACAATGTAAAGGCAGTGATTGGTCATACCTGTTCCGGCCCCACTAAGGCTGCATTGCCCATTTATCGAGATGCTGGAATTGTGGCTATTTCTCCGTCAGCCACTACCCCAGAACTCACGCAGTCCGGTGAATACAAGTATTTTTTCCGGACCATTGCCTCTGATGATCGGCAGGCCCGCACCATGACAGATTTTGTGTTGGAAAAGCTTGCTCCCAAAAAAATTGCCATCTTGCATGACAAGGGCGACTACGGCCTGGGTCTGGCCACCTATGCCAGGAAGTTTATCGGCGAATCTGGAAAGGCCGAGGTGGTACTTTTTGAAGGTATTACCGTGGGCCAGGTAGATTTTTCTGCAGTCATTCAAAAAATCAAACGCTCCGGCGCAGAAGTGGTCATTTTTGGTGGTTACCATCCCGAGGCGTCGAAACTGGTGAGCCAAATGCGCAAGAAGCGGCTGGACGCCATTTTTGTATCTGATGACGGTGCCAAAGACGAGGCCTTCATCAAGGTGGCGGGCAAAGATGCCGAAGGCGTGTACGCCACCGGCCCCACCGACACCACTAAAAACCCCCTCACCATCGAGTACCGCGAAAAATTCAAAAAGGCAGAAGGTGCCGATCCCGGCTCCTTTTTTGATAATGGCATAGCTGCCACCCTGGCCATCATCAATGCCCTGGACAAGGCCAAATCCTTCACCGCCGATGATGTCGCCACAGCCCTGCGTTCGGAAAAAGTCGATACACCTTTTGGTGAAATCAGCTTTGATGAACACGGCGACCCGGTGGGTATTGGTTTCAACATGTTCGTGGTGAAAGACGGTCAGTACGTAACCGCAGAGTAGCTATTTTAACAGACCTGCCTGTTCTTTTCTGGCTGGGCTCTCTGGTGCGTTAATGCGTACAGGAAGCCCGGCCCCTTGTTCCGATGCCGGCCGCTGCCTGGATCTGTTGTCCAATCACGGTGCTTCCACTGGCTTTACCTTCCACTCTATTGCTGTATGGAATATTTTCTGGAACTGGTTTTTAGCGGCCTAACCCGCGGCTCCATCTACGCGCTCATCGCCCTGGGTTATACCATGGTCTACGGCATTATCGGGCTGATCAACTTTGCCCATGGCGAAATTTACATGATTGGCGCTTTCACCGCGCTGATCATTGCCACGGTGCTTAACATGTATGGTCTACCCCTGCCGGCGGTACTGATTCTGGCAGCCATCGCAGCGATTGTCTGGTCTGCGGCTTACGGTTTTACCGTGGAGCGGGTAGCGTACCGTCCCCTGCGTGGTGCGCCTCGGCTGTCTCCCCTGATCTCAGCCATCGGCATGTCCATATTTCTGCAGAACTATGTCATGCTGGCGCAAACGCCCAACTTCCTGCCCTTTCCCACCCTGATTCCCGAGCCAGCCTTTCTGGAGCCCATCGCCTCCATGGTGGGCACCACGGATCTGACTATTTTGCTGGTCACTACAGTGGTCATGGTCCTGCTTACTCTGTTGATCAAGTTCACCCGCACAGGCAAGGCCATGCGTGCCACCTCCCAAGACCGAACCATGGCCTTTTTGGTGGGTGTCAATGTGGACACAGTTATCTCCATAACCTTTGTCATCGGCTCGTCCTTGGCGGCCATTGGCGGAGTGCTCATTGCCTCGCATATCGGCCAGATCAATTTCTACATTGGCTTTATTGCCGGCATCAAGGCCTTTACCGCTGCGGTACTCGGTGGCATTGGCTCCATTCCCGGTGCGGTTTTGGGCAGTTTTGTCCTTGGCCTGACAGAATCCTTTGCCACTGGCTATGTATCCAGTGCCTATGAGGATGTCTTTGCCTTCTCGTTGTTGGTCCTGATCCTCATTTTCCGGCCTGCCGGGCTGCTCGGCAAGGCAAGCATCGAAAAAGTCTGAACGTTCCGGAGTTCCCGCAGTTCATGAACGTCATCACCATAAAAAATTTCCGCAACGCCCTGGTCACTGCCCTCTGGTTCATGTTTCTCACCTTTCCCATCATGGTGATCAAGGTGAACACGACTGAAAACCTGATTGTCTGGCGTTGGCACAACCTGCTCTACGTGGGTGCGACCGCCTTTACTGCATCGCTTTTGACTGCCCTGTACCGCCAATACCGCGACCGTAAACGGAGTCAGCAACAGCAGGAGGAGGGAACAAGCCGGGTCAGCTGGAATGAACGCTTTTTCAATACACCTGCCATCGCCCGCCCGGTATGTGCCCTGGGTGCCCTTTTTTTTCTCGTCTTTCCCCTGCTCTTTTCCACTTATCAGGTCAACATCATGACCACTGCGCTGATGTATGTGGTGCTTGGCCTGGGCCTGAACATCGTGGTCGGAGTGGCTGGCCTGCTCAATTTGGGCTACGTGGCCTTCTATGCAGTGGGCGCCTACACCTATGCCCTGCTCAACATGCACTATGGCGTGGGTTTCTGGGTGGCCCTGCCCCTGGGTGGTATCATGGCCGCCCTGTTTGGCATTCTCCTGGGCTTTCCAGTGCTGCGCCTGCGCGGTGACTACCTGGCCATAGTTACCTTGGGTTTTGGCGAAATCATTTTGCTGGTACTGAAAAACTGGAGCGAATTCTCCCAGGGACCCGGCGGTATTTCCAATATCAGCCGGCCAGGTCTTTTTAACATCCAATTGAGTATGGAGGCCACGCTCAACTACCAGTACTACCTGACCATAGCCATGGTGCTGCTCACCATTTTTGTCATCAACCGTTTGCAGAACTCCCGCATTGGCCGGGCCCTGTTTGCTTTGCGCGAAGATGAAATAGCCTGCCAGGCCATGGGTATTGACAAAACCACCATCAAACTCACGGCCTTTGCCCTGGGCGCCACCTGGGCCGGGCTTGCCGGGGTGTTCTTTGCTGCAAAAAACGCCTACATCAACCCAGATAGCTTTACCTTTCTCGAATCTGCCATGATCCTGTGCATCGTCGTACTGGGTGGCATGGGCTCCATTCTCGGAGTGATCATCGGTGCACTGGTCCTCATCCTCCTGCCCGAATACCTGCGCGCCTTTTCCGACTACCGCATGCTGGCCTTTGGTGCTATCCTTGTGTCCATGATGATTTTCCGGCCCCAGGGTATTGTTGCCAACATTCGCCAGAGCTACCGCAGCAGCAAGGATGGTGCCCCATGAACATGGAGCCGATTCTTAGTGTGCGCGGCCTGTGTATGGATTTCGGTGGCATCCGCGCCCTGGACAAGCTGGACTTGCGTATCCGTGCAGGAGAAATCGCTGCCCTCATTGGTCCCAACGGTGCAGGCAAGACTACCTTTTTCAACTGCTTAACTGGTATCTATACCCCCACGGCAGGCGAGCTGTTACTGGCGCCGCCCGGCCAGCCCAGCCGCAGGCTCAACGGGCTCAAACCCAATCGGGTGACCGAGGCAGGCCTGGCTCGTACCTTTCAGAATATCCGTCTTTTTCCTGGTATGACTGTGCTGGAAAACGTGCTGATCGGCCGCCACTGCCGCACCAAGGCAAAAATTCTGGGAGCCATTCTGCGCGACCCCCGCACCCGCCGCGAAGAGAGAGAAAACGTGGATATTGGCATGGCTCTGCTCAAAAAGGTGGGGCTTGCCCATATGGCTGACGAGGTCGCCAAAAACCTGCCCTATGGTGCACAACGTCGTCTGGAAATTGCCAGGGCCCTGGCCACGGAGCCGCTGCTGCTGCTGTTGGATGAGCCGGCAGCAGGCATGAACCCCCAGGAGACACAAGAACTCATCAGTCTTATCCGCAGCATCCGCGCCGAAGGTCTATCCATCCTGCTCATTGAGCACGACATGAAACTGGTGATGAGCCTGTCAGACTACATCTTTGTGGTCGACTATGGCCGCAAGATTGCCGAAGGTGTGC
Organism: Desulfobulbaceae bacterium; assembly: GCA_013201405.1. Lineage (GTDB taxonomy): Bacteria > Desulfobacterota > Desulfobulbia > Desulfobulbales > Desulfobulbaceae > Desulfobulbus. The sequence continues at coordinate 6,367 of JABMJC010000013.1, forward strand.
CCGAGGAGGTGCGGATCAATCCGGTGGTGATCAAGGCCTACCTGGGCGAGGAGGTCGACTATGCTTGAATTACGCCATGTGGACACCTACTATGGTAATATCCAGGCCCTGTACGACATTTCCCTTGAAATCAAGACCGGTGAAATCATCACCCTCATTGGCGCCAATGGCGCGGGCAAAAGCACCACGTTGATGTCCATCTCCGGTATCATCGTGCCACGCCGGGGAAAAATTTTGTTTAAGGGCCAGGACATTTTGGGAATGGCACCCAACACCATTGTGCAGTTGGGTATTTCCCAGGTACCGGAGGGACGGCACATCTTCCCGGCACTGAGCGTTGCCGAAAACCTGGACATGGGCGCTTTCTTGCGGCGCGACAAGAAAGGTATCGAAGAAGACCGCGCCTATATCTACGAACTGTTTCCCATTTTGAAACAGCGCCGCAACCAGCCCGGCGGCAACCTCTCCGGAGGAGAACAGCAGATGCTGGCCATCTCCCGCGCGCTCATGGCCCGGCCACAACTGCTTTTGCTGGATGAACCGTCCATGGGACTCGCACCACTGGTAACCAGACAAATTTTTGAAATCATTAAAAAAATAAACAAGGAACAGCACACGACCATCTTTTTGGTCGAGCAAAATGCCAATCTGGCCCTGCAGGTGGCCGACCGTGGTTATGTGCTGGAAAATGGACGAATCACCATGCAGGACAAAGCAGAACTGCTCCTTGCCAACACAGACATTCAGCGTGCCTACCTGGGTATTTGAATCATGACAAAGGTTATACGCGTCGGAGTTATTGGGGTGGGCCATCTGGGTCGTTATCACGCCCAGAAATATGCGGCCATGGAGCATGTGCACCTGGTTGGAGTTGCCGACATCGACGAACAGCGCGTGCAGACAGTTGCCAGGGAAACCGACACCACCCCTTATACCGATTTTCGTCGACTGGTGGACGCAGTGGACGCCGTCTCCATTGTCACCCCCACCACCAGCCATTTTGAAGTGGGCATCTACTGCCTGGAGCAGGGCGTGGACGTGATGATGGAAAAGCCCATCACCTCTACCCTGAAGCAGGCCGATGCCTTGGTTGCCCTGGCAGAAGAACGAGGCCGAATTCTGCAGGTTGGCCTGGTGGAGCGGTTCAACCCTGCCATGCGGGCCGCCCAAAAGCGCCTGACCCTGCCCCTGTTCATTGAGGCCAAACGGGTGGGTGGTTTTACCCGGCGCGCCACAGATGTGGATGTAATCATTGATCTCATGATCCACGACCTGGACATTATTCTTTCCCTGATCAAGTCACCCATCACCAGTATCAGTGCCGCAGGCGCACCAGTACTGACCCCCCACACCGACATCGCCAACGCGCACCTCATCTTTGCCAACGGCTGTACCGCCAACATCACTGCCAGCCGTATTTCCCAGGTGGTGGAGCGGCGCATGCGCCTCTTTCAGCCCGGCGAGTGCCTGATCATCGACTTCCACGGTAAAAAATGCAGTTCCATGCAACTGCCTGCTAATGATTGTGCAGACACCGTAACACCAACAATCAGTGAATTGGAGGTGGAGTTGACCGATGCCCTGGAACAGGAACTGCTCGAATTCATCAGCTGTGTGCGCACCCGCCGCGCGCCAGTGGTCACCGGTGCCCAGGGACGGGACTCACTGGCCGTAGCCCTGGCCATAATTGCTGCAGTCAAAAAAAATACCCAACAACTCATACACACCCTGTGCGCAGCAGAGGCAGGCGGCACAGTCTTGCGCCAGCGCCTTGGTCTGTACTGCGAAAGCAAACCCAACTGACATGGATCCGCCATCTGTGCCACAAACAACCGGTACAGTGATGATCGTGGCTGGCGAGGCCTCGGGCGACATGCACGGTGCAGCCCTGGTCCAGGCTATGCGCCAGTTGCGACCGGAACTGCATTTTTGTGGCATGGGCGGCAGGGAACTCCAGGCAGCCGGAGTGGAACTGCTCTATGATGCAGCCAAACTCGCGGTGGTGGGTGTAGTGGAAGTCTTGAGCCATTTGGGCGATATTCTCCAGGCACGCAGGGCACTGCTTCGGCGTATGCGTGCACAAGCGCCAAAACTGCTCATCCTGATAGACTATCCGGATTTTAACCTGCTTTTGGCTAGCCAGGCCAAAAAACTGGGCATTCCCATCCTGTATTACATCAGCCCGCAGATCTGGGCCTGGCGCAAAAAAAGGGTGCACACCATTGGCCGGCTGGCTGACTGCGTGGCCGTCATCCTGCCCTTTGAAGAACAACTCTACCGCGACCACGGCTACCGTGCTGTTTTTGTCGGCCACCCCCTGCTGGACAGAGTGCACCCTACCCTGAGCCGCAGCCAGTTTATGCAAAAACATCAGCTCGCAGCCGATAACCAGTTGATCGGTCTCTTGCCCGGGAGCAGAAAAAAAGAAATACAGACACTTCTGCCCATCTTTTTGGCAACAGCTGCCACCCTGTGCGCCCAAAATCCGCAGCGGCAGCGCACCTTTCTCATTCCCCAGGCTTCGACCATCAGCCGCTCACTGCTGGAGGAAAACGGCCTGACGGCATACCAGGGACGCATTGATTGTCGGGTAATCAGTGAAGACCGCTACAGCATGATGGCTGCCTGCGATGCCTGCCTGGCTGCCTCGGGTACGGTCACCCTGGAACTGGCCCTGTTACGGGTACCCAGCGTAGTTGCCTATCGAGTGGCAGCCCATACCTACTGGCTGGGCAAGCTGATCATCCGCAGTCTGCCCTTTTTCTCCCTGCCCAACCTGATAGCCAGCCGTGAAATCGTGCCTGAACTCCTGCAGCACAACGTGACTCCGCAGCAACTCCTGCTCAAACTCGAGCAGTTGCTTGTGGAAGGTCCTGCCCGCAACGCCATGCAAGAAGGCTTTAGCGAGCTACGCCTGCTTTTGGGAGAAACGGGCGCAGCCAAACGCACCGCTGCCCTGGCACTCGAGATACTTGGTGAACATGATGGACGATGATTTTTTTCCAGAAACAGTTGAACTGCCCATTGATGGTGTGCTGGATCTGCACCAGTTCAGACCAAAAGACATACCAAATCTGCTGCTCGACTACCTGTCACTGTGCCAGGAGCGCGGCATCCTGCAGGTACGCATCATCCATGGCAAGGGAAAGGGCGTGTTGCGCAGAACAGTGCACGCGCATCTGCAGCGCATGGAGATTGTGGCAGGTTTTCGCCTTGCCGGTCCGGATGGGGGTGAATGGGGAGCAACCCTGGTCAATCTGCGGCCGCCTGTAAAGGAGGCATAACCTGGACCAGCCCTTCGGCCACAGCCAGTTTGCGCACCGCCTGCATGAAGGTGGAAGGCAACGGCAAGGGCTGTTCTGTATCCAAGAGTCCCAGCGCCTTGGCCATAAGGAGCGAGCCCGTGGAATTGATCCCCTCCTGTTCATCACAGATAACCTGCATGCGCAGGGCATCGGTGAGTATGGGCTTAAGCTCGCCCACATGGCGGGCAAGACTGCGCAACTCTTCCTCCACCAACTCCTGATGCGCACGGGCATAGCGGGCAATGCCGGCATCCTCGGGCCGGGTACCGAATAAATTGTTGATCACTGCACCGCAGAGTTGGGCTGCATCCGGTGCAGACAGGCCGGGCCGCCTCCCTGCCAACCCACTGAGCAGTCGACGGTGTAGAACCATGCGCACCATGAGCACGGCCTCACGCATCAGCGGCAACATTCGGTTGTCTTGTACCTGTCCTGTTTGTGCCACAGGCATCAGAGCACCATCTTGATATCAGGATGCGCGGCCAATTTACTATATAACCCCAGACGCTCCTCTTCACTGGCCACAATCAACTCCACCTGCAAACTCAGGTAGCGGCCGCCCGAACTGCGGTTACCTACACTGAGGATACAGCGCTCAAGATCCAAACTGGCGGCCAACGCCGCCCGCATGGCTGTTTCATTTTCACCGATGAGCCGGTACTGCCAGGGGCAGGGATACTGTATTTCCGGCTGACACTGCTTTTCTTTATCCATAACCTACCTTCTTTATAGAAAGCGCTGCCTGACACCTTGTTCATGGCACAGTAAGAACAGTAAGGACTGCCGCAGTTCCTCCTGACTGGTATTCAAACCCAAGCGGCCATTGACTGCAGGCAAACAACCCGTTCCGTTCAAATCATTCATTTTGTCCAAATCGTCCAGGCAGCCTGCACTTGCAGCCATTTCTGTAGTACATTAAAAGAAAAAAAGCATTCGTCAATCTTCCAACCCCTTCACCCGACAGCCCATGGCCATGCTCTACCGCAGATTTGGCAGAACCGAACTGCCCCTGTCGGTTCTCTCGGCAGGCTGCATGCGCTCCATGCAGTCCTGGGAGGATATATCGGCAGATCATTTTGACAAAAACCAGCAACACAACCTGGAAGCCGTGCTGCAGGAGGCCCTGCACCTCGGAATCAACCACATTGAAACCGCACGGGGTTACGGATCTTCCGAGCGGCAGCTCGGTAAGATTTTACCCAAACTGCAGCGGGACAACTTCTTTTTGCAAACCAAGATCGCTCCGGAAGACGACCCAGACACCTTCACGGCCAATGCGCTCGATTCGCTTGCACGTTTGGGGGTGGACTTTGTGGATTTACTCGCCTGCCACGGCATCAACAGCCACCGTGAACTCTGGCAAAGCTGCCGGCCGGGTGGCTGCCTGGCTGCAGCCAGAAAGTTGCAGCGCCAGGGCAAGGCCAGATGGATTGGCCTGTCTGGCCACGGCAGCAGTGATATTCTCCTGGCTGCAGTACAGCACGAAGAGGATGGTGGCTTTGACTATATCAACCTGCACTGGTACACCATCTTCCAACAAAATACCGTAGTGCTCAAGGCGGCCCGACAGCGGGACATGGGGGTGTTCATCATCAGCCCAAACGACAAGGGCGGCATGCTTTACCAGCCCCCTGCCCTTTTGGAGCAGCTGAGCGCACCGCTTGCGCCCATGCAGTTCAACGACCTATTCTGCCTGCACCAGCCAGAAATCCATACCATCAGTGTGGGTGCGGCCAAGCCAGAAGATTTCCATGCCCATGTGGAGGCCCTGGCCCATATCACTCAACCGGAATTGGTAAGCAGCATCTTCCAGCGCTGGCAAAAGACCATGTTTGCCAGCACCGGTCAGCAACTGCCCGACGAGCATTGGCAGCGCTTCCCAGCCTACAGCCAGACGCCCGGCTACATGAACCTGCCCTATATTTTTTGGCTCCATCATCTGGCCACTGGTTGGGATATGCATCTCTATGCCAAAAACCGCTATGCCCGACTGGGTCAGGATATCCGCTGGGTGCCAGGCAACAATACGGCCCAGGCAGCGAGCCTTGATCTGGAAAAGGCAGCGGCCCAGGCAGGCCTGGGCAAGGAACAGCTAAGTGAACAGCTGATGCGGGCGCACACGCTGTTAACCCAGCCATGACAAGGAGCACAGAATCCATGAACAGCGATCAATCGTCAGCCACAGTTTTTTTCTTGCACGGACTTGATTCCTCAAACCAAGGCTATAAGGCGCGCTGGTTTAATGCGCGTTTTCCACAAATGCGCATCCACAATTACCGGGGCGAGCTGGCAGACAGACTGGCGCAACTGAAAAGCGAGACTCAGAGCATACACCGTCTGATCTTGGTTGGCTCCAGCTTTGGAGGTCTTATGGCTGCCTGCCATGCTGCACAATATCCGGCCCAGTGCGCTGCGCTTGTCTTGCTTGCACCGGCATTGAACTTCCACGGTTACCAGGTACCGACCACAGCGCTGAACATGCCCGTAACCTTGCTTATCGGCAAACAGGACACGGTCTGCCCGCCAGAGATGGTGTTGCCGCGGGCCCGACAGAGCTTTTCCCGGCTCAACGTGCACCTGGTTGAAGACGACCACCTCCTGCACCACAGTTTCCAGCAGCTGGACTGGCCCAACCTGCTGCAGTGCACAGAGTAGAGATGACAGGCCAGGAGCAGCACCATCTCGGCAGGTTCAGCGAACGTCTGGCACAGGTCAGCCCGCACGCCATTGTCACCCCGGCTATCGTTGCGCTCAATGTGCTTATCTTTGTCGCCATGGCAGTCTCTGGCATCGACATGATGCAGCCCGATGGCAGAAGGCTCATTGCTTGGGGCTCCAATTTCGGGCCATTGACCACAAACGGCCAGTGGTGGCGCCTGTTTACCGCCATGTTTCTGCACGCTGGTATTATTCACCTGGGATTGAACATGTGGGTGCTCCTGTACTGTGGTCGGATCGTGGAGCGGCTCTATGGCAGCTTGCATTTTCTTTTGCTCTACATGGTTGCAGGATTGATGGGCAGCATTGCCAGCCTGCTCTGGAACCCGATGATCAACAGTGTTGGGGCCTCAGGGGCAATCTTCGGCGTGTACGGCGGCCTGCTTGCCTTCATGTTCAACCGGCGCAACCAGGTGCCGACAAACATCATGAAGGAACAGGGCTTAAGTGCCATTATTTTTATCGTCTATTCGCTAAGCTACGGTATGAGGCAGGAGGGCATCGACAATGCCGCGCATCTCGGTGGTCTGGTTGGAGGCCTGGCCATGGGCTGGCTGCTGGCTCGACCGCTGGATGCCCGGCTCCGCCAGGAAGCGGGCCTGCGTCGTCTGGCACTTGCCCTGGTTGTGGCACCGCTTGTCCTGGTTCTTTTCACCTTGCCTGTACAAAACACTGGCGAGGAGTACCGCCTGCAACAACAGTTCCTGAGCGACATCAAGTGGTTTGGCGAAGAAGAAAAAAGACTGGTGCAACGAGCCGAAGAGTGGCGGCTGGCAGCAAGGTCAGAGAGGTATTCGCGTGCCGAACTTTCTGCACAGCTGGAGCAGGAGCTGGTCAAGCCCTGGCAGGCCATTCATGACCGCTTGGTGGCAAGCCCGCCGCTTGCTGAAGACTCGCAGTTCCACGCCCACCAGGTTTTGATCCTTGAATCCGTGACCCTGCGCAGAGACGCCTTCCAGCTGCTTGCCCAGGGTATTCGCACCGATCATGAGCCAAGCCTTGCACAGGCCAAGGCACTTTTTGAGGCAAGCAACAAGACCATTGAAAAACTGCAGGAGCTGCAACAAACTCCGTGAAACTTGGCTGCACCCGCGCTTTTGAGGCCACGACAAAAACTCGCTGCGTATGCAGCTTTTGCACCCCCTACCCTCCAAATCAGTGCCGGGACCTCGGTAGCGGGCTCGGCACTGGTTTGCTTCCAAGGCGACCAACATCTATCCCACTTCTACCTGCTATTTGTGCAGTACCCGTAGACCATTGGCGATCACCAACAGGGCAGCACCCACATCTGCAAGCACAGCCATCCACATGGTGGCGTGACCGCTGAAGGCAAGAGCAAAGAAAAGCGCCTTTATTCCCAGGGCAAAGCTGATGTTCTGCACCAGGATAGTATGGGTGGAACGGGACAACCGAATAAAACGCGGAATTTTAAGCAGATCGTCATCCATCAGGGCCACATCCGCGGTCTCGATGGCCGTATCCGTGCCGCCACCGGCCATGGCAAAACCAATGTCTGCCCGCGCCAGGGCCGGAGCATCGTTGATGCCGTCGCCCACCATACCGACCACACCCTCTTTTCCCAGTTGCTCGATTATCTCAAGCTTGTCTGCTGGCAGGAGATTGGCCTGTAAGCCATCTACGCCCACCTGTTTGGCAATGGCCTGGGCTGCATGTTCGTTGTCGCCAGTGAGCATCATGGTGTGCACGCCAAGCCTCTTCAGCTCTTCAATGGCCTTGATGCTGCTCTTTTTCAGGGTATCGGCCACGGCAAACAGCGCCTGTACGCCCTGTTCCCCCACCAGGGCAACCACGGTCTTGCCCATTTTCTCAAGGGCCACAGCCTGCTGCTTAAAAACATGCGAACCCTTGTTCAACTCTTCCACTATGCGGTAGTTGCCAAGAAACCACTTTTCATCATCAATTATCCCGCTCACCCCCCGGCCAGGAATAGCAGTAAATTCTGCAACCTCATGCAGCTGCACCCCTTTTTCCTGGGCAGCAGCGGCAATGGCCTTGGAAACCGGATGGTCGGAACGGGCCGCAATACTGCCGGCAAGGGCTGTTACTCTGTGTGGAGCAGATCCGCTTGCACAGAGCACCAAATCGGTCTGCTGCGGTCTACCGTGGGTGAGGGTGCCAGTCTTATCCAGTGCCAGCCGTGTTAGACGCCGCCCCTGTTCAAGGAACAGACCACCCTTGATCAGGATGCCATGGCGCGTGGCCGCGGCCATACCACTGACAATGGTTACCGGTGTAGAAATAACCAGGGCGCAGGGGCAACCGATCACCAGGATGACCAGGGCAGTGTAGATGGACTCGCTCCACAAAACGCCGAAAACAAGCGGCGGAAGGAGCGCGCTCAGCAGGGAGACCAAAAAAACCAACGGAGTGTAGTAGCTGGCAAAGCGGTCAATAAAGCGCTGCATGGGCGCCCGGCTCGCCTGGGCCTCCTCCACGGCATGGATGATGCGAGCCAAGGTAGACTCGGCCGCCAGGGCACTCACTGCAAATTCAAAGGAACCAGATTCATTAAGGGTACCGGCATAGACCGCATCGCCTACACCCTTTTCCACGGGCATGCTTTCACCGGTAATGGCAGCCTGGTTGAGCGCAGATTGACCCTGCACAATCACGCCATCAAGCGCCACTTTTTCGCCGGGCCGCACCCGTACCCGACTGCCCACGGGCACCTGGCGGATATCCACTTCCATCCAGGCGCCATCGGGCTGCAACACAGTTGCCTGTTCCGGTGCCCAAGCCAGCAGACTCTTGATGGCCTTGCGTGCTCTGTCCATGGCCTTGGCTTCAACGGCTTCCGACAGGTTGAACAGCACCATGACCATGGCTGCCTCGGGATATTGCCGAATGAATACCGCACCGGTCACTGCCACAGACATGAGCGCATTGATGTTCAGATTGCGATTACGGATGGCGAGCCAGCCCTTTTTGTAGGTGCTCAAACCACCTAGCCAAATCGCCACCAGTGCAAAGACAAGGGGCGCAAAAACCACCGGAGCAAAACCGTTTATCTGCCAGCTCTCGAGATCCAGGCCAAAGGGGTGCAACTGCCAGGTGTGCAGCAGTTCAAAGGCCTCGGAAAGAAGTGCAAAGAAACCGGCAGCAAGCAACTTTTGCCAGGGAACCTGCGCCGCCGGCAGGACTCCGTCTTTTTCAGTTCCTGTCTTTACAAGGCGTGCGCCCATGTTCAGGGAATCAAGAGCCTTGCTGACACCAGATAACGCGGCAGGCTCGTATTGCACTTTCAGGATGCGCTGCATGAGGTTGAATTCCAGAGCAAGCACACCGGGCATGCCTGCGAGCTTTTTGCGGATCAAGGCCTCTTCCACCGGGCAGTCCATCTCGGCAATGTGGTATATGGCGCAGTCAGCCGAGTCCTGCTTGTCATCGGCCAGTGCAAACGATTCAGCCGGTGTGACTGGGTCTGTTACTGGATGCCCGCAACCACAACTGCAGGATGAGAGCGATTTGGCAGCCTGCAGCAAGCTTTTCGCCTGGGTGCAGACAAAACCCTCGGGATGATCCACGCCGCAGGCGCATAGCTCAGAAGTCAAGGTAGAAGTGCCCATTGCTTTCTCCGTGTACCCGTATACGACACAACACATGGCAATATTGCCGCTTCGTTCTTACTGTTCAAAGATACTGTCTATAGCTGCTATAGGGTCAAGCATCTTTCTTGCACAATAACCCGATGCAGCCGGTAAAATAGAACTGCCAGAGACTCTATACGGATCAGATCGGAGTACGGATGAGATGAAAATTGGCGAACTTGCGAAAAAAACCGGATGTCAGGTGGTGACAATCAGGTACTATGAAAAGGAGGGATTACTGGCTGAACCCGAACGCACGGAGAGTAACTACCGTGTGTATGGTGAGGAGGATGTCGAACGGCTGCACTTCATTCGCCACTGCCGCCACCACGGCATGAAGCTCTCGGAAATCCGCGAACTTCTTGCCTTCAAGGACAATCCCAGAGCGGATTGTAGCTGGATCAACACCATGATCGAAGGCCATATTGCAGGCGTCAATGAGCAGATCGCCTCGCTCACCCACCTCAAGGGACACCTGGAAGGGCTGCTCAAAAAATGTTCGGGCAGCGCATCCAGCGGCTGCGGCATCTTGAAAAGTCTGCACGATGCCGCCTCCTGCCCCTACTGTGAGGATAGCCGCTGTGGTCTGCAGGGCGACTGATATATTTCTTAGCCTGACTGGCTGCTTGAAATGACTGCTGCAGGGATCTAAACCTAAGCCCGCAACGTATCTTTTGGCATGAGCCAGTATTTTTGTGCTGGAGCGGGCCTAGAGCCTTATCCCTTCTTTACACCCCTGTCCATCTATTTGACCCTGCAGACACTACCACAGCTTAGCAAAGAGCTGTTCGACACCTGCAGTCGCCAACTCGGCCAAGGCATTAAACTGCGCCGGAGCAAAGGGTGTGCCCTCTGCTGTGCTCTGCACCTCGATCCAACGGCCATCTGCACAGATGACAAAGTTGGCATCCACCTCGGCATTGGAATCCTCGCTGTAGTCCAAATCCAAAAGTGCCTTGCCCTGTACGATGCCAGTGCTGACCGCTGCCACAGGCAACAACTCGGGCATGCTAGCTAACCGCTTGTTGGCCACCATATGTCCGATGGCCTCGCGTACAGCCAGGGCCGCGCCGGTGATGGAAGCGCAGCGGGTACCGCCGTCTGCATTGAGCACATCGCAATCCACCCGCAGGGTATGTGGGCCCAACTGCTTCAAGTCCACCATCATACGCAAGGAGCGGCCAATCAGACGCTGAATTTCGTGGGTTCTGCCTGTTATGCCACTCATTGCCTCCCTGCGACCACGGCTATGGGTAGCCCTGGGCAACATGCCATATTCTGCGGTGATCCAGCCCTGTTCCCTGCCAAGCAAAAAGGGTGGCGCCCGGTCTTCCACCGTAACGGCACAAAGCACCCGGGTGTCCCCCATGCTGATGAGCACCGATCCTTCGGCATGGGGCTGAAAACCAAAATCCACCTGTACCGGCCGCAAGGCATCGGTGGCGCGATTATCTTGGCGCATACCTGTCTCCTACTCCCTGAATATCTTTGGTTCTTTAGTAACTGGCTGGGTTGTATTCCTGCTGCACTGCGGGTATAGCAGCAAGGAGCACCACGGTGATCCCGGGATTGGCGCGGTTCAAATCCTGATGCCGTCGCAGAAAGGGATAACGGCGCAGGAGTTGTTTGCCGCGGCTGGAGCGGCCTTCAAAATCTTCACCTGCAATGACCGCCTCAACCTGCTCTTGCTGTTGCTCAAGAAAGGCAAGTCGGGTGCGCACTGCCTGGCGGATTGCGCCACCGCTGCCGCTTGAACCATAGCCATGGATCAGGGTCAACACCCGCAAACCCTGTTGCCGGCTGGTTTTGATCTCCGTCTCCAGGCGTTTGAGCGCCTGCTCAACCAAAGGCATGCCCTTTTCCAGGTTGACCAAACGGTGCAACTCCTGTGAATCAGTAGAAATTTTCCCTGGTCTGCTCTGCCTGGAATGGCAATAGGGACAAGTTGCGGAACTGACCAAAACAGACGCAAAACTGTTGCCGCACACCTCACAGATCAGCATATCGTTCAAGCCCGGTTCCTGACGTGTTACCTGAACAGCTCAACGCCGCTTCAGTTCCACCACCTCGGGTATTTGCTGCAAATGCTGCAAAATGAGCTGCAGATGCTTGAGATCACGCACCTCAAGTATCAATTCCAGCTCTGCCATGTTCTCTGCCGTGGTTCGGGCATTGAGTTCAACAATATCGGCATCATCGGCGCTGATACTGCTGCTAATGGCAGCCAAAAGACTCTTCTTGTTTTCTGCGCGAATAAACAGCCCGCTCTGGTAGTTTTGTTGTAGAGCTGCCGGCCACTGCACATCAACCCAACGGGCCGAGTTGGTGGCCAACAAATTGCGGCAGTCTGCCTTGTGAATGGAAATGCCGGAACCTGTACTGATAAAACCGATAATAGCGTCACCAGGGATCGGGCGGCAGCAGCGGCTTACCTTCACGGGCATGCCCGTCATGCCGTCCAGATCGATGCTCCCGTGCAATGCTGTGCCCGGCTTACTTTCTACCTGCCGTTGCGCGCGCTGCTGGAGCTCCTCTATCCGGCGCTGTTCCTCCAGGACAGCATAGCCTTCGGGCTGGAGTGTGCGCAGCAGAGTGGGCATGGTCAACGCCCCGGAACCGACCTTGATCAACATGTCATCAAGGGAGGTGCAGCGTAACTCCTTCAGCAAAAGGCGGAAATGACCACCTTTGACCAGGGATTGCAGACTGAAGCCATTTTTCTTCAGTTCCCGCTCGCATATCTCCCGGCCCAGTTTGAGGGAACGCTCGTTTTCCTCTTTGCGCAGATACTGGCGAATTCTGGTGCGAGCCCGTCCGGTTTTGACGATCTGCAGCCAGGCCCGCTTGGGATGCTGATTCTTTTGGGTGAGGATTTCAACGATATCGCCGTTTTGCAGTGTATGTTTCAGCTGTACGATCTGGCCATTGACCTTTGCCCCCACACAGGTATCACCCACATCCGAATGGATGGCATAGGCAAAATCAATCGGGGTACTGCCCTGGGGCAACTCCCGCACCTCGCCCCTAGGGGTCAGAACGAACACATCGGGTTCAAAGAGTTCGCTCTTCAACGACTCCATGAACTCGGTGGGGTCTTCCACCTCCTGCAGGGTCTGCACCATCTGTTTGATATCCCTGAAAAGACGAGCGTCGTTTTGGGAAACCTTCTGCCCTTCCTTGTAGGCCCAGTGGGCGGCAACCCCCTCCTGCGCCACCCGGTCCATCTCCTCGGTGCGAATCTGAATCTCAATAAAATGGCCGTGTGGCCCAGCCACCGTGGTGTGCAAAGACTGGTAGTTATTCGCCTTGGGCACACTGATGTAGTCCTTGATGCGTCCAGGCACCGGCGGCCAATCGGCATGCACAGTACCCAGGGCCTGATAGCATTCCCGTACCGTGCGCACGATAATCCGAAAGGCTACCTTGTCGTAGACCTGGTCTACGGTGATTTTCTGGACAACGAGTTTTTTGTAAATGGAATAGAGGTGCTTGGGGCGACCAACAATGCGCACCGGCACCACCTTGTTGGCCCTCAACTTGGTATAGAGGATGCCAATTACCTCGTCCACATACGCCTGCCGCTCACCCAGGGTACTGTCCATCTGGCGCGACAGGTTTTCGTATTCCACTGGGAAAAGATGGGAAAAGGACAGGTCTTCCAACTCCCGCTTGAGCCATTCGATGCCCACCCGGCCAGCCAGGGGCGCATACAGATCCATGGTTTCCCTGGCCTTGTAGCGACGTTCCTCCACCGCAGCATTGCCCAGACTCTGCATATCTTGCAAGCGATCCGCCAGCTTGACCAAAAGCACCCGAATATCCGCTCCCATGGCCAGCATGTACTTGCGAATATTTTCGACCTGATTGGCCAGGCGGGAGCTGTAGCGCACATTGGTAATGCGGGTGACACCATTGACGATGTTGGCCACATCATCGCCAAAGAGTTTCTGCAATTCCTCAAGAGTAGCCACGCCCTCATTGAGTACCCCATGCAGAAGACCGGCAACAATGGTACCCAAATCCATTTTCATGGACACGAGCGAGGCAGCCACGTTCAGAGCGTGGTTGATGAACGGACCACCGTAATTATAGGATTTGCCGTTGTGGCGTTCGACTGCAAAAGCGCCTGCCTTTTCCAGCTGAGCAAGATCACTGTGTGGTAAATGCCCCCTGGCCAGAGTGTAGAGATGCTCTAGGGTGATCGTGCTATCGTGCATGGGTGAATACTCCCGGTTTCAGCGCATGGTATAAGGCATCGTCTTACAGGGCAGCAAACGCGCTGGCGATGCGCGCCTGCACCGCCGCCGCAGTCTCTGCCAGCAGCAGGGAAGACGTCGCACCACTACGGCGCTCCCGCAGTTCGACCTCACCCTTTTGCTTGAACGTTCTTCCCAAGGTAAGGCGGTATGGAATGCCCAGCAGGTCGGCATCGTTGAATTTGGAACCAGGCCGCTCGTCGCGGTCATCATAGAGCACCTCCACCCCTGCTGTCTGCAATTCCTGGTAGAGACTGTCGGCTGCCCTGGTGAGTTCCTCGTCATTGGGCCCGAGATTGAGCAGAATCACCTGGAATGGAGCAATTGGCAGCGGGAAGATGATGCCGTTTTCATCGTAGTTCTGCTCAATGGCCGCAGCCACGATCCGGCTAACACCAATACCGTAGCAGCCCATGATCAAGGGTTGTTCCTGTCCATCACTGTCCTGGAAGGTGGCTTCCATGGCCTCGGAATACTTGGTGCCCAGCTTGAAAATATGGCCAACTTCAATGCCTTCTTTGAAGTAGAGGGAACCACCACAGGCCGGGCAGCTGTCATCCTCGGCAATTTCCCGCAAATCTCCGCTGATCTGCACACTGAAATCACGTTCCGGATTGACCCCCTGGTAGTGGCTGCCCTTTTCATTGGCACCGGCCACAGCATTGCGCATGGCCAGCACCTCATGGTCTGCCACAACCCGAAGCGGCAGGTTTACCGGGCCAATATAGCCCATTGGCAAGCGCAGGGCCGCCCAAATCTGGTCTTCGGTGAGGATCTGCACTTCTGTCGCGCCAAGCAGATTCTTGAGTTTGACCGTCTGTACCTCGCGGTCGCCCCGTACCAGTGCAGCCACAATCTCTTCATCCGCCAGGTAGATCATGGTCTTGATGACCTGTTGCGGGCTGACCTGTAAAAATTCTGCCACGCTCTTCACCCGTTTTTGACCAGGAGTTTCCACCTTGCGCAGCTCTTCCAAACTCTGCGTGGCAACAGGGCTTTGGGCCGGCGCCTTGACCACTGCCTTTTCCACGTTGGCAGCGTAACTGCAGTCATGACAGAGTACCAGCGTATCTTCGCCAGTTTCGGCCAAGACCATGAACTCGTGCGAGTAGGAGCCACCAATGCTACCGCTGTCTGCCTCCACCATACGGAAATCCAGACCACAACGAGTAAAGATACGGTCATAGGCAGCGCGCATGCGCTCGTAGCTCTGGGCGGCACCTTCGTCGTCGGCGTCAAAGGAGTAGGCGTCTTTCATAACAAACTCGCGACCACGCATCAGCCCGAAACGTGGACGAATTTCGTCACGATACTTGGTTTGAATCTGGTACAGGTTCATCGGCAGCTGCCGATAGGATTGCAATTCGCGGCGGGCGATATCCGTGACCACCTCCTCGTGGGTAGGACCAAGACAGCAATCCCGCTCGTTGCGGTCGCGAAAGCGAAGCAGCTCCGGGCCATAGTGTTGCCAGCGGCCCGATTCCATCCACAGATCTCCGGGCTGCACCATGGGCATGAGTATTTCCTGGGCCCCGGCTCGGTTCATCTCCTCCCGCACAATAGCACTCACCTTTTGCAAGGTCAGCAGCCCCAGGGGTAGAAAGGTGTAAACGCCAGCACTGAGTTTGCGGATAAAACCGCCGCGCAGCAGCAACTGGTGGCTAATCACCTCGGCTTCGGCTGGGGTTTCCCTGGTGGTGGGCAACAACATCTGTGAATAGCGCATCTCGTTCTCCCGCGTAGGTCTTAAGCCTGGCCAGTTCGGCCCTGCTGTTTCCGTTGATATTCTGTTTCCATATGTTCCAGTTCCTGGAGAAATACCGGCAACAAATCCGCTTCAGTCACTTTTTTGTACAACTCACCTTTCTTGAAGATGATACCAACACCATGCCCGCCGGCAATGCCGATATCCGCCTCTCTGGCTTCCCCGGGCCCATTGACCACGCAGCCCATAACCGCAACTTTGAGCGGGGCCTGCATGGTTTGTAGGCGTGCCTCCACCTGTTCAGCCAAGCTGAAGAGATCAATACGGGTACGGCCGCAGGTCGGACAGGAAATCAGCTCGGGTCCTCGTTCGCGGATCCTGAGTGAGCGCAGCAACTCATAGGCCACTCGCAGTTCTTCCACCGGATCCCGGGTGAGCGAAATACGAAAGGTGTCGCCAATACCCTCCAGGAGTAAAATACCCAGGGCAAGGCTGGATTTGACTGTACCAGCAACAAGTCCGCCTGCTTCGGTCACCCCGAGGTGCAGGGGATAGTCGCAGCGTTTGGCCAAAAGCCGGTAACTGGCAATGGTGGTCAGTACATCCGGTGATTTGATGGAAATTTTGAGCTCACTAAAGCCAAGCCTTTCCAATTGGCGCACCTTGTCAAGCGCGCTCTCAATGAGGGCATCTGGCTGCTGTGGGCTGGGATACCCATGGCGGGCCAGAAGTTCCTTATCAATGGAGCCGGAATTGACCCCCACCCGGATGGGTGCACCATGGGCACGGGCGGCATGCACGACCCGTTGCAGCTTGTCTGCTCCACCCAAATTGCCCGGATTGATGCGAATGCCCTGGGCGCCGTGCTCCAAGGCAGCCACGGCCAGGCGGGCATCGAAGTGAATATCGGCAATCAACGGCAGGTTGATGTGTGCACGGATGGCAGTAATGGCACGGGCCGCAGCCATGTCTGGGACTGCCACCCGAATCAGCTCGCAGCCAGCCTGGGCAAGCTGCTCGATCTGGAGGGTGGTGGCCTCCACATCACTGGTTTGGGTGTTGCACATGGACTGGACAGAGATGGGGGCATCACCACCCACCGGCACGGTACCAATGCGAATTTGGCGTGTTTTGCGGCGCTCAATCATGGACTCTCCCCGGGCCAGGTCTGTTTGCCGCTGTTTGCTGGGCCGTCAAATTCAGTTCAGCCTCGGAGGCGCGCACATACAGGGGAGTACTGTCAGTCTGCCCTGCTCCATGGCTCAGCAGATCATGCGCACAAAAACCAAGTACCGCCGCCCGGGGCAAGGCAAGGATGGCAGGTGCCATGCGCACCAGTACTTGCTGTGGCAGGATCTGGCCACTGGCAGCCAGCAAGTCTGCCATACTTGGCCCAACACAGATGGTGGGCTCTGTAATCTGGTCCAACAGGGATGCAACAGAACATACCTGATAGGGGCCAAGACGCATGGGCATGCCTGTCTCATCCTGGAGACCGGTGTTGTAAAACGCAGCATAGACCTGGTTTTTTCTGGCGTCAAGCAAGGCCAAAACCGGTTCGTGCAGCGCAGGCAGCTGGGCAGCCAGAATGTCCAAAGTAGGTACTGTCACCAAAGGCTTGCCGCTTGCAAAGGCAATGCCCTTGGCTGCGGCCATACCGATACGCAACCCTGTGAACGAGCCCGGCCCTCGGCTCACTGCCACTGCATCAATGTCATCCCATGTCACAGCACAGCCCTTGAGCATGTCTGCCACCATCCCCAGCAAACGCCTTGAATGCGAACGGCGGGGATAGTGACTCTGTTCAGCCAGCAGTCTGCCCTGGACGCGGTCCCCCACCGTGAGGGCAACGCTGCCGCAACCGCATGCCGTTTCAATGGCCAAGATCAAGAAGCTATCCATCGCTGCACAAGACGGACAATGTCATTATAAAAAACAAAAATCATCAGGGTGCCCAACAGGGCAATGCCGATCCTCTGGCTCATTTCCATACTGCGTTCGCTCAGGGGTTTGCGCCGCAGCATTTCCAGGGAAAGAAACACCAGATGGCCGCCATCCAGTACCGGTATCGGTAAAAGGTTGAGGATGCCCAAGTTGATACTGAGCAGCCCCATGAAGTAGACGAAATTCATCCAGCCGGCCTCCAGCTGCTGCCCGGCAATCTCGGCGATACGGATGGGGCCACCCAGTTCACTGGCAGGAACAACCCGTTGCACCAGCTTGACAATACCCACCACAGTCAGGTAGCTCAGGTTCCAGGTTTGGACCAAGGCAGCCTGTGCATACTCTCCAACCGAAGCCTTGGCATAGCGCAGCTCATTGCTTGGACCTATGCCGATCATGTACTTGTGCCCCACCTCCTCACCGAAAATGTTGCGTATGGGCAGCATCTCCGGCACTGCCTCAATGCGCAGACGTTGTTCACCGCGCTGGATCTCCATGGTAATGACCTTACCCTGACTGTCCCTGATCAGGCTGGAAACCTGCAGCCAGGAGTCGGTGCGTTCGCCATTGATGGCACGGATGGTGTCGCCCTGTACCAGGCCCGCCTTCTCCGCCACAGAGTCTGCACTCACCGTACCAATGGTGCTGGAATCCACTGGCTCGGGCAATCCGCCAGCAAAGAAAAACATGGCAAAGAAAAGCAACACCGCAAAAACGAGGTTGAACAGGGGGCCGGCAAAGACAATGAGAAAGCGCTGCCAAGATGGTTTGTGGGAAAAGGAACGGACGCGCTCTTCCGGCAGCACCTCTTCTCCGGGCTGCTCACCATACATCTTCACATACCCGCCCAGGGGAAAGGCACTGATGAGATACTCTGTTTCTCCCCACTGTCTGCCCACCACCTTATTGCCAAAGCCCAGGGAAAATTTCTCCACCCGCACACCAAAGGCCTTGGCAAAGAGAAAATGCCCCAGCTCATGGACAAAAATGAGAACGCCCAGAACAACGATAAAGGAAAGAAGCGTAGTCATACTACAATATGCAAAAAGTTAAAAAATCAACAGGAGTACAGCAGTCAATTTATCCGGCAAGAGCGGGTACGAGCTGGCAAGCCAGCCTGCGCGCTTCGGCATCTGCTGCCACAATCGCCTCCAGGTCGAGTTCATCTCCCTGCTCGCAGCGGGCAAGGGTCTGGGCAACCACCTGGGTAACCTGGGGAAAACCTATACTACCGGCAAGAAAGGCAGCCACCGCCACCTCGTTGGCCGCATTGAGCACCGCAGGCTGAGTGCCTCCTGCCCTCAACGCGTGATAGGCCAATTGCAAGGCAGGAAAACGATCGTGATCCGGTGCCTCGAATTCAAGGGAACCACAGCTGGCCAAATCCAGGCGAGGCATGGCCAAGGGCATGCGTTCCGGATATGCGAGGGCATAGGCAATGGGGATACGCATATCAGGAATACCCAGTTGTGCCACCATGGAGCCATCCTGGTACTCCACCAAAGAATGGACAATGGATTGGGGATGTACCACCACCTCAATCTGTTCCGGTGCTACATTGAACAGCCAGCGGGCCTCGATCACTTCCAGGCCTTTGTTCATCAGGGTGGCCGAATCAATGGAAATTTTCTTGCCCATGGCCCAATTGGGGTGGGCCAAGGCTGCCTCAGCGCTCACCTGTTTCAGGGCTGCTGCACTGTGCCTACGAAAAGGGCCACCAGAGGCGGTTAAAAGCAGGCGGCTCACATCCTGGCGACGACCAGCGGCAAGGGCCTGAAAAATGGCACTGTGCTCCGAGTCTATGGGCAAGAGACGTACCTCGGCCCTGCGCACCTCTTCCATCACCAGGCGTCCGGCCATGACCAAGGTTTCCTTGTTGGCAAGGCCAATATCCTTGCCTGCGCGAATGGCAGCCAAGGTGGGCTGCAGTCCAACCGCGCCCACCACGGCACTCACCACCATGTCGGTCTCGGGCAGGGCCGCTATTTGGCAGAGTCCCTGCTCTCCCCACAGTATCCTTTTACGATAGGCAGAGGGCAAGAGTTCGGCAAGCCGTCTCGCCAGAGGCTCGTCCGCCACACTCACCCAATCCGGGGCAAACTCCCTCACCTGTTGAGCTAAAAGCTCAATGTTGCGACCTGCAGCCAGGGCGCACAGGCGAAAACGCTCCGGAAACTGGCGCGCCACTGCACAGACATTTTGTCCAATGGAGCCGGTTGAGCCCAAAAGTGCCAGGGTTTTCACGAGATTCCCAGAAAGTACAGCAGATAGTAGAGCACGGGCGCACTGAGCAGAAGGCTGTCAATGCGATCCAGCAAACCGCCATGCCCGGCCAGGATGGTGCCGGAATCCTTGACTCCGCTGGCCCGCTTGATCATGGACTCGGTCAAATCGCCGGCAATGCCCACCAGCACCAAAAAAACGGCCACCGGAACAAGCAGAGCCTGGCTGATTGGGCCATCCATGAAGAGTTGCACGACGATGGCAAAGGCCACACCGCAGAAGATGCCACCAAGCACACCCTCCAGGGTTTTTTTGGGGCTGATATTAGGAAATATCTTGCGGCGGCCAAAGCGGCGGCCGCTGTAGTAGGCGCCGGTGTCGGAACCGGCAATGATGGCAGTCAGGAGGATCAGCCAGAAACTACCGTGGGGCAAGAGGCGCAGGAGCATGAGATAGGCGCTGCAAAGGCCGATATAGAGGCCGCCAAAGCCTGCGGTGCTCAGGAAGTGGAGCACGTTTTCCCACCTGGTATAGCGAATAAGCCCCAAGGCAATCCAAGCGGCCAGACTAAGAAAAAGGCCAAAAAGCACCAGCTCCGCCCGGCCGCTTAAAGCTGTCAGTACCGGTGCAAGGCAGCAGAGGACAACCAAGAGCCGCACTCCGCCTTGCAGGGTGGGAAGGCCCATGCGGAAGTATTCACTCAAGGCCATGCTCGCCCCAGACACAAGCACCAGCCCGAACAACCAGGCAGGAGCCAAGGCCAGCAAGAGCAGCCAGGCGACTGCCATGGCCAATCCAGGCAGAACCCTGCTCATGACTGCCCCGTAGTATGTTGCCGCATTTGACCTCCGGTTTTGCCAAAACGGCGCTGCCTCTGATTGTAAGCGGCAATGGCCTCCAGTAGATGCTGGCGACGGAAGTCAGGCCATTTGGTTTCCGTGAAATACAGCTCCGCGTAGGAAAGCTGCCAAAGGAGAAAATTAGAAAGGCGGCGTTCACCGCCGGTGCGGATAAGTAAGTCCGGATCGGGCTGCCCTGCGCTATACAAGTACCCGGCCAGCATCTTTTCACCAATATCTGCCCAGTGCAGGTGTCCCTGCTCACATTCCCGCGCAAGGGCCTGGGCCGCCCTGACCAACTCGTTGCGGCCACCGTAACTCAAGGCCAAATTCAAAACCATCGCGCCGCAGCGTGCAGTTTCGGCCATGCTCTTTTCCAACACCGCCCGCACCTCGGCAGGCAACTGCTGTACCTCACCCAGACAACAGAGCCGAATGTCGTTTTTCAGCATCGCTTTCAATTCCGACCTGAGGTAGTTCTGCAGAAGGCTCATCAGGCCGCTGACTTCGCCCTGCGGTCGGCCCCAGTTCTCGGTGGAAAAGGTGTAGAGAGTTAGATGCCGCACCCCCAGGCTACGGGCTGTTTCCACCACCTCGCGCACCGAATCTGCCCCGGCCTTGTGGCCAAAGAGACGGTTTTGACCGCGTTCCTCGGCCCAGCGACCATTGCCATCCATGATAATGGCAATGTGGGCAGGAACCGGCAAGTCTGCGCTGTCACAGGTCATGACGCCCAATTCCGGCAACCAGCCTCCTTACACCTCCATAACTTCCTTTTCCTTTCCTTCAACGATACTGTCAATCATGGTGATGAAGGAATCGGTTACCTTCTGGGTTTCATCCTGCAGACGAAACATATCGTCTTCGGAGATTTCCTTGTCTTTTTTCAATTTTTTCAGGGCATCATTGCTGTCGCGACGCACATTACGTACCGCTACCTTATACTCTTCCCCTATTTTTTTGACCTGCCTGACCAACTCGGCACGGCGCTCACCGGTAAGGGGCGGGATGGTCAAACGGATGACGTTGCCGTCGTTGGCCGGGGTGAGTCCCAAATCAGAGGCAAGGATAGCCTTCTCGATCATGGAGAGCACCTGCGGGTCCCAAGGCTTGATGGCAATCATATTGTTCTCGGGAATGGTCATGGTGCCCACCTGCTCAATCGGCATCTGGGAACCATAGGCATTAACCTTGATACCGTCCAGCAGGGCCAATGACGCACGGCCAGTACGAATTTTCATCAGTTCTCTTTTCAGGGCCTCAACACTGGCCTCCATCTTCTCGTTCACATCCTTGATGTCGATCATCTGCGCAATCCTCCCTGCATCGCACGGTGTGTACACACCGTGTTTATTCCGTTATGAGCGTGCCAATGTCCGCGCCCTGCACCGCCTTGACAATGTTACCCCGCTCAAGCATGTTGAATACAAAAATAGGCAGTTTGTTTTCCCGAGCCAGGGAAATACCTGCGGCATCCATAACCTTGAGGTTGTCTCGCAGCACGGTGGTGTAGCTCAAGGCGCTGTAACGCCGCGCTTTGGGATTTTTCTCCGGATCAGCATCGTAGACGCCATCCACCCGGGTTGCCTTCATGACCACATCGGCCCGCACCTCCAGAGCGCGCAGTACCGCTGCAGTGTCTGTGGTAAAATAGGGATTACCGGTTCCAGCGGCAAACAGGACTACCCGCTTTCTTTCCAGATGCTCCACCGCCTTGACCCGCTCATACGGTTCGCACACATTCGTCATGGCAATGGCAGACATCACCTGTGCAGGTACCCCCACTTTTTGCAGGCCATCCTGCACAGCGAGCGAATTCATGACCGTGCCAAGCATGCCCATGTTGTCGGCCGCTCCTCTGTCCATACCACCGGCTGCACCGGCAACACCTCTGAAAATATTGCCTGCCCCGATGACCAAGGCCAGCTGTACTCCGGTCTGATGAATTGCCCTGATCTCTTCGGCGACAAAACGCACCATGTCAATACTGATACCGTACGGCGCAGTGCCCATGAGCGCTTCGCCGCTAATCTTCAGCAGAACACGTTGGTAGCGCATTTGTTCAGCTCCATGGCGTAAAAAAGGGTGGCACAACAAAGCGCCACCCAGGTTGCATCTTTCCTGTCCTGAAAAACCGTGCGGCCCTGACCAGCCGTCTGTCAGCCAATCTGGTAACGGGTGAACCTGCGGATGGAGATATTTTCACCCATCTTCAAGATGAGTTCGTTAAGCAGATCCTGCACGGTCAATTCCTGGTTTTTTACAAATTTCTGTTCAAGCAGACAGATTTCAGACAGGTATTTCTCCATTTTGCCACTGACCATCTTTTCCGCGATCTGCTGTGGCTTGCCGGATTCAATGGCCTGGTTAATGTAGATATCCTTTTCACGTTGCAACAGGTCCGCTGGCACCTCTTCCCGGCTGATGGCCACCGGGTTGATGGCAGCAATGTGCATGGCAATATCCCTGGCAAAGACTTTGAAATCATCGGTTTTGGCCACAAAATCAGTTTCGCACACAACTTCGACCAGCACACCCAGCTTGCCACCGGCGTGGATGTACGTTTCCACAATTCCTTCCTTGGCCTCACGTCCAGAACGCTTGGCTGCCACAGCTAAGCCCTTTTGCCGCAATAAATCCACGGCTTTTTCCATATCGCCGCCCGTTTCGGTCAATGCCTTTTTACAGTCCATCATGCCGGCATTGGTCTTGGCGCGCAGCTCTTTCACCATCTGGCTTGTAATTGTCACGGATATCTCTCCTCTCTCGTGCAAGCTCTGCCCGCAGGCAGCATCTGTTCAAGTTATTGTGGCTGATCCGGATTTATTCGGCAGCAGGAGTTTCTTCTTTCTGCTGTTCAGCCATAGCGCTTTCCATTTCATCAAGGCTGGCCGGTGTTTCCTCGCCTCGGCGTGCCTTACCCTCCTGCACGGCCTCAGCCATCAGGGAGCAGATCAGCTTGATGGCACGGATGGCATCATCATTGCCAGGAATGACATAGTCAATGCCGTCAGGATCGCAGTTAGTATCGGTCAAGGCAACGATGGGGATACCCAGTTTCAGAGCCTCTTCCACCGCAATGCCTTCCTTCCTCGGGTCGATGATGAACAAAACATCCGGCAAGCTGCGCATATTCTTGATGCCACCAACATTACGGGTCAGTTTGATCCGTTCCTTCTCCATCTGCAGGATTTCCTTTTTGGGAAAGCGGTTGATAGAGCCATCTTCCTGCATGGATTCAATTTTCTTCAAGCGGTCGATGGAATTTCGAATTGCCTGGAAATTGGTGAGCATGCCGCCCAGCCAACGATGGTTAACATAGTACATACCGCAGCGCTCAGCCTCTTCCTTAATGATGGCCTGGGCCTGTTTCTTGGTGCCGACGAATAGAATATAGCCACCGTCGGCCACGACATCTGTCATGTATTGGTAGGCCTTGCGGAACAGTTTCATGGTCATATCGAGGTTGACAATGTAGATGCCATTTCTCGGACCATATATATAGGGTTTCATCTTGGGATTCCAACGCCTGGTTTGATGACCGAAGTGCAGACCGGCCTCAAGCATTTGCCGCATGGTAACATTTGCCATGATTTTCTCCTTTATGGTTTTTCCTCCACCCTGGCAGCCAACCCTCCACAAGGGCACCAAAGGCTTGTACGGGTGTGTGTATTTGGCCCAGGCTACTCAAACTCCGGGCCTGTTGAAAACAATGTATGATAGCAGGATATTGATGTGCTTTCAATAATTTCCCGAATCAGAATCCTTTTAATCCAAAAAACAGCAAAGTGCATCGCCCCCGCCAACTATGGCAAGACACCTCAACGGGCAAGGAGTTGCTTTCTGCCACCCAGAACACCCTCCAACCATTTGAAGCCAAAAACGAGCAGGGCTGCATCACTGTTCTGCAGCGCACGGCGCTCGTTTTTCTGCAGACGGTACTGCTCCACGAGACGATGCTCCTCGGTATAGGCGCGAAAAGCATCGATATTGTAGCAAACCATGAATGCTAACTGCTGTAAGGGACCGGCCTTGCCTTCACCTGCCCAGGGGTTACGGGAAAAAAAGGCGTCCAGTTCAGCCCAGTAGTCATTATAAAGATTCCAGTCGTACA
Organism: Desulfobulbaceae bacterium; assembly: GCA_013201405.1. Lineage (GTDB taxonomy): Bacteria > Desulfobacterota > Desulfobulbia > Desulfobulbales > Desulfobulbaceae > Desulfobulbus. The sequence goes on from JABMJC010000013.1 coordinate 31,079, forward strand.
GCTCCTGCTCTCGATCCCATTGACGCAAGGTGTACTGGTGCGGCTCTTCATGACCTTTGCACCAGGGATGCCGAGTCAGAAAATAAAGAGAGGTCAAACCTGCCTGCTGAGTTTCCTTGCGCACGCCACGCTCAAGAGGATAGGTACGGCAGGCGGAAGGACGATCCTGGTAGACGCCGCATCCTTCCTCAGTAAGGAATGGACAAGGATTGCCTTCCTGTTCACTGAGACGCAGCTTCAGACCTGGAAAATACTGATGGCTTCCTTCGCATAGCTCGACATGGCGCGCAAGAAAGTCAGCGGAATGCATGCGTAGGCACTGTTTGAGGCGCAGCACATCATAGGGATACAGCAGCATGCGCACATTGCGGCAGCACACCAGAAAACACGGTACTCCTGGATGACAGCGGAAGCGAAAACTGTCTTTGGTCTGCAGCGGTTCCGGCGAGCACGTTCCTAATTCGTTCATGCGCTTGCCCTAGAGACCCCTTATAGCTTGGATAGCTTGGCACAAAAAAGGCTGGTATGGTCCATACCAGCCTTTGTCCACTTTGATACAGAAGGCTCTATTGCTCCTGTTCCGATACCTGCTCTGTTGCGAGGGGTTCATCTCTGTACTCGACCAATTCAAGGATGGCCATGGGTGCAGCATCGCCAGTCCGGGAGCCGGTGCGAACAATACGGGTATAGCCACCTTGCCGCTCGGCATACTGGCTGCTGAGTTCGTCAAAGAGTTTGGCAACCACACTCTTAGAGCGGATATAAGCTAGAGCCTGTCTTCTGGCATGCAAGTCACCGCGTTTTCCCAAGGTAATCATCTGCTCGGCAAGCCGACGGGCTTCCTTGGCCTTGGGTACCGTGGTAACAATGCGCTCATGCTCCAAAAGTGAAGTCACCATGTTTCGCAACATGGCGTCGCGGTGGGATCTTACCCGGCTCAACTTGCGGCCAGCTTTTCTATGTCTCATGACAAATTCCTCTGTCAGCTATGGTGCATATCCATGCTTGTACGAATCTATTCCTCATGCTCTTCGTCGCGCTCATCCGGCGGGACCCAATCAGCATAGTCCATTCCCAAGGTGAGGTCGTGCTCGGCAAGCAGCGTCTTAATTTCATTGAGCGACTTGCGACCAAAGTTCTTGGTCTTCAGCATTTCAGCATCGGTCTTGTTGACCAATTGTCCAATATACTGAATTTGTGCATTCTTTAAACAGTTGGCTGAACGAACAGACAACTCCAAATCTTCAACGTTCTTGTCAAGAAAAGGAGGATATTTTTCACCCTCATCCTCTCCATCCGGGCGGTCGGGCGCTTTGGCAGCATCCTCATTGAAGTTGATAAAAATCGTCATCTGCTCCTTGAGGATCTTCGCCGCATAGGCAAGTGCATTGCGCGGGGCTACACTGCCGTCTGTCTCGATTTCCATGGTCAGACGATCATAGTCGGTTTGCTGGCCTACACGGGCCTGGCTGACCATATACTGCACCCGCATAATAGGGGAAAAAACCGCGTCCATCGGAATGACACCAATGGGCTGACCGTCCTTTTTGTTCTGCTCGGCAGTAACGTATCCCTTGCCCCACTCCACGGTCAGCTCGGCCCGAAAACTCACGTCACTGGTGATTGTGCAGATGGGTTGTTCCGGGTTCAACACCTCAACCATGGCGCCACCGTTGATGTCAGCGGCTGTCACTGTGCATGGACCGGTTTTTTCGATGAGCACGGTGCGCAGTTCGGGTGTATGCATCTTCACCCGGACTTGTTTCAAATTAAGAACAATATCGGCCACATCTTCATGCACGCCATCAATGGAGGTGAACTCATGGAGTGCATCATTCAAGCGTACAGAGGTAATGGCCGCACCTCGAATGGAGGAGAGCATAATCCGCCGCAGGGAGTTACCAATGGTTGTGGCAAATCCTCGCTCCAGCGGCTGGCATACAAATTTACCGTAGCTGTCTGTCAGCGTCTCCTCATTCACCTCAAGTGAATCAGGCGCTATCAGATTATGCCAATTTTTATAGAAGGGATTGGTATCCCGTATTTCCTGTGCCATGAAATCCTGCTGTAAGTGTTACTTCGAATACAACTCAACGATCAACTGTTCCTGAATAGGCATGGTAATTTCTTCACGGTTGGGCATTGCCTTGACAAGGCCC
>JABMJC010000014.1 GCA_013201405.1 Desulfobulbaceae bacterium
CACTTGCCGGATATGTCATTGTCTTGGTCAACCCGGGTATTGCGGTTTCTACTCAGTGGGTGTATCAGAATTTTGACTTGACAAGCATAGACTCAAAAGATAGTCTTTTCAGTTTTCAAGACGGGTTTGCTGGTGGGGATGAAAGTTTGGCTTGTTTCAATGATTTGGAACAGGTTACAATCAGGCGGTATCCTCTTGTTGGGGAGCTGAAAGAAGAAATGCTGCACCATGGTGCAGTGGCCACCCTGATGTCCGGTTCCGGGCCCACCGTGTTTGGTCTGTTTGCCCATGAGGCACAAGCTGTGCAGGCTGTGCAGTTTTTTCAGGGCAGGTTTGAGGACAGCTACTTGGTGGAACCGTTACAAGGCTGATCCCTGGCCTACTGGTACTGTTCGAACTGTTGATGCAAATATACTGGGGCGTCGTCAAGCGGTAAGACACAAGGTTTTGATCCTTGCATTCGGGGGTTCGAATCCTCCCGCCCCAGCCAGCTTTTAGACACGGAGCCATGCCAAACAAACTCAAGGTTTTTTCGGGCAATGCCAATCGGGAAATTGCTGCGGAAATTTGTGCCCATTTGAAGATTGATCTGGGCAAGGCAGAGGTAAAGCAGTTTTCCGATGGAGAAATTTCCGTTGAGATCGGGGAAAATGTACGTGGTGCGGATGTTTTTGTTATACAACCCACCTGTACCCCGGTCAATGATCACCTGATGGAGTTGTTGATCATGGTTGATGCGCTGCGCCGCGCATCTGCCCGACGAATTACAGCGGTCATGCCCTATTACGGGTATGCTCGCCAGGATCGCAAGGTTCGGCCGCGGGTACCGATTACTGCCAAGGCCGTGGCTGATATGCTCATGGTGGTGGGTACCCGGCGGGTGCTGTGCATGGATTTGCATGCCGGTCAGATTCAAGGTTTTTTCAATATCCCGGTGGATCATCTTTATGCTGCTCCTGTGATCTTGCAACATATCCGCAGGCATTTTACTGATGTAGTGATGGTTTCCCCAGATGCCGGAGGGGTGGAAAGAACCAGGGCTTTTGCCAAGCGACTCAATTCGGATTTGGCCATTGTGGACAAGCGCAGGGAACGGGCCAACGAATGTGAGGCCGTGCAGGTTATCGGCAATGTGGCTGGCAAGACGGCAGTTTTGCTTGATGATATGGTTGATACCGCTGGCACGCTCTGCAGCGGAGCAGAGATTCTGATGCAGGCCGGGGCGAAAGAAGTGCATGCCTGCTGCTCGCATGGGGTACTTTCCGGGCCGGCCATGGAGCGAATCGAACGATCCTGCCTGAAATCGCTGGTGGTGACCAACTCCATTCCACTGCGCGACAAGGCGTTAAAATCTGGGAAGATAACCGTGTTATCCGTGGGGCAGCTCCTCGGTGAGGCCATTAAACGGATTCATAACGAGGATTCGGTAAGTTATCTTTTTGTTTAATTTTCATGCTATTATTCCCACGGGAAAAGGGGGTTATATGCTACAGGTGGAAATGAGTTCAGAGGTGCGCACGGTCTTCGGCAAAGGCCCGATGCGGCAGTTGCGCATGCAGGAGATAACCCCTGGAGTAGTGTATGCCAGCGGTTTGGAGCCTGTACCTCTGCAATTTGCCACGGCGCAGTTGTTCAAAGATTTGCTCTTCATCGGTGGCCGCAATGCGGTGATTGCTCTAGATATTGCCGGAGACAGCAAGGGCAAGCGGCATGTTTTGGTACAGGAAATTCAAAAAGATCCTGTCTCCGACGAGTTGCTTCATGTAGACTTTGTGGAGGTTGATCTGGAAAAACGAGCCAAATTTACCGTGCCCCTGAAGTTTAGAGGAACCCCGAAAGGAGTGGATTTGGGTGGTGATTTACAGATTCACCGGACAGAGGTGCAGTTGCTCGGCCGTCCCCTGGATATTCCCGACCTGATTGAGGCAGATATCACTGCACTTGAGCAGGGGGGCAAGGGTTTCACCTACGGTGATCTCGTCGTTCCCGCTGGTGTTGAAATGCTCAACAAGGCCACGGCAATCTGTGCGCAGGTTGTGTAGCCATTCAGCACCAGGCAAGGTGAGGGTGGCGCGTTGCCGAAGTCGGCACATTGTGCTGGGCTGGATAGACTTATAGGTTGTGGCTTTGAGCAAATATCTTGTGGTGGGGCTGGGTAATCCTGGTCCCAACTATGAAATGACCCGGCATAATGCCGGGTTTTATTTTCTTGATGCCTTTGCCGCCCAGCAGGGCTGGTCTTTGGCCAGTCGGAAGATGCAGGCACTACATGGCCAGGGGCGGCTGGGCAGGGCCCAACTGCTCTGTATCAAACCCCAAACCTTCATGAATCGCTCGGGGCAATGCGTGCGCGCTTTTGCCGACTACTTTGATGTTCCTCTCCATAATATCCTTGTCCTCCACGATGACCTCGACTTGGCAGAAGGTAGAATCAAGGTGGCTCGGGGCGGTGGTGCTGGTGGCCACAATGGGGTGCGCTCCCTGATCGAGCATCTGGGCAGCCGTGATTTTGCCCGGATTCGGATCGGTATTGGTCGGCCGGTTGGGATGGCTGCAGCAGGCGAGCGCAAAATAGAGCAGTATGTGCTTGCCCCGGTGGGTGCGGCAGGCCAGGCGCTCTGGGATGAGAGGCTGGATCTGGTGGCTGAAGCAATCGAAATTTTTGTGAGCCAAGGCGTGGATGCCTGCATGAACAGCATCAACGGCCGCCCCACTTGAGCCGCGCCAAGGGGGTGGCTGTACCCCCTGTGCCCATGCAGTCTTTGCGGAAAAAGACACAATATGGTAGAATATCATTCGTACCCCTTCTCCTACCATATTTTCTTTTATAGCGAGGACGACGTGTTTGTACAAGGTGATATGGCTGTATATCCAGCCCATGGCGTTGGACTCATTGAAGCCATTGAGACAAAATCCATTGGCGGAGTGAATCAGAGTTTCTACGTCATGCGCATATTAAATAACGACATGACCATCATGATCCCCACGGCAACCAGCCAGAATGTGGGTTTGAGAAACATCATTTCAATGGAAGAGGTCCATCAGGTACTGGAGATTCTCCAGGAGCGGGATATAGAATTGACCACCCAAACCTGGAACAGGCGCTACCGTGAGTATATGGACAAGATCAAGACCGGATCTGCCTTTGAGGTGGCTGAAGTACTGCGTGATTTGTACCTCCTGCGCAGTGACAAGGATCTTTCCTATGGTGAGCGCAAGATGCTGGATACGGCCATGAATCTTTTGGTCAAGGAAATATCTTTGGCGCAAAAAAAGGATGAGGCTGCAGTGGTGGAGCAGATTGAACAGCTGTTCTGCTGATTGTGGATTGAGGAGCCATCTCGTTTCCCATTGATGCATTGATGTAGTCGGGGCGCCATGCCGCATACTTTCCCTGCAGAAGCAAAGCGGCTGCAGTGTCAGGTTGAAACCCAGGAAGCGGGTTGGCGTTTAGATCAATTTCTTGCGGTACGCTTTCCCAGTTTTTCCCGTTCTTTTTTTTTGAAGCTCATCCAGCAGCAGCGTATACAGATCAACGGCCTGCCTGCGGCCAAAGCAGGGTTGCGTCTGCGCACCGGGGATGAGATCGAATGTGTGCTACCGCCGCCGCAATCTTCTGAGCTCGTTCCCGAACCAGTGGCCTTTAAGGTCCTTTTTGAGGATGCTCACCTGCTGCTCATCAACAAGCCGCCAGGCTTGGTCGTACACCCAGGCAGTGGCCATACAAGTGGTACCTTGGCGCACGGTCTCGTGCATCTCTACAATGGTCTGCCCGGTGTGGCAGAGGGTAGAGCAGGTTTGGTGCACAGACTGGACAAGGATACCTCTGGCATCCTGCTTGTTGCCAAAGATGAGCAGACTTTGCAGGCCATGATGGTTGCCTTTAAGAAGCGCCTGGTAGAGAAAATCTACCATGCACTGTTACTGCGCAGCCCACAAGAGTCACGTGGCCGTATTGTCGCGCCCCTGGGGCGACATCCGGTTGCCCGGCAGAAAATGGCTGTTATGCAGCAGGGCGGGAAGTATGCGGCGACCAGCTGGCGCATTCAAGAACGCTATCCCAATGGCTGGTGTTTGGCTGAAATAGGCCTGGAAACAGGCAGAACCCATCAAATCCGGGTGCATATGGCCTCGCAACACACTCCCATTGCAGGAGACAGGTTGTATGGGGGGGCAGTGCCACCGGCAAGTCCTATCAGGGTGGAGAGGCAGATGCTGCACGCCAGTACCTTGAGCTTCACCCACCCGTTCAGTGGGGAGTATCTCAGTTGGACGGCACCACTCTGGCCGGATATGCAGGCTGTGCTCCGGCAATTACGGGAGCAGGGCTGAGGCATGGCTAAAATACTAGGGATAACCGGTGGGATCGGGTCGGGCAAGAGCAGTGTGAGTCGCTTGCTCTCCTGCTATTGCCTGGCGCCTCTGATTGATTTGGATCAGTGCTGTCGAGGCCTGCTTGACCTTGGCGAGCCTGGTTGGCAGGCTCTGCATGCCGTTTATGGCACGCTGTATCAGCATCCAGATGGCACGGTGCACCGTCGTAAGCTGCGTGAAGCCATTTTTAACGATGCCAACCTCCGCCAAGAAGTGGATGCGCTCTTGCATCCTTTGGCTTTGGCATGTATGCAGAGCGCAATTCAGAGCCACACCATGCGGCCAGAGGTAAGCTTGGTGCTGATCGAGATTCCTCTGCTTTTTGAGGCTGGTTGGCAGACGCAGGTGGATGAAATCTTGGTGGTGTATGCCCGGCGGGCGGTGCAATACTGCCGCCTGATGCGACGCGACCAAGTGAGCCGGAAAGAAGCCAGGCAGGCCTTGGCTGCGCAGATGGATTTGGCCGAAAAGGCACGACGTGCCGATTATGTCATTGAGAACAGTGGCAGTTGGGCCTGTACCCGTGGAGATGTCGTAGCCCTTGGAAATAGGCTTTGCAGCATGCTGCAGCGTCAATTTTAAAACAAACAGGAGAAAGTGCTTGACAGCCGCTCCTGAACCAAATATCACTTGCACTGCGTAGCAGATTCCTTCGCATTTCCATCAATATTTCTGAATCCACAAACAACACTTGCCTCTTCCGGTTCCTGCATAACTCTGCTCCGGGAAAGAGAAGCCTTTGTTTAACCATTGTTGTCTTTTGAATGCGTTTAATTCTCGCATAATACCTGTCTTGTTCACGAAGCTGCCATCAGTTGCTTCGTCCTTGCTCTGCGCATGCAGGCGCGTACGCTACAGGCCCATACTTGCTGCCTCCTGACATGGAATGCGCAGTCAGTTTTAATAATTCCAATTTGTTACAGAACATTTTCCACCAGGTCCCAAAGAAACGCACCCACTCATGAACCTTGCCGATTTAAAAAACAAAAAAATCAAGGAATTGGTCAATATGGCCGCGTCCCTCAATCTCGAGGGGTACAGCAATATGACCAAGCAGGAACTCATTTTTGCCATCTTGAAGGAGCAGGCAGACGAAGACGGCAGACTCAGGGGGAGCGGGGTGCTGGAAATTCTCCAGGACGGTTTTGGTTTCCTGCGCGCACCTGATTACAATTACCTGCCCGGGCCGGATGATATCTATGTTTCTCCTTCGCAGATCCGCAGGCTCAATCTGCGTACCGGTGACACGGTGGAAGGGGAGGTACGTTCCCCCAAGGACAATGAACGGTATTTTGCCCTGCTCAAGGTGGATAGCATCAACTACGATCCTCCTGAGGAGGCCAAGAACAAAACCACCTTCACCAACCTGACTCCGCTGCATCCGGATGAACTGATCAATCTGGAAACTACACCCGACAATCTCTCTATGCGGGTGCTCAATATCACTGCACCCCTGGGCAAGGGCCAACGCGGCCTGATTGTTGCCCCGCCGCGTACCGGCAAAACAGTGCTCATGCAAAAAATTGCCAATTCGATTGTCACCAACCACCATGAAGTCATCCTGATTGTCCTGTTAATCGATGAACGGCCCGAAGAGGTGACTGACATGCAGCGCAGTGTGCGCGCCGAGGTGGTCAGTTCCACCTTTGACGAGCCACCGCAGCGCCATATCCAAGTGGCGGAAATGGTGATTCAGAAGGCGCAACGTTTGGTGGAACACAAGAAGGATGTGGTCATCCTGCTGGATTCCATCACCCGTCTGGCCAGGGCCTACAATACGGTGACCCCTGCCTCGGGCAAGATCCTCTCCGGTGGTGTCGAGGCCAATGCCCTGCACCGGCCCAAGCGTTTTTTCGGCGCAGCGCGCAATGTGGAGGAGGGCGGCAGCCTCACCATCCTGGCCACAGCCCTGATTGATACCGGCAGCCGCATGGATGAGGTAATTTTTGAAGAGTTCAAAGGCACCGGTAACATGGAAATCGTGTTGGATCGCAAGATGGCCAACCGCCGGGTTTATCCGGCCATTGATATTCTCAAGTCCGGCACCCGTAAGGAAGACTTGCTCCTGCCGCCGGATGAACTCAACCGTATCTGGATCCTGCGCAAATTACTCTCCTCGATGAATCCGGTGGATGCCATGGAATTTTTGCTCGACAAGATGGGGCAAACCAAGACCAATCAGGAATTTTTCGCGGCCATGAATCGTTAGAATCAGTATTTTTCTTTGCAAAGTAGACCTTTTTGTTTATATTTGACGCTTTTGGTTTTTAGAGATCCTTTCAGCAGGAGAGTGCCATATGAAATCGGATATTCATCCAGAATACCACAAAATCAAGGCGGTTTGCGCCTGTGGCAATGAAATTGAACTGGGCTCGGTGAACAAGGAGATGCATGTGGAAATATGTTCCGCCTGCCATCCTTTTTTCACGGGTAAGCAAAAATTGGTGGATACTGCTGGCCGCATCGAGAAGTTCAAAAAGAAATACGCCAACCACCTGGCAGCTAAAAAGAAATAATCAGAAATATTTGTTTTCGATTTGGGATGTAGCCTCGCGCCCAAGTTGTTCCGTGCCCTTGCCTCTTTTTTGTACCCATGTTTGAACAATTGGCAGATATTAGCGACAAGCTCGCTGTTTTGGAAAGGCAGCTTGCCGATCCGCAGATGGTCGCCCGTCAGGAGCGGTACCGGGAACTTGTGCGCGAGCATGCCCAGGTTGCCCGCCTGGCTGAGTTGCATGGACAATACAAGAGGCTGTGCACACAGATACGGGACAACCGCGAGCTGATTCACAACGATGCCGAAGATCCAGAACTTGTGGCCATGGCCAGGGCTGAGTTGGAGGAGCTGGAAACAAAAAAGGGCGAACTGGAACAGGTCATTCGTTTACAGCTCTTGCCCAAGGATCCGAATGACGAGAAGAATATTTTTCTCGAAATCCGGGCCGGAACCGGCGGCGATGAGGCTGCCCTGTTTGCTGCTGATCTGTTTCGCATGTACAGTCGTTTTGCCGAAGCCCAGGGCTGGAAAGTGGAGGTGATGAGCTCCAACGGTACCGGCATCGGTGGTTTCAAGGAAATCATTGCTCTGATCAGCGGTAGTCAGGTGTATTCCCGGCTGAAGTACGAATCAGGCGTGCATCGAGTGCAGCGGGTGCCAGATACCGAAACCCAGGGACGTATCCACACCTCGGCCGTTACCGTGGCCATCATTCCCGAGGCTGAAGAGGTGGATTTGCACATCGAAGCACATGAGTTGAAATTCGATGTATACCGCTCCTCCGGGCCCGGTGGCCAGTCAGTGAACACCACGGATTCGGCGGTGCGGGTTACCCATCTGCCCACTGGCATGGTGGTGACCTGCCAGGATGAAAAATCCCAACACAAGAACAAGGCTAAGGCCGTGCAGGTGCTACGTGCCCGTTTGCTGGATCATCTGGAGCAGGAGCGCCATGACCGTATTTCCGAAGACCGCAAGGGTCAGGTGGGCAGCGGTGATCGCAGCGAGCGTATCCGTACCTACAACTTTCCCCAAGGACGCATTACCGACCATCGCATTAATCTGACTATTTATCGCCTGGACCAGGTGATGGAAGGAATGTTGGACGATGTGATCCTGCCCCTCATCACTCATTTTCAGAGCCAAGCCCTGAGCAAGGCTCACTAGAGAGGCTGCTTGGGTGGCAGACCTTTCCATTGCCGATCTGCTCCACGGAGCAGCGGAATCCTTCAGCCAGGCGGGTATCGATAGCCCCGAACTGGAGGCCCGCCTTCTCTTGCAGTTTGTCCTGGGAATTGACCGGGCCACGCTCATTCTACGCTGGCAGCAACACCCGCCCATATCAGCACAAGAACACTTTGCCGCCCTCGTTGCCAGACGACTTGGCCGGGAGCCGCTGGCTTATATCACCGGGGAGCGTGAATTTTGGTCACTTCCCTTTGCCGTGTCGCCGGCAGTGCTCATTCCCCGGGCAGAGACCGAATTTCTGTTGGAGCAGGTCCTGCAGCAGGTGCAGGCAAAGGATATTCGCCACGCGCTTGACCTGGGCAGCGGCAGCGGGGTGATTGCGGTGGTGCTGGCTCGGGAATTGGGTTGCCGGGTCACCGCGGTGGATGTTTCCGCCGCTGCTTTGCAGGTGGCGGCAGACAATGCCAGGCGCCACGGGGTGGCCGAGCGTATCAACTGGCTCTGTGGCGATTTTTTTTCAGCCCTCCCACCGGCAGCCCGCTTTGATCTTCTGGTGAGCAATCCACCGTATGTTGCTGATTTGACGATGAAACAACTGGCGCCTGAGGTGCGTCTGTACGAACCGCATCTGGCCCTGTCTGGTGGGATGAACGGTTTAGACTGCATTGCACATATCAGTCGTCGGGCTGGAGATTTTCTCTATCCCGGCAGCTGGGTTTTTGTCGAAATCGGTGCCGACCAGAAAGAGGCGGCGCATCAACTCTTCACAGGCTCGCCCCATCGTTATGAGGACGTGCAGGTGAGGGAAGATCTGGCCGGGCGGCCACGGGTGTTGGCCGCCCGTTTTGCCGGGTAGGTTTTTATTAACTTTCATGTGCCTGGCCGTGATCGTCTGTGGTTCAGGTGCTTTGCATAAACGACTGTACACATGGATAAACTGCTTATAGAGGGCGGTGCACCCCTGCACGGCGAGGTGCGGATCAGCGGCGCCAAAAATGCAGCCCTGCCACTTTTGGCGGCGACCCTGCTGACCCCAGGCACGCACATTCTGCACAATGTGCCGGATTTACGCGATACCCGCACCATGCTTCGCGTCATCGAAACGCTGGGTGCTCGTTGGGAGCGGCAGGGAGCGACAGTACGCATCAACACCGATACGCTGAGCGGCGCCGAAGCCCCGTACGATCTGGTTAAAACCATGCGGGCCTCAGTGCTGGTCCTGGGGCCACTTTTGGCCCGAGCGGGCTTTGCTCGGGTCTCCCTGCCAGGTGGTTGCGCTATTGGTGCCAGACCCATTGATTACCATCTCAAGGGATTTGAACGCCTGGGTGTGGAGGCTCATCTGGCACAGGGCTATGTCGAGGCCAGGGTACCTGGCCGGCTACAGGGGGGCAGCATGTATTTTGATGCCCCTTCGGTGACCGGTACTGAAAACCTGCTCATGGCTGCGGTCTGCGCCCAGGGACAAACCCTGATTCAGAATGCAGCCAGGGAGCCAGAGGTGGGCAACCTCATTGACATGCTTGTGAACATGGGGGCGCAGATCGAGGGCAAGGATACAGACACCCTTGTCATCCGGGGCGTGGAGCGGCTTAGTGCCGCGGAGACCTCGGTTATTCCCGACCGAATTGAAACCGGCACCTACATGATTGCAGTGGCTGCCTGTGGTGGCAAGGTGCTTTTGCGTGACTGTGTGCCGCAGCACCTGGTCGCCCTGTCGGAAAAGCTGCGGATCTGCGGCTTGGTGATCGAAGAGGAGCAGGATTGCATGCAAGTGTCCTGCCCCGAGGTGGGTGATCGTAGCTTGTGCGCGTTGCAGAGTGTGGATATCACCACCCAGCCCTATCCGGGCTTTCCCACCGATCTGCAGGCGCAGTTCATGGCCCTGATGACCATGGGCGAAGACACGGCCATTATTCATGAAACCATTTTTGAAAATCGTTTCATGCACGTGGCTGAATTGAACCGCATGGGTGCAGACATCACCATTGAAGGCTCACGGGCCATTGTGCGTGGCGGTGGCCGCGACAGCATCTCTGGTGCACCGGTCATGGCCACAGACCTGCGCGCTTCAGCCTCCCTGGTTATTGCCGGGCTTGCTGCCCAGGGCTGTACCGAAATCTCGCGCATCTACCATCTGGAACGCGGCTACGAAAATATGGCGGCCAAGCTGCAGGAGCTGGGCGCGCGGATTCACCGAATCAGCGAGTAGGCCGTGCAGGCTGGGGCAGTACCAGGCGGATAACACAGTTGAATGCAGCCTCGCTGTGTACGGAGACCGTGCCGCCATGCTGCTGCACCAACTGGTGGACTATGGCTAACCCCAGGCCAGACCCATCGGCCCTGTGCGAGAAAAATGGAATAAAAATCTGCTTGTGCAACTCCGGCGGAATGCCGGGCCCTTGGTCGCACACCTCAAGGGCCAGTGCCTCTTCGCCCTGTATGCGCACTGTTTGCGTACGAAGTACCACTTTTTGCGCTGTTTCCTGCACAGCCACGCAGGCATTTTCTACCAACTGGCGCAGCATGTCGCCAACCTGTTGCCGGTCAGCCCAAAAGAGTAACCCTGCCGGAAGATCCCATTCAATAGCTGTATAGGCAAACCGCTTGTTTTCGCTGAGAAAGCTGGAGATGAGTTCGGCCACCAGGGGTGCCAGTTCAAACCATTCCTGCCGGGTTGGTCTGGGCCGGGCAAAGAGCAGAAAGTCGGCAATGGTTTTCTCCATACGATCTGCTTCCCTGAGAATAATATCAAGCAGGGCCTTGGCTGGATCAGTACCGTCTCCTCCGGAAGGGCAGCACTGTCCCATGGCGAGCATCTGCGCAGAGCCGGATATTGCTGCCAATGGATTTCTGAAGTCATGGGCGATTTGGGCGCTCATTTGGCCGATGGCAGCCAGCTTCTCCGCCTCCCGTGTCCGCCGTTCCATCCGTTCCACCTGGCTGATGTCTTGTAAGGTAATGACCTTGGCTTTGCTGGTGCTGCTGCCGCTGTTTTTTTCAGCGGGCAGATTCAGCCGGCTAAGGGAGTAGCCGATGCGGATAGATTCTCCGTCTTGCCGGGTGAAATCACACACATTTCGTCCGGGAGTTGTCGGCTCGATATGCGCCAGAGTCGGAAAGTAGCGTTCAAGTCTCTCGCCCACAACCTGTTCTCGACTGTACCCGATGATGCATTCTGCTGCCTGGTTATACGAGTTGATTCGGTTTTTTTCGTCTGTGGTAATGATGCCGGTGCTGATATCGTCAAAAATTTGTTGATAGAGTTGGGCGAGCTGGTCATAGGCGTGGGTAGTTTTGCGGAGTTCTTGCTGGGTGCGATGTAGACGGCTCCCCATTTGTCCACTGATGAGGGCGGTAAGGAAAAAAAGCAAGCCGTAAAAGGCAAAAAGATCGAGAGTGGCTGTGAGGTGAATGGGCGGCTTATAGCTGGTTTGGCCAAAATACGTAGGGATCAGCCCGGACAATTCGATGAGCAGCACGGTTGCGTAGAAAAAAGTGCTGGTTGCAGCCAGAAAAAGACTGCCTGTCTTGTAGAGAATGAGCCCAGCAGCAGTAATGGGCAGGATGAAAAGCGGGGTAAAAATGGAGAAGCTGCAGCCAGTGGTATAGACAAAAATAGCCACAAACAGGGCGTCGGCCCAAAGCTGACCAAGGCCAAAGTTTCGCAATTTCCAGCTCGTGGGCGAGCTTTTCTGCAGGATAACAGCAGAGACAATGGAAAAGAGATAGAGGGCTAGTAAAATAAAACTGGTTTGCGGCAGGGGGGGTACGATGGCATTGCTGGGTGTATCACGCAGGACTGCCGCAGAGGTGCACAGGGTAGTTGACAGGAGCATGCGCAGCAAGATCCACCAGAGCAGATGCTGCCGGGTAACGGTTTCGCTGTCAGGTACAGGCCGGAAGAGCTGGGAAAAAAAGATTTTCAGGTTTTGGTGCACAGACATGGCTCTACCTTTCCGACACATCAGCGGAAACACGCTGCGTGTTGTTCTTCAGTCGATCCCCAGTTTTTTTGTTCTGTAGCGCAGACTGCGAAAGCCCAACTTCAGTAGTTTGGCTGCCTTGGTTTTGGAATTGTCGGCCTTAGTCAGGGCGTGCAGAATAAGACTACGCTCCACATCCTCGAGCACAGCCTCAAGGCCCCGTTCAAACAGCTCTTCCTCGTCCCTGGCTGCCACAAACATGGCTGCTTTGTGTTCTGTATCACTTTTCTGTTCTCCAGAAGCCAACGTCACTGCCATACCCCTTTTTTTTCTGCTGTGTGTCGAGAGAATAAGGTTGTCTGGCAGGATGATATTGGACGACTCCATGGCCACGCCCCGCTCAATGATGTTCTCCAACTCGCGTACATTGCCTGGGAAGTCATACTGCATTAAGACTTCCATGCCATAGGAAGAAATGGTCTGCATATTTTTCCCCAGGAGTTGTGCATATTTCCTAAGAAAATAATCGACGAGCAGGGGGATATCACCGCCGCGTTCCCGTAGGGGAGGCACTCGAATGGGTACTACTGCCAGGCGGTAATAGAGATCTTCACGGAAGTTGCCGTCAATGACTTCCTGCTCCAGAATGCGGTTGGTGGCGGTGATGATGCGCGCATTGAACTGCAGGGTCTTGGTGGAGCCCACGGGCATGTATTCGCGTTCCTGCAGCACACGCAAAAGTTTGGTTTGGATGGTGGGAGTGAGCTCACCAATTTCGTCAAGAAAGGCGGTGCCGCCGCTGGCCAGATGGAACAACCCGGGTTTATCGGCAACGGCTCCGGTGAATGCACCCTTGGCATGGCCAAACAGCTCGCTTTCCAAAAGGGTTTCGGGAATGGCGCTGCAAATAATGGGCACAAAGGGCTTATCTGCCATCTGGGAACGGTTGTGGATGGCTTGGGCCACCAGCTCTTTGCCAGTGCCGGATTCGCCGTAGATGAGCACATTGGCCGGTGTAGGGGCAATGCGCCGGATCAGATCAAAAATTTTCAGCATTTCCGGGCTCTGACCAATTATTTCCGGAAAGGTGTCCTCAATCTGCCCGGCCTGCGCCTCCTTTTTATGCAGTGCGCACTCGACAATGCGCTTGACCTCATCCAGGTTGAAGGGCTTGGTGATATAATCAAAGGCCCCGTTTTTCATGGCAAGCACTGCGTCATCCGGCGAGGCAAAGGCAGTGATGAGGATGCAGGTAAGTTCAGGCTGCAGGGCCTTGAGCCGGGCCAGCAATTCAAGCCCGTTCATACCCGGCATGCGGATGTCGGAGATGGTCAGGTCAAAATGCTCTTCCTGCACCATGTGCAACGCCTTTTCGCCGTTGGCGGCGGTGCGCACTGTATACCCATGCTTTTCTAAAAATATGGAGAGAAACTCACGCATGCTGAGTTCATCGTCCACCACAAGAATGGAAGCCATGCATGCCTCTGGAAAGTGATCGTTATCAGGCGATTATTGCACAATAAGGTATAGTCAAGTCCTCTGTAGGAAGTCAAATAAATATCCACACCAACCTGTGCAGGCATTTACAAGTGGCTCTGGATACGGTACAAAGACCACAATCTCTTTAACCACCTCAGGATCATGGCGAAAACAGAACAGTTCGAACAACAACCACTAAGCGTGCATCTGGCTGAACTGCGTTCCTGCTTGATTATTTCACTGGTTGCCGTGGCATTGTCCTTTGTCCTGACGTATGCAGTGGTGGAGGAACTGGCCGACTGGTTTCTCAAACCATTGATCAGCGTGTTGCCAGAGGACAGAGTCCTTATTTTTACCTCGTACCAGGCAGGGTTTTTTTTTATCTGAAACTTGCCCTGGTTGCCGCAATTGTACTGGCCAGCCCTGTTATTTTCCTACAAATATGGCGTTTTGTTGCCCCGGGCCTGTACTACCATGAAAAACAGGTGTTGCTGCCCTTTGTGCTGGTTTCCAGCCTATGTTTTATTGGTGGCGCGCTCTTTGGCTATTTTTTTGTCTTTCCCCCGGCTTTTCGTTTTCTTATCGGCTACTCCAATGAGTTTTTAGAAGCCATGCCAGCGGTGGAAGAGTATTTTCCCCTGGCACTGCGGCTTTTTCTCGCCTTTGGTGTCATCTTTGAACTGCCGGTTCTTATGGTCTTCCTTGGCAAGATAGGCGTGGTGGATAGGAGCTTTCTTGCCAAGAATCGAAAATATGCCATTCTCATTGCCTTTGTGGTTGCAGCCATACTGACACCGACTCCGGATGTGGTCAACCAGTTGCTCATGGCCGGGCCGATTATTCTCTTGTATGAATGCAGCATTTTGGCGGTAGCCTTTTTTGCCAGGCATCCGTTCAAGGGTTTCCCCCTGGAAAAGGACAGCAATTCGACAAATGAGTAAACAAGACAACCGCGGTGTACTGTGGTGTTGAAATAAAACGTAATAAAACGTGCAGATGTATCTGCACCTATCTAATCGCCTGCCCATGGGCAGGAAGGGAGAATGTATGCAGCATATCCTTATTACCGGCGCAGCCGGCTTTATCGGGCATGCCCTGGGCAAACGGCTTCTTGCCGAGGGGCGTACGGTGGTGGGCCTTGACAATCTCAATGACTACTATGACGTGCAGCTCAAGCGCGCTCGCCTGGCTGAGCTTGAGGCAAGCCCGCGCTTTACCTTTGTGCATCAGGACATGGCCGAACGCGCAGCCATGGCCGATCTGTTTCGTAGCCATCAATTCGATGCAGTGGTCAACCTGGCTGCCCAGGCAGGAGTCCGTTATTCGCTGATCAATCCGGGTGCCTACGTGGATACCAATCTGGTGGGTTTTGTCAACATTCTGGAGGGTTGCCGGCACAGCGGAGTCAAGCATCTGGTGTATGCTTCGTCCAGTTCCATTTATGGCGCCAATACCAAGATGCCCTTTTCCGAGCACGATACTGTTGACCATCCGGTATCTTTGTATGCAGCCTCCAAAAAGGCCAATGAACTGATGGCCCACACCTACAGCCATCTCTTTGGTTTACATTGCACAGGCCTACGTTTTTTTACTGTGTACGGGCCCTGGGGACGGCCGGACATGGCGCTTTTCCTCTTTACCAAGGCCATTTTGGAAGACAAGGCCATCAATGTTTTCAATAATGGCAATATGGAGCGTGATTTCACTTACATTGATGATATTGTCGAAGGGGTGGTACGGGTGGTGGACAGGTTACCACAACCTGACCCGAACTGGGATGGCAACGATCCCGATCCGGCCACCAGCTACTGTCCTTGGCGGGTATACAATATCGGTAACAACAACAAGGAACAGCTGATGCGCTACATCGAGGTGCTGGAGCAGTGCCTGGGACGGACAGCCAAAAAAAACTTCATGCCCATGCAGGCCGGCGACGTGCCCGCCACCTATGCCGATGTCAGTGCATTGGTGCGGGATGTGGGCTTCCGGCCGAACACTCCCATTGAGGTGGGGGTGCGCCGCTTTGTCGACTGGTATCTGCAATACTACAAACCAGAGATTCAAAGGCTCTGATTCTCTTCTCTGCGCAGGGTACAGTGAGTTTTTGATGCAGAGTCCTGGTTTCGTTTCCGGTGCGATGTCTGTCGCCAGAGCACCAGCGATGAACTGTTTGCCACTTTACAGGAAGTAGGGTAGAAGGTGCGGACGATTGCAGGGTATTTCTGCTTTTTCTGCATTATGTTGACCGATATTGTATGAAAATTTACACTAGTCTGGAACAGGTGGCAGCACCCCGCGCCCCGGCACATGTCACCATTGGTAACTTCGATGGCGTGCATCTGGGCCACCAACAACTTTTTTCCAGAGTTGTGCGCCGGGCCAGGCGTGAGGGCGGAGTGAGCGTGGCCATCACCTTTGACCCGCATCCGCTCAAGGTGCTCAGTCCCAAGGGGATTCGTCTGATTTCCACTACCGAACAAAAGATTGAACTGATCGAGCGGGCAGGGGTGGATGAACTGTTGATCATTCCCTTTACTAAGGAAATGGCTGCCACCAATGCTGAAGATTTTGTAGACGATATCCTGCTGCGGCAGGTGGGCATGGTGAGCCTGGTGGTTGGCTATGATTATGCCATGGGTAAAGGGCGAGCCGGTGGTACGGAGTTTTTAAAGCAGCAGGGAGCGGCCAAGGGGTTTGTGGTTGAGGTGGTACCCGCGTTTTACGTGGGGGGCAAACTGGTGTCCAGCTCCACTATCCGGGACTTGGTGGCTGCCGGCAAGATGCGTGATGTGCGTACTCTGCTGGGCCGTTACTACCAGATACGTGGTGAGGTGCAGTACGGCCGGCAGCGCGGTTCGCAATTGCTGGGCTATCCCACGGCCAACCTCCGTATTCTTGCGGAAGACCTCTGTCCCAAGCAGGGAGTCTATGTTACCCAGGTCATTTATGATGGCACCTGTTACGGTGGTGTTTCCAATATCGGTTACAATCCGACCTTTGGTGAAAAAACCCTGGTGGCAGAAACACATATTTTTGGTTTCAAGGACGATATCTACGGCCGGCCTCTGCGCATTAATTTATTGCGCCACCTGCGTGAAGAACGAAAGTTCAATTCCCTGGATGAACTGATCCGGCAGATTGAAAAGGATATTGCCGTGGCGCATCGGGTACTGGCCAGGGAAAAATAGGGCGGCAGGGTGTGCGGGAGCCCCGCATCTTCTGAGGCTGGCTTGGCAAATGTGGGTGTTGTGCCTATAGTGCTAAAGATATATAGAGATCCATTCCATTGATACAGCTCCATTGTAGACCCTAGAGCGTGAATAAGGATAACGATTATGACAACAACAGCGAAACAGGCTGATTTGAACGAAGTGATTGCCGACCTGGAAAAATTGGTGGCGGAAAAGCCAGATAATGTCATGGCTCGACACCATCTTGGCCTGGTGTATCGGCGCGTTGGCCGCAGCGACGATGCAGTGACCCAGTTGGAAAAGGCTATCGAATTGGACAACCAGTCCATGGAGAGTATGATTAATCTGGGCGCTATTTATTTTGAACGGGGTGATTACGACCGGGCCTTAGATTTGAACCGCCGCGCCTTGCAGGTTTCGCCCAAGATGGCCGAAGCGTATGTCAATATCGGCCTCATACTTCAACAGCGTGGCGAAGTGGTGCAAGCTGTTGAGAGCTATATCAGAGCCACCCAACTGGATGCCAAGCTTATTACTGCTTGGTTGAATTTGGCCTCGGCCTATACTGCCATTGAGGAGGATGCCAAAGCTGTGGAGGCTGCTCGTCAAGCGGTCACCTTGGAGCCGGATTCCCCCATGGCCCACAACAATCTGGCCGTGGCTCTTTATTTCAGTGGCGAATACGTCGATGCCCAGCGACACCTTGAACGGGCCAGCGAACTGGGCTACAGTGTTGATCCTCGTTTTGTGGAAACCTTGCGGGCCAAAGTAGCGGTTGAAAATGAGTAGTAAGACAGAGTATCAGCTTAAGCCCTGGTGCCCTTTTTGCGGCATGGATGTAGGGCGCCCCACCTTTGGGCAGGAGCGCAAGATGCGTGAGTTTCCCATGGGGCGTTGTGAATGCGGGGCAACCTATGTGGCCGAGGCCACCGGCCATAACGTAGGGGCCGCCATGGTGGAATGCCTGGTGAATGCCTGTGGTGGCAATTGGGATCTGGCCTGGGATCTGCTGCCGGAGGACGATTACCTCGTTGGCCAGATCGACGATTATGATGAGGTGACCCACCAGGTGGTGCAGAAGCGCAACTTGGACGGCCGCGCTGTGCGCGGGGTGCTGTACTTTGTGCGTTTACACCGGGATATGGCTGAATTGGCCAGCCGCTACGAGAAAAAACACGGGCTGAGCACTGCTGGCCCTGCCAATGAGGTGGATGCAGGCAGCGCTCCATTTGCCGGTACGGTCCGTCGGCTCGATCCGAAACGGAAGCGACAAAAGGCAAATAAAAAAATCGTCCAAGACCTTGTTGGTGAGGGCAACGTTGAGGCCCTGATTGATCTATATTTGGATGATCGCAGAACCCTGCGTTTTCTGCAGCGTCTGCTCTACACTCCAGATCTGGCAGAGCGTTATCGAACGGCTTGGATCCTCGGCCGAGTGTGCGCAGAGGGCGCTCAACTTGAACCAGGGCCAGTGGCAGATCTCTTGCACAGGCTTTTTGAGGCTTGCGCTGACTCCGCCTCTTCCTCCTGGGGCATGGTAGAGGGGATTGGGGCCATCATTGCCAACCGGCCAGATATCTATGGTGCCTTCACCCGGCATCTTTTCGCGTACATGGGCGACCCGGGCACGCGTGAGGCAGTTTTGTGGGGAATGGGGGAAATCGCCGTATCCCGGCCGGATCTGATCCGCGCCCAGCCGTTTTATTCCCTTTTCCCGGTACTGACCCACGAAAAACCAGTATTGCGGGCACTTACTGTGCGCCTTCTGGGACGGATACAAGCCAAGGAGGCGGCGCTGCAGATCATGGGCCTAGGCCATGATTACACTGAAGTCGCCATATTCGAGCAGGGCGGGCTGCGCCACACGACAGTGGCAGAACTTGCCGATGAGGCCCTCCAACACATTCATCAGGAAGAAGAGTATGTCCACAGATAATCTCCAACCATTGAGCAGCTTGGGTCCCTTGCAGCAGCAGGGCGGCGATGCGGCAGCCGAGGATAATCCGGCTCGCCGCGACTACAAAGAAGCGCGCAGACTTTTTGACAAGGGTGAATATGTGCAGGCCGCCATGGGCTTTCATAATGCCCTGCGCGGTTTTGAGGAACAGGGTGATCGTATCGGTGTGGCCAATGCCGCCGATCGGCTGGGCGATGCCTGTTTTGCACGCGAAGAGTATGCCATGGCCATGGCCAACTTCGAACGGTCACATGCCATCTGTGTTTTGGAAGAAGACAGTTTTTCCCAACTCTCTCTCAACAAGAAGATGGTGCAGTGTTGCAGAAAGCTCGGCCAGTATAGCAAGGCTCTGTACCTGCTGGACGATATGCTGGAACACTATCAGCTCACCCGTAACCCCAAGGGAGCGGTGGAAACACTGGAAACCCTGGCCGAGTTGTACGTGGAGCAGGGTGAAAAGGAGAAGGCTGCAGACGCCTACCGCTCGGCCGCAGGTATCCATACCCACTTTAAACATGCCCGCCGCGCCGAGGAGTTGGAACAGTTGGCAGCACAGTTGGAACAGGATTAGTTGATGTTTACCGGTATTGTCCAAGGGGTGGGCACGGTGCTGGCGCGCCACACCACTGGCGGCGGAACAGTGTTAACTCTGGCGCCTAACTTTACCTTGGATGAGCCGCAGGAGGGCGAATCCATTGCCGTTGATGGGGTGTGTCTGACAGCACGTGCTATCAGCCCGGATCGGTTTTCCGCGGATGTATCCCCAGAAACCCTGCAGCGCAGCAGTTTGGGGCAACTGCGCACCGGTTCCCGGGTAAACCTGGAACGGGCCCTGCGCCTGGCCGACCGTCTGGGCGGCCATTTGGTTAGCGGCCATGTGGATTGCATGGGCAGGGTGCTCAAGCGGCAGAATCTGGGTGATTTTACCCTGTTCACTTTCTCTATGGATGCGCGCTTGGGCCGCTATGTGGTGGAAAAAGGTTCAGTGGCCATTAGCGGTGTCAGCCTTACTGTGAACAGTTGCGCAGAGGCCTCATTTTCGGTGTCGATCATCCCCCATACCTTGAGGGAGACTACCTTGGGCCTTTTGGCCGTGGGCGATGCGGTGAATATCGAGGTGGATATCATTGGTAAATATGTGGAGAAACTGCTGGGCGGCCGTTTGTCCCAGCCAGCCGGACAGGTGCTTGATTCGGCTTTTCTTGCCCGGCACGGGTTTATGTAAACTACGTGAAAGGGACTTTTGTGCCCGTATGGAACGTACTTTGTCTTGAGGCGAAACTATGGCGGTGAGCACTATAGAAGCAGTGGTGGAGGATATCAAAAATGGCAAGATGGTGATCCTGGTGGATGACGAAGACCGGGAGAATGAAGGCGATCTGTGCATGGCGGCCGAGATGGTTACGCCGGAGGCGATCAACTTCATGGCAAAGTACGGTCGTGGCCTCATCTGTTTGGCTTTAAGCCCAGACATCGTCCAACAGCTGGATCTGCCCATGATGGTAACCAATAACCAGTCACCCTATGGCACTGGGTTTACTGTCAGTATCGAGGCCCGCACCGGGGTGAGCACAGGCATCTCGGCGGCGGACCGCGCCCGCACCATTGCCGCAGCAGTGCATCCTACGGCCAGCCCGCGTGATATTATTAGCCCAGGCCATATCTTTCCCCTGCGGGCCAAGGCGGGTGGTGTCTTGGTGCGCACTGGTCAAACCGAGGGCTCGGTGGATCTGGCCCGCATTGCGGGTTTACGTACTGCTGGTATTATCTGTGAGATCATGAAGGACGACGGCACCATGGCGCGTATGCCGGATCTGGAGTTGTTCGCCCAGGAGCATGACCTTAAAATTGCGACCATTGCCGATCTGGTGGCCTACCGTTTGTGCAAGGATGTGCTGGTGCGCCGAGCGGCAGAGGCGCGTCTGCCCACCGACCTGGCCGGAGAATTTCGGGTCATCGCGTACCAGAATGATATTGATCAGTGCGAGCATGTGGCCCTGATCAAGGGTGAAATCAAGCCGGAGGAGCCGGTTATGGTGCGGGTGCATTCGGAATGTCTGACCGGAGACGTCTTTGGTTCAGCCCGCTGTGATTGTGGCTCGCAGTTGCACGCAGCCATGCAGATGGTGGCCCAGGAGGGGTGCGGCGTCATTGTGTATATGCGCCAGGAGGGCCGAGGTATCGGTCTGATCAACAAACTGAAGGCCTATGTCCTGCAGGATGATGGCTTGGACACGGTTGAGGCCAACACCCGGCTTGGTTTTAAGCCTGACCTGCGCGACTATGGCATTGGTGCGCAAATCCTGCGTGATTTGGGGGTGCGCAAGATGCGACTTTTGACCAACAATCCCAAAAAAATTATTGGGCTTGAAGGCTATGGTCTTGAAGTGGTCAGTCGTTTGCCCATTGAAATCCCGGCTGATCAGGAGAGCAGACGTTATCTTTCCACCAAGCGGGATAAAATGGGGCATCTGCTCAAGTTTTGTGATGAGCTGCCTTCGGGCTGTGCCATCAGCAAGTCTTGACAAAATCCCTGAACAAGAATCGTTCTGTGCGAGATCAGGGCGCAGGCGATATTATTATATTTCATGACTGACGGAGAACAGGATGGCGCACTATTTTGAAGGTTCCTTAAGGGGCGATGGCCGCACAATCGGGATCGTGGTGGCCCGGTTCAACTCTTTTATTGCAGAAAAGCTACTGGAAGGGGCGATCGATTCCCTGGTCCGTTCCGGAGTGCGCCCTGATGACATCACGGTCGCCCGTGTTCCCGGCGCCTTTGAAATTCCCCTGGTGGCGCAAAAAATGGCCAAAGCCGCCCAGTATGATGCGGTGCTCTGTTTGGGCGCGGTGATCCGGGGGGCCACCCCGCATTTTGACTACGTGGCCGGTGAGGTGGCCAAGGGAACAGCGCAGGTTATGCTGGACACCGGCGTGCCCATCCTTTTTGGAGTGCTCACCACCGACACCATTGAGCAAGCCATTGAGCGCGCCGGCACCAAGGCGGGAAACAAGGGGGCAGACGTGGCAGTGGCTGCCCTGGAAATGATCAACCTGCTGGATGAACTGGGGCAAATCCCAGCGAATAGCTGAATGGCCAGGCATATTTTTCAGCTTACAGTGGTGCGGTGAGATAGCATGGGGCTTCGGCGAAAATCCCGCGAGTTGGCTTTGCAGTTTCTCTTTAGCTTTGACATGCAGGGCAGGCTGGAAGTGTCCCCCGCTGAGCAGGAAATAGCCTTTGCTGAGTTTTGTCAGAGTTTTACAGCCAGCAATCCTGCCTTGCCCTATGCTCGTGCCCTGGTGGAGGGTGTCTGCCAAAGCTGCCGGGAATTGGACCAGAACATTGCCAGTCATTCCCATAATTGGCGAGTGGAACGCATGTCCGTGGTAGACAGAAATATCCTGCGCATCGCGGCCTACGAATTGAAATGGGCCAAGGACGCACCGGCGCAGGTGGTGATCAACGAGGCCCTGGAGATTGCCAAACGCTACTCCATCGATGATTCTGTGCCTTTTATCAATGGCATCCTCGATGGCATGCACGGAGCGCAGCACCGCTGACGTATCTTATTTTTCCGCAAGACAAACACACTTTATTCTTCAGGCAACTGGTGTTTCACGCAGTATGGATGCCGTTTCCATGAGCAGACCGCCACAATCCGGACGCAGGTACGAGGTGGCAGCCCTTCTTATGCTCTTTTTGACCCTGCTTCTTTTGCTCAGTTTGGTCAGTTACCTGGTGCCTTTTTTTGGCGCAGAACCCAGGCTGCAGCAGCCAGATGAAAATTGGTGTGGAGCCTTGGGTTTTTATACCGCCCATTACCTTTTTTCTTTTTTAGGGCTGGTGGCTTTTTTCCCTTTGCTTTTACTGTCGCTGACTACCCTTCGGGTTATCCGCGGTCATGAGGGCGAGCGCCGTTTGCCGCACCTGGTTGCCGGCATGAGTGGCATTGCTTTGGCCTCCTCTGCCCTGTTCGGGGCTTTTCCCCAGCTGTTTTTACCAGCTGCCTACATTAAACCCGGTGGCTATCTGGGTGGACTTGTCTGGCCTTTTTTAAATACACTTATTGGCACGGCGGGTAGTGTGTTGGCCCTGTTCCTGCTGCTGCTTTTTTCCTTGATGGCAAGCATGCGTCTGTCCCTTGCCAACTTGCGTGTCAAGACAAAGCGAAAGCGGCGAGCATCTTTCCGCAGAGAACATCCCGACAGATCGGAACTCTCTGCAGAGACAGTCCGCTCTGGCGATGAGCACCAAGAACATGTAGACAGGGAAGAAGGCTTTGCCCTTGATAAAACCCTGGATGAGAACGACCTGGATGCAGGTGCATCGGGTGAGGAGGCATATCTTCCACCCCGGGCCGCTGCAGCTGAACGAGCGCGGCAAGAACAGGCAGTGCCGCCCCGTCGCAAGGGACGGTTCAAGTTGCCCCAGCTTGAGCTTTTGGATGAAAATAACCAGGCTGAAAACGCGCTTGATCGTGAGCACTACTACAACGTAAGTGCCATTTTGGTGGAAAAACTGCAGGACTTCGGTGTGCAGGGTGAAGTGGCTGGTATCTCGCCCGGACCGGTGGTGACCACCTATGAGTTTTCACCAGCGCCAGGGGTGAAGATCAGTCGGGTGGTTGCCTTGGCCGATGATCTGGCCATGGTGCTCAAGGTGGACAGGGTACGCATTGTTGGCTCCATACCCGGCAAGGTGGCCATAGGGATCGAAATTCCGAATCCAGTGCGTAGCACTGTGTTCCTGCGCGACATCCTCTTTTCCGAAGAGTACCAAGCAGCCCGTTCTCGGCTCAGCCTGGCCATGGGTTTTGATGTGATCGGTGCGCCGGTAGTGGCCAACCTGGCCCGCATGCCGCATCTGCTCATTGCCGGTGCAACCGGAGCGGGTAAGTCAGTGGCCATCAATGCCTTTATTGCCTCCATCCTGTTCAAGGCTACGCCGGATGAGGTACGGTTGTTGATGATCGATCCCAAACGCATCGAGCTGTCGGTGTATGACGACATCCCGCATCTCCTGCATCCTGTGGTGGTGGAGGCCAAGATGGCCAGTCGTGCGCTTTTGTGGGCAGTGCGCGAGATGGAACGCCGCTACCGGCTCCTGGAAGAACAGCGGGTGAAATCTTTTCTCTCCTACAACGAGGTGGCAGAGGAACCTTTGCCGTACATCGTCATCATTATCGATGAATTGGCTGACTTGATGATGGTGGCCTCGAAAGATGTGGAAACCTCCATCGCCCGCCTGGCACAAATGGCCCGCGCCGCTGGTATGCACATCATCCTGGCCACTCAGCGTCCCTCGGTGGATGTGCTCACTGGCCTGATCAAGGCGAATTTTCCCACCCGTATCTCCTTTAAGGTATCTTCCAAGGTTGATTCGCGTACCATTTTAGACGGCTCCGGTGCCGAACACCTGCTGGGCATGGGTGACATGCTCTTTCTCCCGCCTGGTGCGGCCAAGCTACGGCGTATCCATGGTGCGTATATCTCCGAACAGGAAACCGAACGCCTGGTCGAGTACTTGAAGAGTCAGGGCAGGGCAGAATACGATGCCAATGTCTTGCAGGAGATGGAAGAAGAACCGGAAATGGCCGGTGCCGGGGATGAAGAATACGACGAGAAGTATGATGAGGCCGTGGCCGTCGTCACGGAAACAGGGGTGGCATCAATTTCCATGGTACAGCGGCGTTTACGGGTTGGTTATAATCGTGCCGCCCGCATGATCGAGTTGATGGAGCGCGAAGGCATTGTTGGCCCGGCAGATGGGTCCAGGCCCAGGGAGGTGCTGGTGCGCTCCTCTTACGGAGCGGATGAGTAGATTTTTAGCCGCTGCGGCCGGTTTCAATCTGGAGCGGTTTAGGGTTGTTGTGCAAGTATTGATTCTTTTGATTTTTCTTTTAAGTTTTCTTGTTCAGCCTTGTTTTGACGATTTTTCTTGACATATTTTGGCGGACAAATTAAACCTTCTGACTACAGGTGATGAGTGAGTATTCATTTTTTGCCTGTGGCCAATTGCCAAAAAATAGAAAATAGAAAGTATAATTTTAGGCGGCCGGGCCGCATAGTGGTCCAGGAAAACACTAGCGCCCGAAAGGGTAATGACGACCAGTTCGGGAGTCACCAACTGAAAAACCAAGTGAGGAGGTAGTTGAATGCCAAGTTACGTAGATCCTTCAAAATGTGACGGTTGCAAGGGTGGTGACAAGACCGCCTGCATGTACATCTGTCCCAATGACCTGATGGTTCTGAATGTGAAGGAAATGTTGGCTTACAATCAGGAGCCGGATGCTTGCTGGGAATGCTACTCCTGTGTCAAGATCTGCCCGCAGGGTGCGATCTTTGTTCGCGCCTATGACGACTTTGTTCCCATGGGTGGGCAGGTTCACCCTATGCGTTCTTCCGATTCCATTATGTGGACAGTGAAGTTCAGAAACGGAAACATCAAACGCTTCAAATTCCCCATCCGCACTACCGCAGAAGGCGCTGCCAACGAGTATCCCGGAGAGCGGGGCGCGAGCCTGGATGATGAATGCCTTCTGCTTGAGAGCAACCTGCCCACTCCGAGCAAACTGGCGAAGTAAGTTTTGTTCGAACGGTTGAATCTATCAGGGTTTTTTCATCTACTGAATGTAAAAAGGAGAAAATACTATGGCATTGCCAAATAAGCCGAAAGGCGAACTCGAAGCAGTAGTCGATCCGGAAATCGTAGAGCACAGCTGTGATGTGCTGATCGTAGGTGGCGGTATGGCTGCCTGTGGTACTGCTTTTGAAATTAAGAAGTGGGCGCCTGAAGACATGAAGATCATTCTGGTCGACAAGGCTGCCTTGGAGCGTTCCGGCGCCGTTGCTCAGGGTCTTTCTGCCATCAATACCTATATCGGTGAAAACGCCATTGAAGACTATGTCAAGATGGTACGTAATGACCTGATGGGTGTAGTTCGTGAAGACCTGATCTATGATCTTGGTCGTCACGTTGACGAGTCGGTCAAGCTGTTTGAAGAGTGGGGTCTGCCCATCTGGAAGCGCGCCGAAGATGGTAGTGCATTGGGTGGCGACAAGCCTGCCAAGACCCTGCGTGAGGGTGGCACGCCTGTACGTACCGGCAAGTGGCAGATCATGATTAACGGTGAGTCGTACAAGCCGGTTGTTGCCGAGCCTGCCAAAAAGGCCTTGGGTGAGGAAAACATTCACGAGCGTGTATTCATCGTCAAGATGCTGCTTGACAAGAACAAGGAAAACACCATCGCTGGTGCAGTAGGTTTCTCTACCCGCGAAAACAAGGTGTATGTCTATACCTGTAAGGCCGCCATGGTGGCCTGCGGTGGTGCGGTAAACATCTTCCGCCCGCGCTCTACCGGTGAAGGTAAGGGCCGTGCATGGTATCCGGTATGGAACGCTGGTTCCACCTACACCATGTGTGCGCAGGTTGGTGCAACTTTGACCATGATGGAAAACCGTTTCACACCGTCCCGCTTTAAAGATGGTTATGGTCCGGTTGGCGCATGGTTCCTTCTGTTCAAGGCCAAGCTGCAGAACGGTTTGGGCGAGTTCTATGCCAACAGCCCCGAGGTCAAGGAAGAATTGGCCAAGTTTATGCCCTATGGTCAGTCTGCAGTAACCCCGACCTGTTTGCGTAACCACCTGATGCTCAACGAGCTGAAGGCTGGTCGTGGCCCCATCTACATGGCCACTGACGTTGCTCTGAACGCCTTTTTGGAAGAGCAGCGCGCTGCTGGTAAGGACGAGAAGGAAGTCAAGAGGATGTGGAAACACTTAGAGTCCGAAGCATGGGAAAACTTTTTGGATATGTCCGTTGGTCAGGCTGGACTCTGGGCCGGCATGAACATCGAACCCGAAAAGGTTGGCTCTGAGATCATGCCGACCGAACCGTACATGCTGGGCTCTCACTCTGGCTGTTGCGGCATCTGGACCTCCGGTCCTGAAGAGGACTGGGTGCCAACGGTTGATGGCCCGCGTTCCCATCAGTACAAGTGGGGCTACAACCGTATGACCACGGTTAACGGCCTGTTCACCGCCGGTGACGGTGTTGGTGCATCTGGTCACAAGTTCTCCTCCGGCTCCCATGCCGAAGGCCGTATTGGTGCCAAGCAGATGGTCAAGTACTGCCGCGACAATGCAGATTTCAAACCGGAATTGGCACAATCTGCCAAGGAACTGGCCGATGAGATCTATGCACCGGTACGCTTGTATCATGAGCACAAGGGTGCCTCTACTGCAGCAGACGTGAACCCCCACTACGTCAAGCCTTCTGGCCTGATGATGCGTCTGATGAAGGCTACCGACGAGTATGGTGGTGGCGTGGCTACCTATTACATGACTTCTGGTAAGCTGCTCAATATCTGTCTGGATTTGCTCCGTCTCCTGCGTGAAGACGCCGAGAAGATGGCTGCCGGCGATCTGCATGAGCTGCTGCGCGTCTGGGAAAACTACCACCGCATCTGGTGTGTGGAGACGCACATCCGTCACATTGAGTTCCGGAAAGAGTCCCGCTATCCGGGCTTCTACTATCGCTCTGACTATCCGACTTGCGATGATGAAAACTGGAGAGTTTTTGTCAACTCCACCTTCGATCCGAAGACCCAGGAGTGGAAGTGCGAGAAGGTCGAGTGTATCAACATCATTGAGACAGATCCTTGGATTTAAGTAATTATCTGTCTTGACCGGTGCAACGAAAACTCCAGACTCCGCCCGGAGTCTGGAGTTTTTTTGTGTTGGCAGTGTTTTTGTTTGAGTTGCAACGCAGGATGCAGTATTTTTTATGGTTTAGACACAATTTCCGGCAATCACCTTTCATCAATACCAGCAGTAATGGAGGTCTGGCATGAGTGACACTGCAGGCAATGGTGCGGTCTTGGTTGTGGGCGGCGGTATCAGTGGACTTACCGCAGCTCTGGAAGCAGCCGAAGTCGGCAGCGATGTTTATCTTGTCGAAAAGAACGCCTATCTGGGCGGTCGAGTCGCACAGCTCAATCATTATTTTCCCAAACTCTGTCCCCCAACCTGTGGGCTGGAGATCAATTTCAAACGCATCAAGGATAACCGCAGGATCAGAACCTACACGCTCACCACCGTCACCTCTATTTCCGGCAGTCCTGGCAACTACGAAGTAAAGTTGGAAACAGCGCCTCGCTTCATCAATGCCAACTGTACGGCCTGTGGCGATTGCGTGGCCGCCTGTACGGAAGAAATCGATGATCCTTTCAACTTGGGCATGCGTAAGATCAAAGCTGTTTATTTGCCCCATGAAATGGCGTTTCCACGTCGGTTTGTTTTGGCCAAGGAGGCCTGTTCTGCCGAAACACTTGACGCAGTGAAAGCTGCCTGCAAGTACAATGCGGTTGAACTGGATATGCAGCCCAAAACCTTTACCCTGCAGGTCAGCGCAATTGTCTGGTCGACCGGCTGGAATCCGTATGATGCCACCAAGATAACCCAACTCAATTTCAACAGCTCGCCTGCCATTGTCACCAATATGATGATGGAGCGGCTGGCTGCGGAGAACGGTCCCACCCAAGGCAAAATTCTCCGTCCGGGCGACAATAAGGAACCCGAATCATTTGCCTTTGTGCAGTGTGCTGGTTCCAGGGATGAAAATCACCTTGAGCACTGCTCCTATATCTGCTGCATGGCCACGTTCAAGCAGATTTCCTACATCCGTGCACAGTATCCCGAGGCCAAAATCTACGTCTTTTACATTGACCTGCGCACGCCCGGCAAGTATGAGCATTTCCGTGAAAAATTCATGCATGATCCCAACACCACCTTTATCAAGGGCAAGGTGGCTGACATCGTTGCCGAGCGCGATGGCGGGGTTACGGTAACGGCTGAGGATACGCTCACCACCCATAAGGTCAGCCAAAAGGTTGATATGTGTATCCTGGCTACTGGCATGCAGCCGGCACTTGGCGACGCAGGCAAGGCGCTGGGCCTGAAAATGGATGGGAGCGGCTATGTGGTTTCAGAACCTGAAAAGGGGATGATCGCCGCTGGATGCGCCAAGTCGGCTGTTGACGTCTATACCAGCGGACAGTCGTCCACCGCTGCAGCCCTTAAAGCAATTCAGATCGCACGCTAGGAGGACTAGGCAATGGATAAGGTATATGGAGCGTATCTCTGCACTGGTTGCGGCATCGGTGAGGTTCTTGATGTGGAGGGCCTGAAGGCGGCCGCATCGGAAACCGGCATGGAGATGCAGGAGCATGCCTGCCTCTGTGGCGCCGATGGCCGGGCCTTTATCGAAAAGGACATCAAGGAAAAAGGTGTTAACACTGTCGTTGTCTGCGCGTGCTCGCCCAGGGTCATGCAACAGGAGTTCAGTTTTGGCGAGGGCACAATTACTGTACGTGGCAATCTGCGAGAGCAGGTAGCCTGGACAGCTGATGAGGCATCGGAAGACGGCGGTGTGGACGAGTTTTTACAGGAAATGGGCGCAGACAATGTACGCATGGCTGTCACCAGGGCCCAGAAAACAGCCCTGCCCGAACCCTATATGCTGGAGAGTATCTCCAGGAAGATTTTGGTTATGGGTGGCGGCCTCGCCGGTCTGACTGCAGCCAAAGAGGCTGCGGCTGCCGGTTACGAGGTGACCGTAGTGGAAAAAGACGCGGTTTTGGGCGGCAAAGCCCTGGGCTGGAGAAAGATGTTTCCCACGGCCTACCCCTATACCACGCTGGAAGACCCAACCATTGACCAGCTGGTTGCCGAAGTGTCGCAAAATGCCAAAATCACGGTGAAGACTGATACTGAAGTTGCCCGTGTTGCCGGTGCTCCTGGCCAGTTTAATGTAACTTTCAAAAAGACCGGTGAAAAGACAGAATGGGACGCTCCAGCTCGGGTAACGGTTGAAGAGCAGGAGCAGATCGCCAATGGCGAACTGGAAGATCCGAACAAGGGTATGAAAAAGTACACCTTGCTCAATCCGGATGGTGAGCTGTTTGGTGCCGTAGTCATCGCCACGGGTTGGACGCCGGCCAGCGTGAACGAGTTCGAGCATCTGGGATATGGTACGGTCAAGGCTGTGGTCACCAATGCCGAGTTCGAAAAGTTGGCCAAGGACGGCAAGGTGCCTGCTCGGGTTGCCTTTGTGCAGAGCCCAGGTGCCAAGGATACGGATCAAGACTTCCCCTACTGCAACTCGGTCACCTCCATGGTTGCGCTCAAGCAGGCCAACTATGTTGTGGAAGACAACCCCGAAGACGGGCAGGCCTACATCCTGTACCAACACATGCGCACCCCCGGCAATGCCGAACTGTTCTACAAGGCCATGCAGTCCAAAGACGGCATCTTCATGACCAAAGGTTCGGTGACCAAGGTCGAGCAAAGCGCCTCCGGTGCAACCGTTTTGGTGGAGAACACCCTTTTGGGTGAAGATTTGCGTCTTGAAGTGGATATGGTGGTTTTGGCTGCTGGTATGGTGCCGACCACCCTGAACAAGGCAGTGGCCAACCTGGCCTACCGACAAGGACCAGGTTTCAGTGATCTGGATCTGTTTGACGGCTATGCTGACTCCAACTTTGTCTGCTTTCCCTACGAGACCCGGCGCACCGGTGTGTACGCCTGTGGTGGCGTACGCAAGGCCGAAACCATGGAGGAAACCATTGATGATGCCACTGGCGCAGCCTTGAAAGCGATTCAGTGCATTGAATCTGCCAATCGCGGGGTAGCGGTGCATCCGCGTTCCGGCGATATGACCTATCCGGACTTTTTCTTCCAGCGCTGCACCCAGTGCAAACGCTGCACCGAAGAATGTCCCTTTGGCGCGCTTGATGATGACGAGAAAGGTACACCATTGACGAATCCGACTCGCTGTCGTCGCTGCGGAACCTGTATGGGGTCCTGCCCAGAACGTATCATCAACTTTGCCGATTACAGCATCGACATGATCGGTTCCATGGTTAAGGCAATCGAGGTGCCGGACGATGATGAGGACAAGTTGCGCATCGCTGTGTTTGTCTGTGAAAACGATGCGTATCCAGCCCTCGACATGTCGGGCATGCACCGTAACAAGATGAATAGACTGGTTCGCTTCATTCCGGTGCGCTGTCTCGGTTCCGTCAACATGGTATGGATCAAGGATGCCATGTCAGCCGGCATGGATGGAGCGCTCTTGCTGGGCTGTCACTATGGTGACGATTATCAGTGTCACTTTGTCAAGGGCTCGGAAATCGCCACCCGTCGCATGGAAAACATCGGTGAAACTCTGGGTTCACTCGGCCTTGAGCCGGAACGCTGCGGCGTACGCCAGATTGCTATCTCCGATTACGACAAGATTCCGGCGATCATTGATGAATTTGTTGAAGAGATTATCGCCATGGGGCCCAACCCCTTCAAGGGCTTCTGATAGGAATGCGGAATCGTGTATGCTGTCAGTCACTTGTTCGCCAAGGCTGACAGCATACATCCTGCGCCGACAAACAATCTTTCAGACATAGAGATCATTACCGCTCGTCAGAGGAGGAACCAATGTCAATAAATGTGCAGCCAGATCGTGAATTTATTCAAGCCATGAAGGAGGCGGGCGGAGATACGCTGAAGCAGTGCTACCAGTGCGCAACTTGTTCGGTGGCCTGCCCGCTTTCCACCGATGGAAGCCCTTTCCCACGCCGCGAAATGATTTATGCGCAGTGGGGGCTTAAAGATAAACTGGTGAACGACCCCAATGTGTTTTTGTGTCATCATTGTGGCGACTGCACCACCATGTGCCCGCGTGGCGCCCGGCCGGGCGATGTGCTTGGCGCTATCCGTTCCTACGTATATACTAGCTTGGGCTGGCCACAGTCCCTGGCCAATCTGTGCACTTCCTGGAAAAACATGCCCATGCTGGTTGGCATTCCCGCCCTGGTTGTGTTCATAATGTGGCTCATTTCCGGAGGCATGCAACTCCCCACGGGCGAGCATTTCGCCAAGGTCGGGTATCAGCAGTTTTTTGGGCACTGGGATTTTCATTTACTCGCCAAGAACGTGGTATTCATTGACATCATTATGCTGACGGCCGTAGGTATTGCCGTGTATTCACTCTATCGGGGCGTTACCTTGATGTGGAAGGGGATGGCCTCTTCACTCCACAAGGGCGAGTTGGGGTATAGGCCAGGTGTTATTCAGTTTGTGCAGGAATTCCTCTGGCCCTCGCTGGTGGAAATTGTACAGCATAAGCGTTTTGAAGAGTGCGGGGAAAACAACAGCCGGACACGCGGCCACAAACCCCTGATGCTCGCCTTTATTGCTCTCTTTTTTGTTACCATCTATTCAATGGTCAAAAATGATGTGTTCGGTATTTTTTTCCCATCCTTGCATGGACCGATCTCTCTGTGGAACCCGGTAAAATGGCTGGCTAACGTAGCGGCTGTGGCCATGATTTTTGGTATTGTTGTTCTGTGGCGGAACCGCAAGAAGATGGAGGCCGAGGGCAAAGCCAAAAGTACCTTCTACGATTGGTTCTATATTTGGGTTATTGCCGCAGTTGGTGTTACAGGGCTGGGTGCCGAATTGCTGCGTGTTGTAAGTATTCCATCGCTTGGGTATTTGGTGTATTATCTGCACTTGGTTTCTGTGGTCATGCTTTTTCTGTATCTCCCCTACAGCAAGTTTGCCCACATCGTTTACCGTACTACTGCCTACGCCTTTGAGCGCTATAGTCAGTCGGCCTTTGTAAAAAATCCACTGAATGAGTAAGCACCACACCGTGTGTTTGGTGGGGATAGACAGCCGGGAGTTCCAGAACTCCCGGTTTTTTTGTCAAATACGACTTGCATTTTTCTTAAAACTGCGGTATAAAAATAAGTTTCCAAACGCGCTGGCGTAGCTCAACTGGCAGAGCACCTGATTTGTAATCAGGGGGTTGCGGGTTCAAGTCCCATCGCCAGCTCCATATTTTTGTTGCATTAAAACTGTAAAAGAGGCAAAGTGTCTCTTTGTATGTTTTGGACTGCGAGTTGAGTGGAGGGGTTCCCGAGCGGCCAAAGGGAACAGACTGTAAATCTGTCGGCGGAGCCTTCGGAGGTTCGAATCCTCCCCCCTCCACCACGGCCAACTAGCGCTTGGTCGGCGCAATGTTGTGATGAGCAGGGATTGGGCGGGAATAGCTCAATGGTAGAGCATCAGCCTTCCAAGCTGAGGGTCGCGGGTTCGAGTCTCGTTTCCCGCTCCATTTTTCCCGACACTTGCAGCATTCTTACAGTGCCCACGTAACTCAGTGGTAGAGTACCTCCTTGGTAAGGAGGAAGCCATCGGTTCAAGTCCGATCGTGGGCTCCAGTCAAATTGGTCAATCGCGCAAGGTCGATTGAAACTTGAACAATGTCCAGGGAGACATGAAATGGCGAAGGAGAAATTTGAGCGGAAGAAGCCGCATGTCAATGTGGGGACGATCG
>JABMJC010000015.1 GCA_013201405.1 Desulfobulbaceae bacterium
TTGACCATCCCCTGGCTCACCTTTACCCTACATCTTTCCCTCGACTCGCTGGCAGGCTTCTTTTTACTGCCTGTCTTGCTGATTGCCCCACTGGCCGCCCTCTACGGCTACCACTATATGGATACGAGCCGGCACAGCCTGCGACCAGTGGCCAGCTGTCTCTTTTTCAACCTGCTCATTGCCGCCATGATCCTGGTGCCGCTCGCCGCCGACATGCTCGCCTTTGTGGTGGCCTGGGAGCTGATGTCCTTTGCCTCCTTCATCCTGGTACTCTACGATTGGGAAGAGCGGCAGACTCGGCGGGCAGCCCACATATACCTGCTTTTCTCCCAAGCCGGCGCTTTTGCCGTTTTTGCCGCCTTTGGTCTGCTTTTTGCCGCCACCGGCTCCTTTATCTTAAACTCCGGCGCATTTGCTGCCCTGTCGCACGAGTTGAAGCTAGCCGCCTTTCTCCTGGCGCTCTTGGGCTTTGGCTCCAAGGCCGGGATAATGCCCCTGCATGTCTGGCTGCCTCATGCCCATCCGGCAGCGCCTAGCCATGTCTCTGCCCTGATGTCGGGCGTGATGATCAAACTGGGCATTTATGGCATCCTCCGCATGTACTTTCTCCTCGACGACTCTGCCCCGGTCTTTGCCTGGATAATTTTGGCTCTGGGCATAATCTCCGGCATTCTCGGGGTGGCCTATGCCCTGGCTAAACACGACATCAAGCGCTTTCTCGCCTACCACAGCATTGAAAACATCGGCATCATCCTCATTGGCTGCGGCCTGGGCATGTTGGGTTTGGCCACGGGTGAGCGCACCATGGCGGTTCTGGGTTTTACCGGCGGGCTCTTGCACGTGCTCAACCACGCCCTGTACAAGTCTTTGCTCTTTTTTGGAGCAGGCGCCATCCACCGCAGTACCGGCACCCGCACCATCGATGCACTGGGTGGTTTGGTGCGGCGCATGCCTATTACCGGCCGCAGCTTTCTCACTGGCTCGGTTGCCATTTCCGGGCTGCCGCCGCTCAATGGTTTTGTCAGCGAATTTCTCATCTATTACGCTGGTTTTCTGGGTCTTCGTTTTAGTGGTATCAACCTTGTGCTGGTCATTGCCGCCATTGTCTCCTTGGCCATGATCGGCGGGCTGGCCACTGCCTGTTTCACCAAGGCGGTGGGCATTGTCTTTCTCGGCGAGCCGCGCAGCCCGCAGGCCAGCCAGGCCACTGAAGCCGGGCCAGCCATGCAAACCACCATGCTGGCGCTCACCTTCCTCTGCCTGTGCATCGGGCTTTTTCCCGGGCCCTTCATCCACGCCGCCTTTGCAGGGCTGCGCGATCTTGGTCCCATGGCCTCCTCCTTGCTGTCGGGTGATGTGCTTGCCGGCATCAGCCGTAATCTCACCCTGATTGCCTGGCTCTTTGTGGTTCTGCTGGCCGGCCTGGCTGGCCTGCGCCACCGGGCCTACCGCGACAAACCTGTAGAACGGGCTGCAACCTGGGGCTGCGGCTTTACCCAGGCCAGCAGCCGTATTCAGTATACCGGCACCTCCTATGCCATGGGCCCGGTCAATTTTTTTCGTCCCTTGGTGCTGGCGCGCAGCCAGTGCACCGGTCTGGCGCAAAAAATTCTGCCTGCCTCGGCCGAATACACCAGCAAGGCAGAGGATTTGGCCGAAACAACCCTGCAGCGTCTGCTGACCACGCCTGTACTGTGGCTGGCACAAAAGCTGCGCTGGATACAACACGGCCGTATTCAGTCGTATATCGCCTACATCGTGTTGACCATCATTGTTGTTCTTCTGCTCGTCTAGCCAGGTTCGAGGTTACCATGTCCGTTATACTCTCTGTTTTTTCCCTTGTCCTGGCCCTGGCCCTGGTGCCGCTCTTTCCCGGCATCATTCTCAAGGTCAAGGCCTTTTTCGCCGGTAAAAAGGGCCCACCCCTTTTCATCAAGTACTACACCCTGCTGAAGCTGCTGCGCAAAGGCTCGGTCTACAGCACCAGTAGCACCTTTGTCTTCCGCCTGGGGCCGATTTTTTCCTGCGCTGCCGCACTCATGGCCCTGCTCTTTTTCCCCTTGGCCTGGATGCAGCCTCTCTTCTCCTTTCAAGGCGACATCATTGTGCTCTTGTACTTTTTTGCCTTGAGACGTTTTTTTACCATTGTCGCCGCCTTGGACACGGCCTCGCCCTTTGAGGGCATGGGAGCGGCGCGCGAGGCCTTTTTCGCCTTTTTGGCAGAGGCCACGCTTTTTGCCATGTTGATTCTCTTTTTCCGCATGAACGGCACCCTCAGTCTGGGCGAATACTTTGCCGGCCAGACACCGCTTTCCTTTGATGGATCTCGGGGGGCACTGCTGGTTTTGGTGGTCGTGGGTCTGTTCATGGTTATGCTGGCGGAAAATGCACGGGTACCAGTGGACGACCCGGCCACCCATCTGGAACTGACTATGATTCACGAGGCCATGATTTTGGATCACAGCGGGCCTGATCTGGCCACGATCGAACTGGGGGCCTTTTGCAAACTCTTTTTCTATGCCGCCTTTGTCGCTTCTCTGCTCAAGCCGGCCCAGTTGGTTTTAAACCCAGTGCTGGCCACTCTGCTGTTCTATGGTCTGGTCGTGCTGGTATATACAGTCATTGGCGTGGTTGAGTCCGGCACCGCCCGTTTGAAGATGCCACTGGTGCCCAAGTACCTGCTCACCTCCTTTGCCCTGGTCTTTTTTGCCATTATTCTCACCTCCCTGGAGTTCATTCAATGATTGGTGGTATTGAAATCTTCCTGGCCATCATCCTGCTCTCTGTCCTTTTTTCGCTGACCTCCAGTCGGATGATGTCCCTGATTAAACTGATGGGCCTGCAGGGAGCCTTGGTTTCCCTGATCCCGGTGCTGCTGGAAATAGAGAGCAGGATGCATCCGGGTGGCATCATCCTTTTTGTGGTCATGCTGGCCATCAAGGCCCTGTGCATTCCGGGCCTGCTCTACTTTGCCCTCACCCGCATCGTTATCGGGCGCGAGGTAGAACCACTGGTTGGCTACCATAGCTCGGTCGCGGTTGGCTTGGGGCTCATCCTGGTGGCTGCGTATATCGCCCACCACCTGAATATCTCTGTGGAGGGTGTGCACACCCTGGTGCTGACCACCGCCATCACCACCCTGGGTGGCGGCCTCTTTCTGATGATGAGCCGCAGCAAGGCCCTGAGCCAGGTCATTGGCTACCTGATGATGGATAATGGCATCTACCTGATGGGCACGGCCCTGACCAGGCAAACGCGCAGCATCTACCTGGTAGAATTCGGCGTTCTGCTCGACCTGCTGGTGGCGGTGATGGTCATGGGGATCATCCTCAACAATATCAGCCGGGCCTTTGACGATGTCGATACCCTGGATCTCGAACAACTCAAGGACTGAGCCATGCTGGAATACATTTTTTTATTGCCTGTGTGTGTTGGTCTCGTCACCCTGATTCTGCCGCCGATACTTGGGCGAATCGCCCTGGTGTCCACCGGTGTCCTGCATCTGCTCCTCAGTCTCAGGCTTTGGCTCGATGGCGGGCAGGCCTATTTTCCCGAATTTTTTGGCAAGGCGCATCCAGGCATGCTGGTGCTTTTGCTCAGTTCCTTTGTCTTTGCCTGGACCGCCCCCTATGCGGTCAGTTATATGCGGCAGCGGCCCACAAAATATGAAGCTGTTTTCAGCGGCTGCATGCTCCTTTTTCTGGGCACCATGAGTATGGCGGCCCTGGCCGAGCATCCCGTTGTTTTCTGGATAGCCATCGAGGCCACCACCCTGGCCAGTGCGCCCCTTATTTTTATTCACCGCTCCAAGCAGGCACTGGAGGCCACCTGGAAGTACGTGCTCATCTGTTCCGTGGGCATTGCCCTGGCCCTTTTGGGTCTGTTCTTCATCACCTTTTCCATGGAAGGGGCCGGGCCGGATATCCCGCTCAGCTTTTCTTCCCTGAACAAGGTGGCGCCGCTGCTCAATCCGCTCTGGCTCAAGACCGGCTTTATTTTTGTGCTCATCGGTTTTGGCACCAAGATGGGCCTTGCGCCCATGCACACCTGGCTGCCCGATGCCCACAGCGAAGCGCCCAGTCCGGCCTCGGCCCTGCTCTCCGGCGCCTTGCTCAACTGTGCTTTTCTGGGCATCTATCAGGTGCACACCCTTATGGTCCTGGCAGGGCTCGGTGCCTTCTCCAGCAACCTGCTCATTGGGTTCGGCCTTTTTTCCCTGCTGGTGGCCGGCGTTTTCATCCTCAACCAGCCGGATTACAAGCGGATGCTGGCTTACTCCAGTATTGAAAACATGGGCATCATTGCCATTGGCACCGGTATCGGCGGACTGGGCCTGTTCGGGGCCATGCTCCACCTCATCCACCATTCCCTGCTCAAATCTTCCCTCTTTCTTTCGGCCGGCACCATCATGCGCACCTATGGCAGCAAGCTGATCAGCCAGTGCGCCAACATGCCCCGCGTGCTCCCCAAGACCTTTTGCTGCTATTTTGCAGCCTGTCTCGGTATTGCCGGTCTGCCGCCCTTTGGCCTTTTTATCAGCGAGGTGCTGATTCTTTTTGCCGCCTTTCAGCGGGGTCTGCCTGTGGTTGGCCTGCTTTTTGTCATTCTGTTGATTCTGGTTATCGCCGGTTTTGCCCAGGGAGCACTGCGTATGTCTTTGGGCCAGGAGAGCGACACCCAGGCTGCACTCCGCCCCAGGGAAAAGGTCTTGCAATTCCTGCCGCCTCTGGCCCTGTTGCTCAGCTCGCTTGTGCTCTGTCTCTGGATACCTGAACCGCTGCGGCAGGTTATTAACGACAGCATTGTCCTTTTGGGGGGCGTGATTCATGGATAGCCTCATGCTTAAAATCAATAACGGCGAGCGCATTGACCGTAGCCAGATTCCCCGAGTCTCCAGCGAGTTGTTCCACCGTCAGCTTAGCCAGTTTGTGCGCAACAACGGCTTTATCGTGCAGTTTTTCGCTTATCCGGAAGACAAGCAGATGGTACTTTTGGCTGTGCTGCGCAATAGCGACCTCTTTATTCTGGAAACCACGGTTGGCCGCGAATTTCCCTCGCTCACCCTAAATGCGGGCCCACAGTTCAACCTGTTTGAGCGGGAGGTGGCCGAGCAGTATGGCCTGCGCCCGGCCGGGCACCCATGGTTGAAGATGCTGCGCTACCATGCCAACAAGAGTGATAAGCCAGATGTGTTCGGCAATAACTACGAAGAGGAGATTCCCGGCAACTACCCTTACTTTCAGGTGCAGGGTGAGTCGGTGCACGAGGTGGCAGTTGGGCCAGTGCATGCCGGCATCATCGAGCCGGGCCACTTTCGCTTTCAGTGTGCAGGCGAGGAGGTGCTGCACCTGGAAATCCAGTTGGGTTATCAGCACCGTGGGGTAGAAGAGCTGTTGCAGACCGTGCCACACAAACGGCTTATCACCATTGCCGAAGGCATTGCCGGAGACACCAGCATCGGTCACAACCTCTCTTGCTGCCAGGCCCTGGAGGCACTGTGCGGGCTTGAGGTGGCAGGCGGGGCCAGCACGCAGCGTACCATTGCCCTTGAGCTGGAGCGCCTGGCCAACCACATCGGTGATCTTGGTGCGTTGAGTGGTGATGTGGCCTTTAACCCGCCGGCAGCGTACTTTGGCCGCATCCGCGGTGAATTCCTCAACCTGTTGTTGGCGCTGAGCGGTAACCGCTTTGGCAAGGGCTTGATCCGCCCTGGTGGCACGGCCTTTGCTATGGGGCAGGAGGCGCGCCAGGTGATTGCAAATAAAATCAAAGAATTGCGCCCAGAGATCCTCCATGTTTGTGACCTGCTCTTCACCGCCCACACGGTTTTGGCGCGTTTTGAACGAACCGGCACCGTCACCAGGGAGCATGCACAGGCGCTTGGCCTGGTGGGAGTGTGTGGCCGGGCCTCTGGGCTTGACTATGATGTACGGGAGTTTTTTCCGACCGAGTGCTATGGGGATCTGCCCACAATTAGCAACAAGGTGACCAGTGGCGATGTGCTGAGCCGGGCCATGGTGCGACAGGAGGAGATCGTACACTCGTTAAACGCCATTGACCTGCTGCTGGCCAGAGAAGAAGAACCGTGTCAGCCCGTGCCTGTAGAGGGCACAGACTATGCCCTGGCTCCCTCGAGCTGCGTGGTCACCTTAAACGAGGGCTGGCGTGGAGAAATCTCCCACTGCCTTTTGACCGATGACCAGGGCCAGCTCATCCGCTACAAGATCAAGGATCCCTCCTTCCACAACTGGCCGGGCCTGGCCATGGCCCTGCGCAATCAGGAGATTTCCGATTTTCCTCTGTGCAACAAGAGCTTTAACTTGAGCTACTGCGGTTTTGACCTCTAGCAGCAGGCCTATAACAGCACAGAAGGAAATACAGGGCCATTCAATCAGGAACACGAACCAATGTATAAAATCATCCGCAACCGGCTGGAACAGGGCCATCGCACCAGCAGCTACCCCAAAAAACCAATCCAGCTACCTGCCATCTACCGGGGCTTGCCCATGGTCAATGCAGACAGCTCGCTTACGTTAGCCCGCCGCTGCGCAGAGCTGTGCCCGCAAAACGCCATTCTGGCCGAAGAGAGAAAAATTGATTTGGGCCGCTGCACCTTTTGCGGCCGCTGCGCCGAGGTGCAGGAAGGGGATGGGGATTATTTTGTCCGCTTCAGTCAGCGCTTTGAACTGGCTGCAGTCCGCCGGGAAGACCTGATCACCAGCGGCTCTCTGCCTGAACTGGCACAGCACGCCAAAGAGCAGATCACCAAGCTCTTTGGCCGCTCTCTGCAGTTGCGGCAGGTCTCAGCAGGCGGCTGCAATGCCTGCGAGGCAGATATCAACGTACTGGGCACCCCTTTTTTTTTTTTGTCCCGCTTTGGTATAGACTTTGTCGCCTCGCCCCGCCATGCCGATGGCATCATGGTCACCGGGCCCATCAGTCGCAATATGCGGAGTGCCCTCATGGATACCTATCAGGCCGTGCCTGCGCCCAAGGTGGTCATTGCCGCTGGCTGCTGCGCCATTTCCGGCGGCCCTTTCCATGGTTCTGCCGAAATCATCGGCGATTTGAATACCCTGCTGCCAGTGGATCTGTACATCCCCGGCTGCCCGCCCCATCCGCTCACCACCCTGCACGCGCTGTTGGCCTATTTCAAGCAGGTGCAGAGCTGAAACGCAGAGCCTGATTCCAGTTGCAGGGCAACGCTGTACTGCCACTCAGATCCATTCTGGAGAATTGCAGCGATTTGCAGCTTGATGTGATACGATGCGTTCGGTTGCAATCTTTTTGGAGTTCTATTGTTTTTACGTAGCGTAGTCGGGCTGTGGCACGGAGTGAGGGGCAAGATGGCCTATGAACACGCTGGATAAACTGACCATTCTGGCGGATGCGGCCAAGTTTGATGCCTCCTGCGCCTCCAGCGGCAGTAACCGCAAGGCAAAACCCGGAGCCCTGGGTAATGCCGCAGCATCCGGCATTTGCCATAGCTGGTCAGCGGACGGCCGCTGCATCTCGCTGCTCAAAATCCTGCTCAGTAACGACTGCCGCCTTGACTGCGTCTACTGCATGAGCCGCCGTTCCAATCA
Source organism: Desulfobulbaceae bacterium (assembly GCA_013201405.1). Lineage (GTDB taxonomy): Bacteria > Desulfobacterota > Desulfobulbia > Desulfobulbales > Desulfobulbaceae > Desulfobulbus. Next base: position 7,587 of record JABMJC010000015.1, read on the forward strand.
CTGCGCCAGAGCCACCTTTACCCCAGATGAGGTGGCTGATCTCACCATCAACTTCTACCGGCGCAACTATATCGAAGGGCTTTTCCTCAGCTCTGCCGTCTATGCCAGCCCGGAACAGACCATGAGCGACATGGTGGATGTCTGCCACCAGCTCCGCACCAAATATGCCTTTAATGGCTATATTCATCTGAAAGTAATACCCGGTGCACCGCAGGAATTGGTTGCCAAAGCGGGCATGCTGGCCGACCGTTTGAGCGTGAACATTGAACTGCCCTCGGCAGCATCGCTAAAGGAGCTGGCACCACAAAAATCACGGCAGGGCATCCTCACACCCATGCGGCAAATTGGCGAAGCAGCGAGTAACTATGGCGCGGAACGAAAAAAATCTCGCCGCACACCAAAATTTTGCCCAGCAGGCCAATCCACCCAGATGATTATCGGCGCAAGCGCCGAGAGCGACTTGCACATCCTCACCCTGTCGCAAAGCCTGTACACCAAAATGCAACTGCGGCGGGTCTATTATTCGGCATATATAGCGGTGAACAGCGCGCCCAACCTGCCCATGCCGAGCACTGCGCCGCCGCTGGTGCGCGAGCACCGGCTCTATCAGGCCGACTGGCTCATACGCTTCTACCAGTTTCAGGCCGAAGAAATTCTGCAAGCCACAGCTCCCAATCTGGATGAACGGCTTGACCCCAAGGCGGCCTGGGCCCTGCGTCATTTTGATTTGTTTCCCCTTGATATCAATCGGGCCAGCTATGAAGAACTGCTTCGGGTGCCGGGCCTGGGCCTAACTTCAGCACGTCGCATCATTGCCACCAGAAGGGTGGCGGCCATCCGCGAAGAAGACTTGAAAAAACTGGGCCTGGTGATGAAACGGGCCCGCTATTTTTTATCCATCAACGGCAAAAAGCTGGTTGCCGCCATCCCCTCCCATCAAGACTTGCTGACCGCCATGTGCCGCCTGGAAAAACCGGCCATCAGCCACCTTAGCCCGCAGTATCGGCAGCTTAGACTGTTCTAGCATGGAACCTGTGGTTTACCTGTATGACGGCACTTTTGCCGGCATGCTCCATGCAATTGCCCGAGCCGTGAAGGATGGCGGTGCAGTGCATGCCATTACCCCGACCCATCGCTATACACCCACCTTGTTTGATACGGTCATCACCCTGAAATGTGATGCCGATCAGGCAGACCGCCTCCTGCAGTATCTGCAGAACCTGCATCCCTTGGCTGCCAATCTGGCGGTCTATGCCTATCTCAGTGGGGAGGGCGGGGTGGAAATGCAGATGTATAGCTTTGTGCACCTGTGTCTGCGCCGTGGCAAACAGGCGCTCTCCTACGAAAGCCATAGCGCTGTTGCCCACTTAAAAGGGCTTTTTCATGCCGTTTCCCGCGAAGCGCACCGCTACAAGGGGCTGATCCGTTTCCGCATTCTGGCGGATGATTTGCAATACGGCCCCTTTGAACCCCACTACAACATCATTTCCCTGTGCGCCCGGCATTTTAGGCGGCGCTTGGCCGGGTGCCGCTGGCTCCTGCACGACCTGCAGCGCAATAGCGCGCTCTACTGGGATACCGTGGATTTACAGCCGGTGGAGGTGGATACTGATTTTGCCGCCTACGTGGCTCTGCACGGAGAAGTACCGGCGGCACAGCTGAGCGAGAACGAACAGGAGTACCAGCAGCTATGGCGCGCTTTTCATAGGGCCATCAGCAACCCGGCCCGGCATAATCCGCAGTTACAACAACAGGGCATGCCGCAGCGCTACTGGAAATATCTCACCGAGATGTGAGGTTGCGGGCCAAAGAGAGGAAGCCCCTTACCACAGCTCAGGACGAGCCAGAACGGGTACAAATGCGAGTGTTTGCGGTGTTTGTGCAGGGGGAAAACCGTTCAGGTGCATGGCCTGCCAGCCGAACGAATACGTGAGGGGGTAGTGCGGAAAGATAGGGCGGAAGATAGGGCGGAAGATAGGGCGCAGCAGGTTTGGCTTTGCAGCCAAACCTGCTGTAATAGGCTGAATCGCCATAGACAAAGACCAGGTCAAGGACCTTTTGCGCAAGCAGCGCAATGGCCACAGCCGCCACCACCGACCCTTCGTCTTTTGGAAAGGCGCTCAGGTACAGCTCGCGGATCTGTTCGCAGTCCTGTGCCTCTGCCGGGCAAATGCGGAGCATTGCGGTTTCATCACTGCACAATGCCAATGAATTTCAATGCCCTCAGGATTTTTTTCGCTTAGGGATCTTGCCGCCACTCTGGCGCTTGTGCACTCGTTTCGCCTCGGCCAACCGTTTTTTATTCACCTCGATCAACTGCTCCTGGGCAGAGCGCTGCTCTCCTGTGGTAGCTGGCTGTCGCTGTACATAACTGCCATCGGACTGCATCTCCCAGGCACCGCGCTGGTCTCCAACCTGCAGATCTAGCATTTCCCGCAACTGCTCCTGCAGGGCAGGGGCTTCCACCGGAGTCATCATCTCCACTCGGCGTTCCAGGTTGCGCAGCATCAAATCGGCTGAACCAATGAAGTATTCTGGCTGGTTGTTGTTGCGGAAGTAATAGATACGGGCATGTTCCAGAAAGCGGCCAACAATGGAGATCACCCGAATATTTTCGGACAACCCCTTGATGCCCGGACGGATGAGGCAACTGTCGCGCACGATCAGATCCACCTTCACCCCAGCCTGGGAGGCCTCGTACAGGGCCTTGACGATGTCGCTGTCGGTAAGGGCGTTGGTTTTGAACTGGAGATGACCTCCCTTGCCAGCAGCCTGGTGCGCCATCTCGCGCTTGATTTTTTCCAGCAGGGCCTTTTTTAGAAATTTTGGCGAGGGCAGCAATTTTTTGTAGTTGCGCAGCGGAGCATAGCCCAGGGTAAGGAAGTTGAAAAATTCGGTCAGGTCATCGCCAATATCGTTGTCGCAGGTCAACAGACCCAAATCACTGTAGATACGGGCTGTACCGGCATGGTAGTTGCCCGTGCCAATGTGGGCGTAGCGTCTCAGGCCGCCGTAGTCGCGCCGTACCACAAAAATTACCTTGGAATGGGTTTTCAGGCCCACTACCCCATAGGTAACATGAATGCCTGCCTGCTCCAGATGGGTGGCCCAGTGGATGTTGGCGGATTCGTCGAAACGGGCCATCAGCTCCACCACCACTGCCACCTGTTTGCCATTTTGCACTGCATCGAGCAAATACTTGATGATTTGCGAATTGGCCGAGGTGCGGTACAGGGTCATCTTGATGCCCAGCACCTTGGGGTCGCAGCTGGCCTCTTGCAAAAAGCGTTCCACCGTTGCCGTAAAAGACTGGTAGGGGTGCTGCAGCAGGAAGGGGCCTTCCTCGCGAATGAGATGAAAGATGTTGGGCGCTTCCTGCGACATCTTGCAGTGATCCACCGGTTGATGCGGTGGATAGTGTAGGGAGGCCCGTTCGATGGCGGCAATTTCGAACAAATCGCGCTTGGCCATGATGCCCTCCACAATAAAGACATCCTTGCGGGAATCCAGCTGCAATTGGGAGGCGAGCATCCCTTTGTGCTGCTGGCTCATGCTGCTGTCCACCTCCAGGCGGACAATTTCCGCAAACTTGCGCTCGCGCAGGGCCGATTCGATCATCACCAACAGATCAACCGCCTGATCCGTGAGTTTTTCGGTAATGGCATTGCGGGTAACCCGGAATTCAGCACAACTCTCCACCACCATGCCCGGAAAAATAACATCCAGGTTGTTGGCAATGATGTCTTCAAAAAGCACGTACACATGCCGTCGTGGCTCCACCTTGATAAAGCGGGGAATACCTGCGCCGGTGGGAATTTTTATGCGGTTTAAGTAAATGTGGTCATCATCGCGATGACGAGTGGCCACCAGCAGGTTCAAGGACAGGTTGGAGATAAAGGGAAAGGGGTGGGCCGGATCCATGCCCTGTGGGGTGAGGAGCGGGTAGATATTTTCCCTGAAATACAGCGCCATGTTCTCCTGCTGCCGCTCACTGAGTTCCTTGTAAGCAAGGATGTGGATGTTTTCCTCGGCAAGCCGTTCCAGCAGCACCTGTTCCATGGTCTGTTTCTGTTCCAACAGATCGCGGATAATTTCGTAGCATTCGTCGATCTGTTGTTGGGGAGTGCGGCCATCGGTGGAAAGTTGCTTCACCTTTGCACCCACCTGCTGCTTGAGGCCGCCGATGCGCTTCATGAAGAATTCGTCCAAATTCGAGCCAATGATGGCAAGAAAATTGACCCGTTCCAAAAGCGGGTTGCGCTCATCTACACTTTCGTGGATAACCCGCTGATTAAAGGCCAGCCAGCTCAGCTCGCGGTTCAAGTACCATTCAGGCGAATCCAGATCGAAGCTGACAGAAGCCTCCTGAATGTCTGGTTTTTCAGGGCTTGTCTGGGCGAGTTTTTTGTCTGTGTTGTTCGTCGGCATGATTCACCTGATGTACTGGGTCCCTTTCATGTACGATCTGCCCCAAATGGCGTACTATGCCACTAAAATTACTTCTGTTTACTCCTACAAAGGCTTATCCCGCAGTATAAACAAGTTGAGGTGAACAGGAAAGAAGAGCGGGCAAGCTAATGGAAATTTAACGCAAAATAATCAACATATTAATATAAGATAGCTGATTATCCGCACCTGTGTCATTCCTGTCTGGAGCAGGGCATTCTTCCAACAGTCACAACAAGAGGGGTTCAGGCGGCTGCCCTGTATGTGGGTGCATCTGCTGCCATGTCCTGGTCGGCACCTTGCACAAGCATGGCATGGAAGTTGGCCCTGGCTTCACTTGAACCGATCACCGCCACCATATCCTTGCCCTGTAAGCGAAAGTCAGGCCCAGGATTGACCTGTACTGCACCACTGCGCAGTACCCCCACTACGGACACACCGGTTTGACTGCGGACACGCGCTTCAGCCAGACTTCTGCCTAGCAGCCCACAGCCTTCCTGTACACTGAACCATTCCAGATCGAAATTCTGTTCTGCGGTGCGCAACTGCGCCAGGGTCTTGTATTGCTGCAGCAGGTGTTCGCCTTGGTCCTTCAGTTGCAAAAATTCCTAGCGGAGTGGTTCGGTGTGCTGGTGTACCTCCTGCACCGGCAGGCCCAGGTGTAAGAGGGCCTGTCGAGTTATTTCCAGACCAGCCTCAAATTCCGGATACACCAGATCCCGTACTTTGAGTTTGTCGAATACCGGCATGAATTCGGTATCAGCCAGGCGCGCCACCACCTGAATGGTTGGATTGTGCAAACGTGCATTGTGGATAATGGCCTGCGCCACTACCACCGCCGGAATGCTGACCACCAGCAGCACAGCCCTGGCTGTGTTGGCAGCCTCCAGCACCACCGCTTGGCTGGCATCGCCAAACACCACCTTGAACCCGGCCTCCTTGGCCATTTCCACCAGGCGTTGATCCAATTCGATAATGACAAAAGGGATGTGCAACCCGTGGAGAATTTTAGCAATCTGCATGCCAATGCGGCCGCCACCGGCAATCACCACATGCTGTGCCAGTTCGTCGCTGGCAAAGTTAAAGCTACGCATGGGCTCCCTGCGCATGTGTCGTTTCTTGATTTCGTAGAGGCGGCTGGTTTGTCCGGAGAGCAGGGGAGTGAGCATCATGGTGGCCACTGCGGTGGTAAGCACCAGGTTGTACAGTTCTGCGCTGATTGAGCCCGTTGACAGACCGATGCGCGCCAACACAAAGGTGAATTCGCCAATCTGGAAGAGACCCAGGCCCACGGCAATGGGAATGACATTGCCATAGTGGAACAGGCAGGCGATGGCGGCAAAAATAGCGACCTTGCCCATGGTCACCAGAAGAACCAGCAGGGTCACCATCCAAAGATGATCCACCAAAAAACGGGGATTCAGCAGCATACCCACCGAGGCGAAGAAGAGCAGGCCAAACACGTCGCGCAGTGGAATGACATCGCTGAGCGCCTGGTGACCATAGTCAGACTCAGTGAGCACCATGCCAGCGATAAAGGCGCCAAAGGCAAAGGACAGCCCAACCAGATAGGTGGCGTAGCCAACACCCAGGCCAATGGCAATCACGGCCAGTAAAAACAGTTCTCGCGAACCTAGGGCTGCAATGTGCCTGAGTAGTACTGGCAGCATTTTGGCGCCGAAAAACAGCATGCAGGCCAGAAAAAGTACTGTCTTGAGCAGGGCATAGCCCAGGGCAGGCAACCCGGCTGCCGGGTCGTTCATCATGGGCAGAAGAATCATCATCGGCACGACAGCCAGGTCCTGCACAATGAGCATGCCGATCATCACCTTACTGGAAAGGGTGCCCATCCAGCCCTGGTTCATCAGGGTTTTCAAAAGCACCATGGTGCTGGAGAGAGAGATCAGCGCGCCAAACCATACCGAGGCAGTCAAATCCCAACCCAGCAGGCGACCAATGCCCATGCCCAGCAGCATGGTCAGGAGGATTTGCAGGGGTGTGCCCACAAAGGCGATCACCTTCACTGGCTTCAAGTCTTTATAGGAAAATTCGAGCCCCAGGGCAAAGAGGAGCAGGGCCACGCCTATTTCTGCCAGCAGTTCAATTTCGTGAATTTCTTGGATGATGATGCCGCCGGTATGTGGGCCCAGAAGAATACCGGCCAGGATGTAGCCAAGAATAAGCGGCTGATGCAGCCGCTGCATGATAAGGCCACAGAAAAATGCGGTGATAACCAGAATGATGATGTCGGCGGCAATGCCCATGAAATACGTGCCCTGAAAGAAAAGAACCCGCGTGATGCGCGGGTGCATGTTGACAGGTGGCTCAAATCGACGTAAAAGTGGCAGATTGTGCATGCTCCGACCGTAATAGGCCGGAGCATTGTCTTTGGACACAATACCTCAATTTGGCCCAGCAATGCCAGAAATTTGCACAACTCTGGCTGGCAGGACAGCCGTTTTTTGAATGCTAGCCTGTTTGGGCCCATGCAGTGAATAGGAGTGGAATAATGGGTTTGGAACTGATTATCACCTACTTGGTTGTTGGTCTCATTGCCGGTGTGCTGGCAGGCCTGCTGGGTGTGGGTGGGGGCGTGGTGATCGTGCCCATGCTGGTTTTTTGCTTCACCCGCCAGAGCGTACAGTTTGAAGTGATGATGCACCTGGCCCTGGGCACCTCTCTGGCCAGTATCATCTTCACCTCCATCTCCAGCTTCATGGCTCATCATCGCCGGGGCGCGGTGGATTGGGAAATTGTCCGCCGCATTGTGCTGGGTATTCTTTTAGGCACCTTTTTGGGTGGCTTTGTTGCAGCCAGGTTGTCCACTGGTTTTCTCAAGGTGTTTTTCTGTATCTTCCTCTACATCGTGGCCACCCAGATGATCCTCAACAAAAAACCCAAGCCAACCAGGGAGTTGCCTGGTCGCGGCGGCATGTTTGGCATGGGGTCGCTCATTGGTGTGGTTTCCAGCCTGGTGGGTATTGGCGGTGGCTCACTTTCCGTGCCCTTTATGCTCTTTTGCAATGTCAGCGCGCACCGCGCCGTGGGCACCTCGGCTGCCATTGGTCTACCCATTGCCATTGCCGGTGCCTTGAGCTATCTGATCAACGGCATTGGCGTTGCAGACCGTCCGCCACTGAGCTGGGGCTATATCTATCTTCCTGCCTTCATTGGTATTGTGTGTGCCAGCGTGCTGACTGCACCCCTGGGAGCCAAACTGGCCCATGCCCTGCCTGTGGATAAACTCAAGCGTCTCTTTGCCATTTTCCTCTACATCGTGGCTACCCGCATGCTCTGGTCGCTCTTGCATTGATGGCCCACAGTTGTGGTCTGCACACCATTGAACAACAATGGAGAGCTGTTGGGTGGGGCTGGAGCATGTACAACCAACAGCTCTCCGTGGTCGCCTTAGATAACACCATGGAGAAAAAGACTGTTTTCAGGTCTTGTTAAGATCAGCCAACAAGATCAGTCACAAGACCGCCAAGTTGCCTGTAACAACTCGGCTGCAGCAAGCTGGCATCCTTCAATTTAATATCCTTCTGCCCATTTTCTCCGTGTTCTCTCCTTGTTGAAACGTAGTGTGGCTTGCATACGTGAACCTTCTTTGCTTCCTCCAGGCCGCATGCAGGCCGCAAGTACTGTATAGAGACAGTATAATCCACGGATGCTTTGCCCAAGTTTCCACATCCTGCACAGCCAGTTTCTTTGCACTAAGATCATGGAGTTAAAAAGCAAGCCAGGCACAGGAGAGGAAAAAAGACAAAAAACATGATGCAAGTGGTGGCAGGCCTGGGAATGCAGGTAATGCTGTTGTCTGCTTGCCAGGGTAAACAGCCGCAGCCTGATATGGACCTGTGTACTGAAGCTGGCAAAGGAGCGTTTTTTAAAGTCTTGCCTGTTTCAGCATGTGTTCTTGCTGATTTTTTACAGCAATCAATGTATTTCTGTTGTTTTTTAGGTAGATTTCACCATTTTTTATAGTGAATGCCAGGTGCTAGCTTGCCTAGAATGAAAAACAATCTATTGTATGTGGGAAATCCGCTCATGCGGTAAGATTTTGGTGAATCAATAAATAGTGCTAAGAGGTGTACCATGAAAACACGGAAAAAGGTAATTCTGACTTCTGTCCTGGCAGCCACTTTTGTTTTAGCAGGCGGCTACGCTGCTGCGGAAGAAACCACCACCTGGAAACAGGCAGGGAGCGAAATAAAGGAAGCTGGTTCCCAGGTTAAAGATGCTGCAGGCGCAGTAGTCGATGCCACGGTTGATTCCAGCAAAAAGGCTTGGGACAAGGTGAGCACTACCACTGGTGATGCCGTGAATGCTGTTCAGGAAAAGAGTTCAGCCGCATGGGAAAAGACCAAGGAAGAGGCCAGGGAAGCAAAGGAAAACATCAAGGATGCTGGTCAGGAAGCCAAGGTAAAGAGTGAAAGGGCCGTAGAAAAGACCAAAGAAGCTGGCCAGGAAGCCAAGGCAAAGACTGAAAGGGCCGTAGAAAAGGCTGAGGTTAAACACCAGAAAGCTGTAGAAAAGGCCGAAGCTAAAAGCAAGGAAGCCGTAGAAAAGACCAAAGAAGCCGGCCAGGAGGCCAAGGCCAAAACTGAAGATGCGGTAGAGAAGGTCGAAGCCAAGACTGAAAAGGCCGTAGAAAAGGCTGAAGCTCAAAGCAAGGAAGCTGTAGAAAAGACCAAAGAAGCCGGCCAGGAGGCCAAGGCCAAAGCTGAAGATGCAGTCGAGAAGGCCGAGGCCAAGACTGAAGATGCGGTAGAGAAGGCCGAGGCTGAGAGCAAGAAAGCTGCAGAAGAAACCAAGGAAGCGGTAGACAAGGTCAGGGCTGAGGTCCACGAAGCCACTGCCCCCAAATGATCGGCGCAGAGGAGCGGATGATCACCGCCCTTGTTTTTATATAGTACCTGTCATCTCCTTGGGTGAATCGCTTGAGGAGATGGAAAAAATCGAGGCCTGAAGCGCATTGCGTTTCAGGCCTTTTTTCATACATGGGCTCAAGGGCGCTGCGACAGGTTCGTGGAGCAAAATCTTACCCGCAGCCAAGCCGCAGCGATTATAAAAACGCCTACAGAATGTGGCTGCTGTGCGCTTCCGGTAGGATCACCTCGGTGTTGCCCAACAGTTCGGCAAAACCCTGCATGATGCTCTCTTCACCGTGCACCAAAAAGGTGCGTGCAGGAGCGGCTTGTGCATGCCAGGTGAGCAGTTCCTGTTGATCGGCATGGGCGGAGAAACCATTGATGGTGTGGATGCTGGCATTGACCGCGATCTCTTCCTGGAAAATACGTACTTCATCTGCGCCGTCGATAATGGTGCGGGCCAGGGTGCCCTGGGCGGCAAATCCGACAAAGACCACAGCAGCTTCGGGCTTCCACAGGTTGTTGCGCAGGTGGTGGCGAATGCGGCCACCAGTGGCCATGCCCGAACCAGCGATAATCACCACGCCATCCATATTTTTCAAAGCCATGGAATCGGCTGCCTCGCGCGAATAGTGTAAACTAGGCAGGGAAAAGGGATCGCGGCCAGTCATTAGCACCTGCCAGGTTTCCTCGTCAAAACACTCGGGATGCCTGCGAAAAATTTCAGTGGCTGAAATGGCCATGGGCGAATCCAGATATACCCTGAGGTTGACAGGCAAAGCACCCTGTTCCACACCCTCGCGCAGGTAATAGAGAATTTCCTGGCTGCGTTCCAAGGCAAAACTGGGGATGAGTACGTTACCGTGGCGGGCAACGGTGGTGTTGATGGCTGTAAAGAGTTCGTCAATCGATTGCTTGAGATCCTTGTGCCGACGGTTGCCATAGGTGGTTTCCATCACCACCACGTCGGCATGGGGAGCCCGGGCCGGGTCGGGCATAATGGCCCGGTCGCTGGAGCCGAGGTCACCGGAAAAAAGCACGCTGCGCTTTTGGCCATTTTCTTCCAGCTGCAGCAAAATACAGGCCGAACCCAGGATGTGCCCGGCATCGTAAAAGGTGACAGCAATGCCCGGGGCAAGCTGGTGCGGTTTTTCCCAGCGAGCAATATCCACAAAAAAATCGAACACATTGAGCGCATCCACCGTGGTGTAGAGTGGTTCTACCGGTGGACCCGGATTTTTCCGTTTGGCTGCCTTGTAGTTCTGGTACTTGGCATCTTCCTCCTGAATCTTGGCCGAATCCAGCAAAACCAGTCTAGTCAGTTCCCTGGTGGCTGAGGTGCACAGAACCCGGCCGGCAAACCCCTGTTTGACCAAAAGGGGAATACGACCACAGTGATCCAGATGCGCATGGGTGAGCAAAAGAAAATCGATGCTGGCCGGGTCAAAACCAAAGTCATTGGCATTTTCTTCAGCAAGGGCCCGGCTGCCCTGGTACAGGCCACAGTCGATGAGGATATTTTTGCCATTGCATGTCACCATGTGGCAGGAGCCGGTAACGCTTCTGGCTGCACCATGAAATGATATCTGCATAGATTTTCTCTCGATCTTGATAAAGAATTGGATTCGGACCGGCCTTTGTGTCAACAGCGCCTAGCTGTGTTTGAAGACCGGCACTTCCCGGGGCAGGGGCACAATGGTTTCCACCAGACCGGCGAAACCACCTGCGTCGTCGTACCAGGGATACTGATGCACCAATTTGCGCTGTCCCTGTTTTTCCTTGTAATATATGTTGGCGCTCTGTTCGTTCAGCATGCGTCTAAGCTGAGCATTGGCCGTTTCCGGATGACAGTCGAACAGGCTTTTCCCTAAAAGATCCATACCGCCCCAGCGGCTGTAGTACTCTGCGGCCAGGCGATTCATGGCAATGATGATGCCCTGTTGGTCGCATACGCTGACCGCCAGGGGATAGTGGTGTATCCAGTCAAAGGATGGATTGTTTGTCTCTTGCTGCATGGGGTATTGTGGCGCACGCGTGGCCATGTGTAACTTATTGTTGTTGTGGTGGAAAATGCCGTTTTGCTCGGCTTGGTCGCAGGAAACATCGCGACACAGCCAGAGATGATCCTATACCCGTTTTTTGCACTGGGATCGCATAGTTCTGCTGCACAATGCAGTTAAAAAATACCCAGTTCCTCTGGGGCAAAGGGTAGCCAGCGAAAGAGAAGATGTTCCAGGCGACCGCACCGTTGGAAATGGCGTTCGATTGCCTGGCAGCGTTCGGGATTGTTGTTGCCATACCGCTCGATAATGTATTCGAGTCGTTCGTCCAACGAAACCACACCATGGTGGCGCACCCGCTTATCAGCATAGTGCACCAGTTCCATGGCGGCGAACTGGCCCGCCTCGTAACGCTGCGTTGCAAAGGGCGACAAACGCACATGCTGGGCTACAATGGCCGCCACCTCGGGATAACCCTCTTTATGGCAGATTTCCGCTCCCACCTGGGCATGATCGCAGCGGCTGTGGAGGCAGGGGGTTTTGGCTATATCGTGCAACAAGGCTCCGGCCAGCACTAGTTCCTTGGCTGCTTGCGGATTGTTTGGCTGCATGGCGCAGAGGCCTTCGAGCAGTTGGATGGCCAGGCGTGCAACCACCAGGGAGTGACGGCGTATGTTGCTGAGCATACCGTACTGCTCCATGAGCAGCAGGCATTCGTGCAAACCAGGAATGCGGGGTGGTGCTGCCGTTGCCATCGTGGCCATGGACTCTGTCCTGCTTCGCCTGCTCAGCTCTGCTTACTCCGGCTGCTGAAGCGGTGCACCGCTTCCACCGCGATTTTTACCTGGTCTGGATCGGTTTCCGGGATAACCCCGTGGCCCAGGTTGAAGATATAGCCGCGGGCCGCCTTGCCATCTTCCAGCATGGCTGCGATGCGTGCCTCCAACTCTGTTTTGGGCAGAAAAAGCGCCAGAGGATCAAGGTTGCCCTGCACCGCGTGCGGCCCTACCTGCCGAATGGCGTCGGCCAAAGGGATCCGCCAGTCAATGCCCAACACATCGGCATCCAGACCCGACGTATGGCGCAGCAGGGTGGCGCCGTGGTTGGCAAAGTAGATGAGGGGAATATCGGTGTGCTTACGCAAATCAGCCAGGATGCTCTGCACATAGGGCAGGGCAAAACGTTCGTAGTCGCAGGGGGCAAGTGCTCCGGCCCAGGAATCGAACAGCTGCAGCGCCTGTGCACCTGCCTTGGCCTGGGCAATGAGATAGCTGCTGGTACAGGCAGTGATTTTGTCCAGGATGAGCCGGTAGAGTTCCGGCCTTTGGAACATCATGCTTTTAGTGGCATAGAAGTTCCTGGAGCTGCCGCCCTCAATCACATAGGTGGCCAGGGTAAAGGGTGCTCCGGCAAAGCCGATCAGCGGCACCTTGAGTTCCCGGCGCAACAGGCGAATGGTTTCCAGAACAAAGGGCATATCCTCGGCCGGGTTAGGGATCCTGAGTGCTTCAGCCGCCTGCTGGCTCCGCACTGGTTCGGGAAAAACCGGCCCCTGGCCTTCGTGGAACTCCAGGGGAAGGCCCATGGCCTCCATGGGAACAAGGATGTCGGAAAAGAGGATTGCCGCGTCAAAGTGGAAAATATCCACTGGCTGCAAGGTAACCTCTGTACACAGGGCGGGATTCTTGCACAGGTCCAAAAAATTGAGTTTGCTGCGCACGCGCTGGTAATCGGGCAGATAGCGACCTGCCTGGCGCATAAACCAGACCGGAACATGGCTGGTTTGCTCGCCTTTGCAGGCTTTTAGAAAGGTTGTATTCATGCCGTACCTGGGAAAAAGGAAAGTAAAATAACTGACCTAGTCTACCTGAGGGAGATGGGGACGTCAACGACGGGGTTGATAAGAGCAGAAGGGCTCGGCTGCCAGATAATCGCCGGTCATGGCATAGGCCCTGGCCCGGCAACCCCCGCAAACATTGAGGTATTCGCAGTGGCCGCAATTGCCCTTGTAACCTTTGAAATCGCGCATCTCCAGCAAGAGCGGCGCTTGTTCCCATATTTCCCGAAAGGACTGTTCACCGAGATTGCCAGCGGCCTTGGGAAAATAGCTGCAGGGTAAAACATTGCCATCCACATCGATCAGGCAGATGAGCTGCCCGGCCAGGCAGCCCTTGGAGCCACCGGTGGAAAAAGAGAGGCTGCGGCGTTTGAAACTCGTGCCTTCAGCCTTGGCCCGTTGCAGAACCAAACGATAGTACTGCGGCGCACAGGTGGGGCGCATGAGCAGTTCATCTTCTTCTTTCTCCACATCATAGTGCCAGTGGAGCATGGCTTCATACTCATCCGGCGGGATAAGCTCGCTCATGATCTCTTCGCCGCGGCCAGTGGGAACAATCATGAACAGATACCAGGCAGTGGCGCCCAACTTCTTCACCAGGGGATAGAGCTTGGCTGCCTCGTCCTGGTTGCGCTTGGTAAAGGAGGAGTTGACCAGAAAGGGAATGCCATGCTCCTTAAAGAGTTCGATTGCCTGCATCACCCCGGCAAAGGCGCCGGTTTGGCCGCGGAAGTTATCGTGCACGCTGGCACTGGCTCCATCCAGGCTGAGCGACACCATCTTGATGCCGCTGGCCAGCATGTTGCGACATACCTCGTGGCTCACCAGGGAACCATTGGTGGCCAGACACATGCGCAGGCCAAGCTCTGTGCCATGGGCGGCAATATCAAAAACATCGCTGCGCAAAAGCGGCTCGCCACCGGAGAGCACCACCACCGGATCAGCATAGCTGCGGATATCTGCCAGAATGCGCTGGGCCTCGGCAAAGCTGAAATCCGGATGATCGCGCACCTCCAACTCCGAGGCAGAGCGACAATGCACACAGCCAAAGTTGCAGCGGCGGGTGATCTCCCAGGCTATCCATTTGGGAATAAAATCCATAGGGTGTCCATTGTATTGATAACGAATTACATTGAAAAAATATTCAATGCTGCAGTAACAAATGTAGAAATGTTGGCTTCATCGCATATTCATGCCAACCTGCCGAATCTTCGCGCAAACTATCCAATACCGTAGGTTGGCGCTGAGCGCAGCGAAGCCCAACATCTACTACCTATACCTTTTTCAACTTGTAGGCCATGCTGCCCATGCCAATGGACTGGGCATATTCCATCTGATGAAACCCCCTGGTTTCCGGCCTGAGCCCGGCAAATTTATCCACGCCAGCACAGTGGTCACCGCAGCCAGGCAAGGGCACCAAGCCCGGGGCTGCCTTAACCAAATCAAAGCAGGCGGTGTCCAGAGCCACCGGATCCACCGAGGCCAGGATGCCCAAGTCTGGCACCAGTGCCGGATCGCTCCAGCCGGCACAGTCGCACTGCGGCGTCACATTCAACACAAAGTTAAGATAACACACCCGGCCTTCCTTGCCCTGCACCGCACCATAGGCGTATTCGGTCATGCGCTCGACAAAGGCACTGTGTTCGTCTGGCTGCTCCACGCCAATGGCCTTCTGCTTGCACACGGTCATGCACTCGTAGCAGCCAATGCACTTCTTCTTGCTGATTTTGGCTTTTTTCTTGCCCTTGGCCTTACCCTTTGTCTTACCCTCTTCAACCTTTTTCAGAGAAATGGCCTCTTGGCGGCAGGAATCCAGGCATAGGCCGCAACCAATGCAGGCCTCCTCGTATATCACAACATTGCGGCCATGCTGGTCTATTTTACCGGCATAGGAGGCGCAGCCCATGGCCAGGTTCTTGATGGCCCCGCCAAAACCACCCATCTGGTGGCCTTTGAAGTGGGAGAGTACCACCATGGCCGAGGCTTCGCGAAAGGCCCGGGCAATGTGCACTTCTTTAAAGTGTTTCAAGTCAACCGGCACCAGTTCTTCACTCATGCCAATGATTCCATCGGCAATCACCACCGGAGCATTAACCACATAGGGAGTAAACCCGTGTAGGTAAGCTGTTTCCAGGTGATCGACCGCATTGTGGCGCATGCCATTGTACAGGGTGCAGGTGTCGGTGAGAAAGGGTTTGCCCCCGGCCTCCTTGATCAAATCAATAACCTGGCGGGCAAAGGTGGGATGCAGGTAGGTGTCGTTGCCCCGTTCGCCAAAATGGGCCTTGACTGCCACCAGCTCGTCTGCGCCCCCGCGTTTTTTGGGTTGCACCAGTGCGGCCAGGCCAACGGCCTGACACAGGCGGCTGATTTTGGCCAGCCGGTTGTCGGTGGCATCTTTCACGTGCAGGTCGGCATAGTAAACCGTGGCGCTCATGTTCGTCTCTCCTGTGTTCCCCTGTGGGCAGGCCAATATTCAGGAAGGTCTTTTTACAGATCAGGTGCTGGCCGGGCAGCTTGTTCATGGCCGTATGCAGCACAAAAAGCAGTAGTACAAAAAATAACACGAGAAATAATATATGGCAGAAGCAAAGCTTTCAAATCATTTCAGGGCGGCTGTGCAGATACAGCCAAACAAGCAAAGAGTCCGCAGGGCAGCATACGTGGCATGCAGGCGATTGTCATCCCAAATGAACAGGTGGTAGTAAACAGGCGATGGGCAGGTCACCCGCTGGACAGAACACCACATGGCCATGCTGATCTGCGCGGTGGGCTTTGCTGTGCTCAGCGCCAAGCTACGGAGCAATAAAAAATTATACAAAAAATCGGCAGGTTGGGATGAATCTTTGATAAAGTCCAACAGCTAAACTTTATCATGGGTTAGTTATGTGGTAGAATTTGATTGCAATACCTCATTGCTCCCATACACCTCAAGGAGGTTCACCATGCAACCGATCACAACTGTTCTCACTCCCATTGATTTTTCCGACAATGCTGCAATGATTTTGAAGGCGGCAGCCTATGTTGCCGGCACCTTCAAGGCAGAACTGCACCTGGTTTTTGTGGTGCAGAATTTCGAAGATTACAGTGGCTTCTTTGTGCCACCGGTCAATCTGCCCAATCTGGCGGAGGAGTTATATGCTTCGGCCCAGCAGCAGATGGATACCTTTGTCAGCGAACACCGCCAACATTGCCTGGATGCCGGGGTCACCGGTTTGACGAGCAAAGTGCTGGCAGGCGATGTGGGCGAAGAAGTGGTGAAATACGCGACCCAAAAAAATGTTCAGCTGATTGTCATGGGCACACACGGCTACAAGGGGCTGGAACGCATCATGTTTGGCAGTGTTGCCGAAAAAGTGGTCAAGAGTGCACTTTGCGCAGTTATGACCATCAACCCCTATCGGGAAGAAGCCAAGCAATTGTAAAGTGCAACAACCACCGCGCTGTTGTCTGCTGATCAGTCCTGCAGCAGGCCAAAGAGGCAGCAGGCCGGATGGTCTGCTGCGCTCGCGCAAATCGCGGGGGCTGCAGCGTCCATGGCGCAGAGCCGCTGGAGAAAAGACATGCCCGGCAGGACACTGAGGCGCAGGCGGCGCAGGGGGGCAGAGCCAGGAGAGGTGCTTGCCGCGTATTCGGCACGGATCAGGTTGTTCCAGGCAGGCGCCTCTTGGGCAAACAGGTGGGCGGCCCGTTGCAGGGCACTATGTATGGCTGCCTGCCCTGTCATGTCGGCCACCGCATGGATTTGGGTGAAGGCCTTGAGCAGACCGGGGCAGCGGCTGAGCAAGACCGGGGCTGCGTCGTAATTTTCCCCTTGAGCCGCACCAGGCAGGAGGAGCTCCGGCAAATCTACGCAGCCTGCTACTCCTGGCTCTTTTTGTTCAGCCAGGCGCTGTTCTGCACGCAGTTGCTCGGCCAACCCCTGTTGCCGGGTAATGTACCATATATGGGCCCAGGGCAGATCCACCTGTGCATACAGCTTGGTCCAGGCCTGCAAACGCTGGCTCTGCCACGGACTTTGATCTGTGCTGTACATGTTTGCCGGCGATATAGGCGATATTACAGGCGATATAGTAGTAGGAGTGGTAGCAGTGGTGGATGATTCCTGCTCGCCTGTCTCACTACCAGTGCCATCACTCTCAGCATGGTCACTGATGTCATCACCGGCATCATCAATGTTGTCGTTAAAGGTGGCAATCAGCCCCTGATGTTGTCTGTCGATGCGACCCAGGGCCGCTGTCAGTGCCTCTTCTTCCTGCTGTGCCTGGTCAGCCAAAACAAGCAACAGCCGCTGGCCCCACAAAAGATCCGCGTTGTTATCTTGCCGCCCCTCCAGCGCACCACTGCGCAACAGCCCGGTCAGGATGGCGGTTTCTTCCTGGCCAGTCTTGTTGGCCAGGCTTTCCAGAATATACTGCTTGAGTTGCTCGCTGTGCAGGGCCGCGTCGCTGCCACTAATACTACTATCAAGCGATCGAACCAGATGCGCCAGGTGTTGGGCTTTGCTGTCAGACAGGGCAGGGGAAAGCGCCAGCAGCCGGCCTTCCTGCATGAGCCGGCGCAAACCAGCCTCTGCCGGCAGGGAAGCAGGGCTTGCACAAACATGGACAAGGGGTGAAAAAACCGGTACAAGGGGAACAACCCAGCCAGGGCTGGCCGTACCTTCTGGAACAATGCAGGCTGCAGGCAACATATTATCCTCTCATCTATTATGGCGCAAGAAAGCAAGACTCCTCGGGAAAGTTCACAACGCAACACCGTTGCACTGGTGCTCACCGGGCTCACCTATCTGCTCTTTCATCTTCGCTTGGGCACAGATGCTGCCACCACAGTCTCTGCCACCCTGGCACAGATGCTGCTGACTGCGCCCTATGCCATTGGTTTTACGTATCTGCTGCTCTACGTGTACCGCCGCCTGAGTGCAGAGCCTGTGCGCCCGGCCTGGACAAGGGTTCTCCGCATCTTTTTTACCATGGGCATTGTCTTTGCCTTTT
This sequence comes from Desulfobulbaceae bacterium, assembly GCA_013201405.1. Classification (GTDB taxonomy): domain Bacteria; phylum Desulfobacterota; class Desulfobulbia; order Desulfobulbales; family Desulfobulbaceae; genus Desulfobulbus. The sequence continues at coordinate 25,735 of JABMJC010000015.1, forward strand.
TTTTCGCCCTGTATGAGCATGGCGGTGGCAGCCCCTTTGACCCGGAAGCCCCTAGCGCAACAGGCTTTTGGCGGGATGTACTCCAGAAGCTGCGGTAGCGTTTGGCATGAGCAGGGAGCCCGGCCCAAGCACGGTACCAGGGCTGGTGACCGAGTTGCAGCCGGTTTGCACACGGTCGCCCAAAATAGCACCAAATTTCCGCAGGCCGCTATCCATGCGCCGGCCATCCACCGTGACCATCACATTACCGGCAAGAAACCGCAGATTGGCGCACTTGGTGCCAGCACCAAGATTGACCTCAACCCCCAGGATGGAGTCGCCTAAATAGGCAAAGTGACCGGCCTTGGCATCGTCTAAAAAAACAGAATGCTTAACCTCGGTGGCATGGCCCACCACACAGCGCTTGCCAAGAAGGCAGTGACCGCGCAGATAGGCTGCCTGGCGAATTTCTGTGCAATCACCGATCAGGGCAGGTCCCTTGATCAGCGCTCCAGGCTCCACCAGCACGCCCCGGCCAATCTGGATGCCTTCGCCCATGAGCACGGCACCGGCCATAATCACCGAAGCGCCCGTAAGCACGCCGTCTTTACCCTGTACCGCCAGTTCGCCCTTGGCAATGCTGCCGGAGCTGATTTCCCACTGCTCACCAGCAAGAATGCGGCCCTCGTAAACAATGAGATGGCCGGCCAGGGGGATGCCGTTTCCTTTGGGCAACACACAATTTGCACGCTTTACCTGTTGCAGCTGCGCATGCACGTATTCCTTGAGCCCTGCAAGCGCTTGCCAAACCTGGCTGCAACCGGTAAACAACTTGGCATGGCTGCAGCGGTCGAGATCGAAAAACGAAGAAGGGGTGAGCATGGAGCCTCCTTGCTGGCCTGCGTACTATTTTTTCGCTGTACTTGTGCTTTGTTTTTTATGTTGGGGAAAAGCACCACGATATATTGGCCAGCCTGCAAGCACAAGCGAAAAGCTGATTCAGTATCGTATGCCTGCCTTGACTTCAACTGGACGGTGTTTACCTATATTCTGATATTCTAACGGCACGTCTTCTTTATTTATGATGACGTGTACCAAATGTATGTAAGGAGATGAGTGTGGATTTTGATGATACCCGCTCTCCCGGTTCGGCTGAAATGGGAGAAGCACCACAGGATCTTGAAATACCCGAAGTTTTGCCATTAATGGCGGTGCGGGATGTGGTGGTGTTCAACTACATGATCATTCCGCTTTTTGTGGGCCGCCCCAGCTCTGTCGAGGCGGTGAACGAGGCGCTGGCCAGTCATAAACTGCTCATGCTGGTGACCCAGAAAGATCCGACCAAGGACGACCCACGCAGTGAAGACCTTTACCAGGTGGGCATGGTGGCCATGATCATGCGCACCCTCAAGCTGCCCGATGGGCGGCTTAAGGTGCTGGTGCAGGCACTGTCCAAGGCACATATCCGTGCTGTGCAGCAGGAAAAGCCCTTTTACCGGGTGGAAATTGAGCTGATCGATGAGCCAGAGGCCGGAGAAGTCACGGTAAAAATCGAGGCCTTGATGCGTACAGTGCGCGAGCAGATGGAAAAGATCATGTCGCTGCGCGGCCATCTTTCCGCCGACTTGATGATGGTTATCAACAACATCGAAGAACCAGGCCGCCTGGCCGATCTGGTTGGCTCGAACCTGCGCTTGAAGGCAGCGGAATCGCAAAAGATTCTTGAAACCATCGATCCAATCGAGCGCCTGCAGCTGGTGGCGGAACAGCTCAACAAGGAGCTGGAGGTTTCCACTGTGCAGGCCAAGATTCAGTCAAACGCCAAGGAAGAGATGTCGCGCAGCCAGCGGGAATATTTCCTGCGCGAGCAAATTCAGGCCCTACGGCGCGAACTGGGCGACGACGACGGTTATTCGCAGGAAATTGAAGAGCTGACACGGCAGCTGCGCAAAAAAAGAATGCCGAAATACGCCAAAAAAGAGGCGAAAAAACAGCTCAAGCGCCTGGAGATGATGCACCCAGATGCCTCTGAAGCCAATATCATCCGCACCTATATCGACTGGTTCCTCGATCTGCCCTGGCGGCAGTCTTCAGAAGACGTGCTGGATCTCAAGGTGGCAGCCGAGGTGCTGGACGAAGATCACCATGGCCTGGAGGAAATAAAGGATCGCATCCTCGAATTTCTGGCCGTGCGCAAGCTCAACCAGGATACCAAGGGGCCAATCATCTGCTTTGTCGGCCCGCCGGGCGTGGGCAAAACTTCGCTGGGCCAGGCCATTGCCCGGGCCATGGGGCGCAAGTTCTACCGACTCTCCCTGGGTGGCATGCGCGACGAGGCAGAAATCCGCGGCCATCGCCGCACCTATATCGGTGCCATGCCGGGCCGCATTCTGCAGGGGCTTAAGGCGGTGAAGACCAACAACCCCGTGTTCATGCTCGATGAAATCGACAAGGTGGGCGAAGACTACCGGGGCGATCCCTCTTCGGCCCTGCTGGAGGTGTTGGATCCGGAACAGAACAACACCTTTTCCGATCACTACATGAACCTGCCCTTTGATCTGTCTAAGGTTATGTTCATCACCACAGCCAACCGCTCCGACACCATCCCTGGCCCTCTGCTCGACCGCATGGAGGTGATCCAGCTCTCCGGCTACACCCTGGAGGAGAAGATGGCCATTGCCCGCAAATATCTCTTGCCGCGCCAGATCGAGTCTTCGGGTATTCGTCCTAGCCAGGTGCGCCTGGGCGACGATATCCTCCAGCGCATCATCCGGCAGTACACGCACGAGGCCGGGGTGCGCAACCTGGAGCGGGCGCTGGGCAAGGTTTGCCGCAAGATCGCCAGGCGGGTGGCCGAAGGCGGCAAGGGGCCGTATTCGGTGTCGGACAAGATGCTGGAAAAATACCTGGGCCCGCCCAAGTTTTTGCCGGAAACTGAAGTGGATACCAGCAACCAGCCCGGCTTGGCCGTTGGCCTGGCCTGGACGGAGGTGGGCGGTGAACTGCTGCAGATTGAAACCTCGCTCTTGCCGGGTAAGGGCAAGCTGCTGCTCACTGGGCAGTTGGGCGAGGTGATGAAGGAGTCTGCCCAGGCAGCCCTCACTTACTGCCGCAGCCGCGGCGCCTCGCTGGGCCTGGCTGAAGACTATTTCGACAGCGTGGATATCCATGTGCATGTGCCTGCGGGTGCCATTCCCAAGGATGGGCCCTCTGCGGGCATTACCATGACCACGGCACTCTTTTCTGCCATCAGCGGCAAGGCGGTGAAAAGTGGCCTGGCCATGACCGGCGAGGTAACCCTGCGCGGCCGGGTGCTGCCCATTGGCGGCCTCAAAGACAAGGCTCTGGCTGCCCTGCGGGCAGGCATCACCAAGATTTTGATTCCCGCAGACAACCAAAAAGATTTGGTGGAGATTCCCGAAGAGTTGCGCAAAAAAATAACCTTTTACCCTGTGGCACACATGGACGAGGTTGTCAGCCATGCCCTGGGCTTGAGCCCACAGCCGCAGTCGCGCAAGAAGCGCTCTGCCCAGTCTGGCGGCAGCCGGGAAAAGGCCGTTTAAATCCAGCAAGGTTCTTGTTGCTATTTGCTGCTCCGACTCCCTGCTTTTTTCATGCAAAGCAGGGAGTCTTTTTTTATATAAAATTCCTGTGCGCACATGCCTCTTGCAAAAATTAAAAATAGTGCAAAAAAACCCCTGATTCGCACTCTGGCTGCGTTTCTTGCGCTTTTGTGCTCTGTTACTGCTGGTCTTGCTCTGTGGTACTGGCACTACTGCCAATCGCCGGCGCAGCTGGCCGCTGAAACAACCGTATTCATTCCCAGGGGAGCTGGTGTGCGGCAGATTGGCACCCTCCTTGCCGCACAGGGTGTGTTGCGCAACGATATCCGCTACCTTACCTACCTGCGCCTCTCTGGCCTGGGTCCAAAATTGAAGGCCGGCGAATACGCCTTTGCCCCGGGTGTAACACCGCCCCAGGTGCTGGGCAAAATTGCCCGGGGCGAGGTGGTGCGCCATCCAGTTACCATTGCCGAGGGCCTGCGTTTAACCCAAATTGCCGCCATTTTTGCCCAGGATGGCTGGGTTGATCCTGCGCGCTTTCTGGCCCTGACGCAAGACACAGCCTTTATTCGCTCCTTGGGCTTGAGTATGGATAAAGATATGGAGATAGACAGCCTGGAGGGCTATCTCTTTCCCGACACCTATCTCATGGTGCGAGACGAAGCTCCTGCTCCCACAGAACCAACAAGATCAACAGGGAAGTCGCAGGAGTTGCAGGCAGGGCAGGGCGCGCGTGAAGAAAAGCTGATTCGCCACATGGTGCAGCGCTTTGAAGAGGTGTGGGCCACTCTGCCCAAAACAGGGCAAGCCGGGCTGAGCAGGCACCAGGTGCTGACCCTGGCTTCGGTGGTGGAAAAGGAAACCGGCCAGGCCCAGGAAAGGCCGCTCATTGCCCGCGTGTTTCTCAACCGGCTGGTACTGGGCATGCGCCTGCAATCCGACCCAACCGTTATCTATGGCCTGGGTGATGCCTTTAGTGGCAAGCTGCGCCGGAAAGATTTACGCACACCAAGTTCGCACAACACCTATGTTATCCCCGGCCTGCCGCCAGGCCCCATTTGCAGTCCGGGCAGGGCAGCCCTGGCAGCGGTGCTTGCACCGGCCCAGTCTAATGCTCTGTACTTTGTTTCCCGAAATGATGGCTCGCATGTGTTCTCCACCACCCTGGCCGAGCACAACCGCGCGGTCAACACCTACCAGCGGCAGGGCAGAAAAGGCCAAACAACCAACACACCAGCACTGCAGGCAAACCCTGCAACAGAACAAAACAATCCTTTGCCGCGCAATCAAGACAGCAGAGCAAATTAAAACGCAGCAGATAAGGCGCCGCAGATCCCGGGTATTGTCCTTGCCTCTCTTCCAGAGCTTCATTTTTAAAACGTGTATTTTCAAGACGTGTACATGTAACATGCGACATGTACAAGCACGGTATCTGAACAATCCATCTGTTCAGCAGATGTGCTTCAAAATTGCACTTAAGCTGCAACGTGCGCTGCAAGAAACAGGCCCTGGTTGCACCCATGCCGGCACGCCAAGGGGGTCTGTTATTTGTGGCCAGCCCTGGTCTACACCCGCAAAATATCCCATCCTGTGCGCCCAGCGTGTACGGCTGGCACGGCCATGCTCTTTTATCTTTTTGGCCAGCTTTAAGTCTTGCAGCCCTTGCCTGTTTATCCTGTTGCAAAACATTATTTTTACAAATTCATACCTTGGTACGATAGACAGGTCTTATTTCAAATATTATATTCGCCAAGCATTCAAATTAAAGTGCTTTCAATTCGGGTGCCCAGGGCAACGAAAAGCAAAGCCGGTTGGTTCGGTTCAATTATATAAAAAATGAGGATAGTCATGGCTGCACAAGCTATCGGTAAGGTTGTTATTGTTTACGGTACGGTAAAAGCTGTTTCTTCTGCAGGGGTAGAACGTATACTCACACCCAACAGCCCTGTGTATGCCAATGAACGCATTGTTACCGGCACAGATGGCAGTGTTTCGTTCTTGTTTACCGAACAAAATGTTCATCTGGATTTGGGCAGGATGTCGGAAGTGGTGCTCGATGAAGATGTGTATGCCGATGGCAGCGGGCAATACTCAGTTGCCGAGGGCGCGGTTGATGTTGCTGCTATGCAGGCTGCCCTGGAAGCCGGTGACTTCGACCCGACCACTGCCCTGCCTGCGCCTGCGGCCGGCGGTGGTGTGGCTGATGGCGGCCCCCGTGGTGGTGGCCGGCATTTGGTGGTTTTTACGCCGGATCAGCTGGAGGTAATTCCAGATTCTGGTGCAGAAACAATTGGTATCAGCCGTGATTTTCTCGATCCCCCGGAAGTAGAGTATCTGCAAGAGGAAGAACCAGTCGCCCCTGCGCCTATTATCGCAGTGGAACCAGCACCTGCCGCTCCACCTGCGCCAGCGCCGGACACTGTGCCAACCATTGGCACCATTGAGTTCACTTTAGACGAGGCCAACCTGGCCGATGGCAGCGCGCCAAACCCCGGTGCACTTGTTATGAGTGGCACCCTGGTCGACCTTGATGTGGATTTTGGGCCAGACACCCCTGGTTCACTCGATTTTGGTGGGGGCAACATCATTCTCATTGATGGCAATGCAGCCAACTCCCTTACCATCGTAGGTCGCTACGGCACCTTGGTTATTGATGGTACTGGCGCCTGGTCCTACACCCTCACGGGCAACACCGTTGACCATGCCAACCCCAATGCCATAGGTGTTGACGACCAGGTGCAGGAATCTTTTCCCTTTTCTGCCATCGACTCCGATGGTTCGGTAACCCCTGGTGGCAATATCACTGTCAACATCCTGGACGACGGACCAACCATCACCGCCACCGATGCAGCTGGAGAGGGCATGGTGCATGAGGATGCTCTGGGCAATGTGACCGGCAACACTACGAACAAGGAGAAGTGGTCCCTGGAT
>JABMJC010000140.1 GCA_013201405.1 Desulfobulbaceae bacterium
GCGCTGCTGTTCCTTGCTCCGGCCAAGACTCATGACAATCTCCGTAAAAATATCAGCCTGCTATTCAGCTTTCCTATTATGCCCTGACTGGTGAGTTTTTCAACAGGCTGCTAATAAACTTGAACTCTTGTATTGTTCCTTCTTTTCTTGGACTTCGCTATGCTCAGCACCAACCTGCGTTGCATAGCCAGCATGTTGGGATGAACCTGTAGTGGTGTCCAACGTTGGAGTTGGCTATGCAGATACTTTTATGTAGATACTTCTCAAGGTTCCCCACACCTTAATTCACCCTTACCCTTATGATACATACCCATGCAACGCAACCGTGATGTCTACCAGGAGCCGCTTGTTTCCCGCTATACTAGCCCAGAGATGCAGCATCTTTTTTCAGAGCGCTACAAGTTTACCCACTGGCGGCGCTGCTGGATAGCCCTGGCTGAAGCCCAGCACGAACTTGGCCTGAAGGCGGTCAGCGCCGAAATGATCGCCCAGCTTAAACAACATGCCGAAGACATCGACTTTGAGTTGGCCGAAGCCAAGGAAAAAGAAATCCGCCACGATGTCATGGCCCATGTGTTTGCCTATGGTCAGCAGTGTCCGTTGGCAGAACCCATTATCCACCTGGGTGCCACCTCGCAGTTCGTGGTGTGCAATACCGATCTCATGGTGCAAAAAGAGGCGCTAAAGCTGATTCAGGCTGCACTGCTGCGCACCATTGCCAACCTGAGCCGTTTTGCCCGACAACATGCTGCCCTGCCCACCCTGGGCTACACCCATTATCAACCGGCACAGCCAACCACTGTGGGTAAACGCGTCACACTCTATCTCCAAGATTTACTGATGGATCTGGATTATATTACCCAGCTGCGGAGGCAGATTAAAGCACGTGGCGCCAAGGGTACGGTGGGCACACAGGCAACTTTTCTGGAGCTTTTTGAGGGTGACCATGCCAAGGTGCGGGCCATGGATGAGCTGGTGGCGCGCAAGCTCGGCTTTGACAGCACCTTTGCGGTCACTGGCCAAACCTATCCACGCAAACTGGATATGAAAACAGCAGAAACCCTGGCCGGCATTGGGGCATCGGCGCACAAATTCGCGGTGGACCTTCGCCTGTTGGCCAACCTGAAGGTACAGGAAGAGCCCTTTGAGAAAAAACAGGTGGGCAGTTCGGCCATGGCCTACAAGCGCAACCCCATGCGTTCCGAGCGCATGACCGGGTTGGCCCGTAAACTCATGGGGCTGCCGGCCAACTTTGCTGCCACCGCTGCCAACCAATGGTTCGAGCGCACCCTGGACGACTCTGCCATCCGCAGGATGGACCTTGCCCAGGCCTTCTTGTTAACCGACGCGGTGCTGCAACTCTACGTCAACATCAGCGAAAACATGGTAGTTTATCCCAAGCAAATTGAAAAACATCTGCAAGAAGAATTGCCCTTTATGGCCACGGAAAAAATTCTCATGGCCTGTGTGGAACGTGGGGAAAGTCGCCAAAGCATGCATGAACTCATCCGCGAGCACTCTGTGGCTGCCGGGCTTGAAGTAAAACAAAATGGCCGCAGCAATGATCTGCTGCAGCGTTTGGGTGAAGACGCGCGTATCCCCTTTTCCACAGCCGAACTGGAAGAACTGCTGACCGACTACCAAAGCTTTACTGGCCGGGCCGAAGCGCAAACACTCGACTTTTTGGACGAGCACGTGGAACCCTTGCTGCAACACCATCAGGATGAGTACACAGGGGTCAAGGTCGATCTGCATGTGTAATAGGCAGCCCGATCCAGCTCTGCCGAGTACGGATACGGATATGCGCATTCTCTCGCTGTATTGCTGTGTCCGCACGGCCCGCATCAGTTGGTTGCGGCATATTCTGGAGGGCTACGATGGCCTGGCGCTTTTGAGCACTCTCTCTGCGGAACAAGGGCTGGTTCGTCTCCAGGTTCCGGCCTGTTCCTATGTGGAACTTGTTCTGCTCATGGAGGCCCTGGCCCCAAAGCTGACCCCCTATCCTGCCGTGGCCCCATATCAACAGACCACGCTCCATAGTTGATGTTTATTCTAGGTTATTATTCCTTCTCTTTGAATGTATGAGTAAAATTTTACATATTAAAACCTTTGGCTGCCAGATGAACGAGCGGGACTCGGAAATCATGGGGCAGCTGCTTGCCCGCAGCGGCTATGTGTATAGCGATGCGCCGGAAGATGCAGATCTGATTTTGATCAACACCTGCAGCATTCGAGACAAGGCTGAACAAAAGGTGTACAGCCTGCTTGGCCAACTGCGTGATCTCAAAGAAAAAAAGAACACGCTCCGCATAGGGGTCTGCGGCTGTGTGGCCCAGCAGGAAGGCGTAAAAATTATCGAGCGCATGCCGCACGTGGATTTGGTTGTGGGCACCCAGCAGTTCTATCAGCTCCCTGCCCTGCTTGCCCGCCTGGAAGGCGGCGAATTGCACCAGGCCATTGAGCTTGACCTGGCTGGCGACTTTACCATTCCTTCGTATCGGGAGGTGATGCAGGACAACCTGCCCCACCTGGCAAAGTCTACACTGGCCCCGGTGCAAAGCTTTGTGACCATCATGCAGGGATGCAACAACTTTTGCAGCTATTGCGTGGTACCGTACACCCGTGGTCGGGAAATCAGTCGCCCCTTTGCCGATATTCTCGACGAAGTGCACCAGCTTGTTGCCCAGGGAGTGCGAGAAATCACCCTGTTGGGGCAAAATGTTAATTCGTACGGCAAAAGCAATGCAGTTGCCCCACAATCACTCGCTTTTCCAGACTTGCTGCGGGCCGTAGCCAAAACACCAGGGCTTGTCCGCCTGCGCTTCACCACCTCGCACCCCAAAGATCTCACTCCCACCCTGATGCGCTGCTTTGCCGAGTTGGAGCAGCTGTGCCCCCACTTTCACCTGCCGGTACAATCCGGCTCAAATAAAGTGCTGGCCCGCATGCACCGCGGTTATTCGGCAGAAGAATACCTGGACAAAGTGGCGGAGTTGCGTCGTATCCGGCCAGATATCGCCCTGGCCACCGATTTTATCGTTGGCTTTCCAGGCGAGAGCGAGCAGGATTTTGCAGACACCATGCAGCTCTTGCACAGGGTGCGCTTTCACAGCTCCTTTTCCTTCAAGTATTCAGATCGGCCCCAGGCCCGTGCAACAAACTTTACGGATAAAGTTTCAGAAGAAATAAAAAGCGAGCGCCTGGCACGTTTGCAAGGGTTGCAAAACGAAATCAGTTTAGAATGGAATAAAAGCTCGTTGGGGAAAAAAGTTGAAGTAATGGTTGAACACAATACCACACCAAAAACACCCGGAGAAACCCCTAGAGGGCGTGGCCGTAGCGCGGCCAACCAGGTTGTTCATTTTCTGCTGCAACCAGGCCAAACCATGCCAGCACCAGGTAAGCTTATTCAGGTACTGATTAACCATGCCGGGCCGCACTCCCTGCGTGGCACCCTACTGGACTCGTGCAACACACCCTCATCCTCTATCCACGGATAATCAAAACCATATTAGCGACCATGATTGATCTGCACACACACTCCCTGTTCAGCGATGGTGCTCTGGTGCCATCAGAGCATGTACGCCGGGTGGAACAGCTTGGCTACACAGCAGTGGCCATTACCGACCATGCGGATGCCTCCAATATCCACCTGCTCATTCCCAACCTGCTCAAGGTGGCCAAGGCTCTGAACTCGGTCAACACCACCAAATTGATTGTTGGGGTGGAACTCACCCATGTGCCACCACAGCATATTAGCCAGCTGGCGGCAGAGAGCCGCAGTCTTGGTGCCCAACTGATCGTGGTGCACGGGGAAAGCCCGGTTGAACCGGTGGCGCCCGGTACAAACCAGGCTGCCCTGGAGGCAGGTGTGGACATACTCGCACATCCAGGCTTTATTACGCTGGAGGAGGCGAGCTTGGCCGCAGAAAAAAACATCCTGCTGGAGTTGTCTGGCCGCAGGGGACACAGCCTGACCAATGGACATGTGGTGCAAATGGCCCGGCGTGCTGGCGCGCCCCTGGCTGTCAATGCCGATGCCCATGCCCCGGGAGACTTTTTAACCGCTGCCATGGCCGAAAAGGTGGGGCTTGGCGCCGGGCTCAGTAAAGAAGAGTATCAGCAGGTGCGGCAGAACATGAAGATCTTGGCAGAAAAAGTTCACTCGTTTTAACAGGAAGTTAACAGAAATTTTTAGGTAGAGACTGCCCCACCCTTCCCTGCACGATCAGTTAACCGGTTCTGGAAGAATCAAAAAAAACACCCCGTCGCAAACGCGGCGGGGTGTTTTTTGTCATCCAGGAGACAGTTTATTGCTTATCACACAATGCACAAATAGATGTGGTCTCCATTTTCCGACAGTTTGGCGGCAAGTTTAAGGTGGGTTCAAAT
>JABMJC010000016.1 GCA_013201405.1 Desulfobulbaceae bacterium
TGCTGGCTGCGCCTATCCAGCAGCTCCTCAAATCCACTTGAAACGACGAAGAGCCAATCCGAGTGGGCAACATGTTGCCCGCTATTTTTCTGCCACTCCTGTACCAGTTGCTGCACCAGTTCTTCCAGGGATAGGCCTGCAGCGCTCCTGGCACCTGTACGATTGCTTATGTATGCATAGTGTTTGACGGTCTGTGCTCCCATGTCCTACAATGGGTTCGGTATTCAGCATATTGATTGGGCCACAGATCTGATTTTTTCTTCAACCAAGCCGGCCATGTACCGTCCCATTCATCAACATACACAAGGAGTCTGCCATGAAAACCTTCACCCTTGCCAATGGAGACCACATTCCCGCCTTTGGGCTTGGCACCTGGAAATCTGCAAAAGGCCAGGTGACCGCAGCCGTGCAGGAGGCCCTGCGCATCGGTTATCGCCACATTGACTGCGCACCCATCTACGGCAACGAACAGGAGGTAGGTCAGGCTCTGGCCAATTACAACGGTCCCCGGCAGGAACTGTGGCTGACCTCCAAACTGTGGAACGACTCCCATGGCCCGGAGGCGGTACGGCCTGCCCTGGAAAAAACCCTGCTGGATCTGCGCCAGGACTATCTTGACCTGTACCTTATCCACTGGCCCATTCACTTCAAAAAGGGTATTGCCTTTGCCCGTGGCCCAGAGGAAATGCTCCCGCCTGATGCCATTCCTGTCCAGGAAACCTGGCAGGCCCTGGAAGAGTGTGTCCATGCCGGGCTGACCCGTCATATCGGGATCAGTAACTTCACCAGCAACAAAATCGAACACCTGCTGGCGCAGGCGAGCATAGCCCCGGCCATGAACCAGGTGGAACTGCATCCCTATTTGCAGCAAAAGGAGCTGCTCACCTTCTGCCGTGAACAAGGCATACTGCTTACCGCCTATGCTCCGCTGGGTTCCGGCGACCGTCCCAAGATGATGAAAAAGACGGATGAACCGGTACTGCTAAACAATGCCGTGATTGCCGAGGTGGCCAAAAAACATCAAGCCAGTCCGGGGCAGGTACTCATTGCCTGGGCCCTTGCGCGGGATACGGTGGTAATACCCAAGTCGGTCAATCCAAAGCGTTTGCAGGAAAACTTCATGGCCCAAGAACTCCGCCTCGACCAGGAGGACATGGAGCGCATCGCCTCCCTGGAGCGAGGCTGGCGTTTTGTTGAGGGTGACGGTTTTTGCGGCCCAGGTTCTCCCTATACCTTGGAATGGCTCTGGCAGAAATAAATGGATCCAGACAAGCAAAACAAGGTGCTGCTGCGCCTGCACAGACTGGAAGCTGCTGGCCTGTTCATCGACAACTTTCTTGTTCGTGAACAGGAGGTCTGGGGCATACTGGGTGACACCGGCTCGGGCATGGATGTGCTGACCGCAGTGCTGGGCGCTAATCTGGCAGTGGTCCGCTCCGGCGAGTGCCTGTTGCCGCCGGATCTGGGGCTGGTCAGCTTTGTGCGGCAGCAGGAACTCTTTGAACAGGAACTGCGCCAGGACGATACTGACTTTCTCGACCGCCTGGATCCAGGCACACCTGCCCGCAACTTTCTGACCAATGTGGAGGTGCATGCAGAGCTGATTCGGCTCTTCAATCTGGAGCAGGTGCTGGATCGGGGCTACCGCAACCTCAGCTCAGGGGAAGCGCGGAAAATCGGCATCCTGCAAGAGTTAACCAGGGGTGTGCGCGTCCTGGCACTGGAGCACCCCTTTGACGGACTGGACCAGGCCAGCTGCCGGGAGCTCGATCAGCTGCTCGCCCGTCTGCATACACGTGGTCTGACGCTTCTTTTTCTCTGCAGCGACACGACAGATCTGCCCACCTGGTGCAGCCACCTGGCCTTGGTGAGGGACGGTGTTCTGCGCCACTGCGGCCCGGCCAAAGAAATTGCTCCCCTGCTGGAACCGGCAAAAATGCGCAGCCAAGCCCTGTTTCAGGTACGGGTGGAAGACCTGCCCCGAGAATCCCCCCGGGACAGCCAGGCAGGCAGTGCGGTCGCGACTGATTCCCAGCCCCTGGTGCAACTGCGCAATGGCTTTGCCCGTTATGGTGAGGTGGAGGTGTTCCAGGGCCTGGATCTTGTGATCCGACCGGGTGAACATACCTTGGTCACCGGGCCCAATGGCTGCGGTAAATCCACCCTGGTGCAGCTGATTACTGGCGACCACCCACTCTGCTACAGCAACGACCTGTACCTCTTCGGGCATAAGCGTGGCAGCGGCGAATCCATTTGGGAGCTGAAACGCCACATGGGTATTGTCAGTAACGACCTGCACCGCAACCACCGGGTAAGTGGTACCGCCTTGGCCATTGTGCTCTCCGGCCTGTTTGATTCCATAGGCCTCTACACCAGGCCCAGCGACGAGCAGCGCCTGCTGGGCGAACGCTGGCTGCGCTGGTTGGGCCTTGCCGCCAAGGCAGGCAAACCCTTTAGGCGCCTGAGCTACGGCGAACAGCGCCTGCTGCTCTTGGCCCGGGCGCTGATCAAAGGCCCGCGCCTGCTCCTTCTGGATGAACCCACCCAGGGGCTCGATGGTGCCAACCGCAAGGCCCTGCTCGACTTTTTAGAACGGGCCGCCGCTGAACGCCTCTGCACCATCCTCTACATCAGTCACCGCCAGGATGAATGCCGTTCTTTCTTCCACCAGCATCTGCAGTTCAGCGCCAGCCAAGAAGCCAAGCCTTTTCGTTTGACAGCCACTGGTCTTTTTGTATAGAAAGACAAGCCGATGATTGCGTATCGTCTACCAGCTGCGGCCTGTTGTCCGGTTTCCTCAAAGCCGCCCAATACCACCATAGGAGTTCACCATGCGCCTGCACCTCCGCTCAAGCCTTGTCATCTTCTGCGCTCTGCTCGCCGTGTTCGTTTTCTCCCAGCCCAGCCTTGCCGCTGACAAGGACTTGAAAATCGGCTTTGTCTATGTGTCGCCTATTGGCGATGGTGGTTGGTCCTATGCCCACGACATCGCCCGCCAGGCCATGGACAAAATGCCCGGAATCAGCACCTCGTATGTGGAGGCGGTACCCGAGGGTCCGGATTCTGAGCGGGTCATGCTGCAGATGGCCCGCAAAAAATACGACCTCATTTTTGCCACCAGCTTCGGCTACATGGATCCCATGCTCAAGGTGGCCAACCAATTCCCCAATACCATCTTCATGCACTGTTCTGGCTTCAAAACCGCCAAGAACATGGGTAACTACTTCGGCCGCATCTACCAGGCCCGCTATCTTACCGGGATGGTAGCCGCGTCCATGAGTACATCAAAGGTAATCGGCTATGTGGCGGCCTTCCCTATCCCAGAGGTAATCCGTGGTATCAACGCCTTCACCCTGGGGGTGCAGTCGGTGCAACCGGATGCCAGTGTGCGCGTAGTTTGGACCAAAACCTGGTACGATCCGGTCAAAGAGAAGGAGGCGGCCAAATCGCTGCTGGATGTGGGTGCAGATGTCATCACTCAACACCAAGATTCTCCTGGGCCCCAAGAAGCTGCCCAGGAAAAAGGCGTATATTCCATTGGCTACAACACCGACATGGCCAAGTTCGCCCCCAGGGCCCACCTGACCGCACCTGTTTGGAACTGGCTACCCTACTACGAAAAAATCATCGCCGAGGTGCGTGCAGGCAGTTGGGCGCCCCGGGCCGACTGGCCGGGCATGGCCGAGGGTGTAGTGGATATCGCTCCTTTTGGCCCCATGGTGCCCCAGGAGGTGCAGGAAAAGGTGCTGGCGAAAAAGGCTGCAATCATTGCCGGCAGCGAGAAAATTTTTGTCGGGCCGCTCAAAGATCAAAGCGGGACAGTGCGCATTGCCGAAGGCGTGGTTGCACCGGATAGCGACCTGCTGAGCATGAACTGGCTGGTGCAGGGAGTGATCGGCACCACCGAATAAGCACATCCTGAGCCTTGCTTCCGGCCATGCACGGCTTTTTACTGCGTATAGCCAAACGACAGGAGCCCTCTCCGCTGTGGCGCTCTGCCCTGGTGCTGTTCGGGGCAGTGCTGGTGGCCTTGGGCCTCAGCATCCTGCTCCTCGCCCTGCGGGGTATCTCCCCACTGGAGGGCTGCCGCGTACTGATCATGGGCGCCTTTGGCTCTTCTTGGGCTTTGCAGGACTGCCTGCTCAAGGCCATCCCGCTTTTTCTCTGCTCGCTTGGCGTGGCCATTGCCTTTCGCCTCCAGATATGGAACATCGGCGCCGAGGGCCAGTTCGCCCTGGGCGCCATTGGGGCCACTTGGGCTGCGCTTGCCTTTGGTGCCCAACCCAAGTTTATCCTCCTGCCGCTGATGATTCTTGCCGCCTGCAGTGCCGGAGGGCTCTGGGCCATGATCCCCGCGATCTTCAGGCAGTGGCTGGGCGCAAACGAGATCATCGTTACCCTGATGTTCAACTACATCGCCATCCTCCTGCTGGACTTTTTAGTGTACGGCATCTGGCGCGACAGCTCCGGTTTTCCCATGACGCCGGCTTTTTCCAAAAACGCCATCCTCGGTACAATCGGTACCAGTGACATCCACTGGGGCCTGGTCCACTGCGCACTGCTTGGCCTACTTTGCTGGCTTTTTTTCCGCTCCACCCGTCTAGGCTACGAGATCAAGGCCAGCGGCGACAACGTACAGGCCGCCCGCTATGCGGGCATGCCCTACAATTTTCTGGTGGTGCTGGTCATGTTGCTCAGCGGCGCCCTGGCTGGCTGGGCCGGCTTCCTCGAAGTTTCGGCCTCTGTGCACCGGCTGCAACCCTCCATCATGGTGGGCTACGGCTTCACCGCCATTGTGGTGGCCTGGCTGGCCCGGCTCAACCCGGCGGGCATTGCCCTCACTTCCTTTTTATTGGCCGGGCTGCGCGCAGGAGTGGAGAATCTGCAGCTCGATTTACAGATACCAGCAGCTTTTGGGGCCATTCTGGAGGGCCTTATTTTAATGACCGTACTGGCCGGCGGTTTTTTCCTCTCCTACCGCATCGTTGTGAGGAGACAAACATGAACAGCGAGTTGCTCATCCCCCTTTTGACCGCGGCCGTGATTTCGGGTACCCCTATCCTCTACGCCACCTTGGGAGAGATCATCACCGAGAAAGCCGGTGTGCTCAACCTGGGAGTGGAGGGGGTGATGATGATGGGCTGCTTCTGCGCCTTTATCACTGCACAGCTCACCGGACAACCCTGGCTGGCTTTTTTGGCAGCCGGCCTGGCTGGCCTCTGCACCGCCTCGCTCCACGGTCTGGTCTGCCTGGTTTTCCAGGGTAACCAGGTGGTGTCTGGCCTGGCCCTGACTATTTTTGGCACAGGTTTGGCCAACTACCTGGGCACGCCCTACATTGGCCTGGCTGCCCCGGGCTTTTCTCCCCTGCCCATCCCCGGCCTGGCCGAGCTGCCTTTCCTGGGCCCGGTGTTTTTCAACCATGATCCACTCGTTTACCTCTCCTACCTGCTGCCCGGCTGTTTGTGGCTGGTGTTCCGCCACAGCCGTTTTGGCCTGGGCCTGCGAGCTGTGGGCCAATCCCCGGCAGCAGTACTGGCCGCCGGCTTGAATGCCACGGCCTATCGTTGGGGCGGCATCCTGATTGGCGGCTTCTTTATGGGCCTGGGCGGAGCATACCTGTCTCTGGCCTACACCCATCTCTGGACCAACAACCTCTCAGCAGGACGAGGCTGGATTGCAGTGGCCCTGGTGATCTTTGCCTTCTGGCGGCCGGGTCGGGCCGTATTTGGCGCCTATCTCTTCGGCGGCATCATGGCCCTGCAGCTACGCCTACAGGCCGGAGGCACCACCCTGCCCTCTTCGTTGTTGCTCATGCTGCCCTATGCGCTCACCGTGGCGGTACTGCTCTTTTCCTCCTGGCAGCGGGGCACCCAGGCCCCGGCTGCCCTGGGCACCAATATCGAACCCTCATCCTGATTGCTACCGCAACTGAAAAATCTCTGGAGAACAGCCCCATGTCAGAGCACTACAAAAAAACCTATCCCATCTCCTGGGAGCAACTGCACCGGGACGCCAAGGCCCTGGCCTGGCGGCTGCTCAGCCTGGAATATTTCAAGGGCATTATCGCCATCACCCGCGGCGGCCTGGTGCCAGCGGCCATTATTGCCCGCGAACTGGACATCCACCTGGTGGACACCATCTGCATTTCCAGCTACGACTGGAAAGATAAAAAAGGCGAGGCCGAGGTGCTCAAATCCTTTGAGGGCGATGGGCAGGGCTGGCTTCTGGTGGATGATCTGGTGGATACTGGCCGCACTGCCAAACTGGTGAAGCAGCTCGTACCCAAGGCGCATTTTGCCACAGTCTACGCCAAACCTGCCGGCCGGCCCTTGGTGGATACCTTTATCACCGAAGTGAGCCAGGACACCTGGATTCTTTTCCCATGGGACAGCGAATCCCGCTTTGTCCAGCCGCTTTCCGCGGGTCACCAGTAAACGGGAAACCTGATGCAGGGCGCAGTACCCTTTATCCAGCTGGACACACTCTGCAAATCCTTTGGCAGAGTACGGGCCAACCACAACATCAGCCTGGACATCCACGCCGGCAAAATCCTGGCACTTCTGGGGGAAAACGGCGCGGGCAAATCCACCCTGATGTCACTTTTGGCCGGACAGCTGCAGCCGGACAGCGGCCGCATCCTGCTAAACGGCAGGCAGGTGGTGCTCTCCAGTACGGAAAAAGCTATTCAATGCGGCATTGGCATGGTCTACCAGCATTTCAAGCTGGTGGAAGCGATGAGCGTGCTGGAGAATATCGTTCTGGGCCAAAGCCAGGGATTTTGGCTCAAGCGCAGCGCGCTGAAACGACAGGTTGCCGAACTTGCCCGGGCATACGGCATTCCACTTGCATTAAACGCCCGCGTTAGTACCCTGTCCATGGGGGAAAAGCAACAGGTGGAGATTCTCAAGCTGCTCTTCCGCAAAAGCGATCTGCTTATTTTCGACGAACCCACCTCTGTGCTCACCCCGGCCGAGGCGACAAATCTCTTTGCCACCATGCGGGAGATGGCGGCCCAAGGCAAAGCCATTGTCTTCATCAGCCATAAACTGGAGGAGGTGCTCCGTATTGCCGACCACATCGCCATCCTCAAGCAGGGGGAAATCATTGACCAGCTCAGCCCTGCTGCTGATCTTGTCCCTGCAGAACTGGCGCGGCGCATGGTGGGACGGCCGGTGCTGCTGCAGGTACAACGCGAAGAGCTGGAGCCCCGGCAAACCGTGCTCAAGGTGCAGGGGCTGGGCGGCAACGGACTTGAGCAGGTGGATCTGGAACTGCGCCAGGGCGAGCTGCTCAGTTTGGTGGGCGTGGCTGGCAACGGGCAAAAGGCCTTGGTGGAAAACATCTGTGGTCTGCTTCCCCCAAGAAAGGGAGCAGTGCGAATTTTAGGACAGGACTGGGCCGACTTTTACGCGGCCAGACAAACGGAAACCAGCCTCAGCTATATACCCGAAGACCGACAAGGCTTGGCCACCTGCCCAGGGCTTGATCTTTTGGATAACTTTCTGCTCACCACCCGCCACGCTTTTAGCAAGGGGCCCTGGCTGGACAAAAATACGGCCAAAGACAAGCTGGACAAGCTCCTGCAAGACTTTGCCATCCGCCCACAGGACAGCAGCACCCATGCCTGGCAACTTTCCGGCGGCAACCTGCAAAAACTGGTACTTGCCCGGGAATTTTACCGCAAACCACGCCTGATCGTGGCTGAGCAGCCCACCCAGGGACTGGATATAGCCGCAGCAGAAGAGGTATGGCGTTTGCTGCTCCAGGCCCGGGAACAGGCAGGCATTCTGCTGGTTACCGGTGATCTCGCCGAAGCCCTGGCCCTGTCGGACCGCATCGGTGTCATGTTCCGGGGGAAGCTCGTGGCCATAATGGCCAGACACGACCAAAAGAGCATTGCTCGCATCCCCCAGATGATGGCTGGCCTTGCACCGTCAGAGGGGGAATCTCAAAAAACGTACAACCAAGGAGTAGAATCATGATACTGCCCTACAAACAGTACCAGCCCCAGGTGGGCAAAGGCAGCTGGATTGCCCCCAATGCCACCCTGATTGGCGACGCAGTGCTCGGTGAAGATGTATCCCTGTGGTTCGGGGTGATAGTGCGTGGCGATGTACACCGAATCAGCATCGGCGACCGTACCAATATCCAGGATCACTGCATTCTACACATCACCCAGCACGAGGGCGAGGAACGCAGCGACAGTGATGGCTATCCCACCATCATCGGCTCTGAGGTCACGGTCGGCCACCGGGTGATTCTGCACGGCTGCACCGTGGGAGACCTGTGCCTCATCGGCATGGGGGCCATTTTGCTGGATGGCGCAGTTGTTGGCCGGGAGTCCCTCGTGGCTGCAGGTTCGGTGGTCACCGGCGGCAAAGTCTTTCCCCCGCGCTCGCTTATTATGGGTGCACCGGCCAAGGTGGTACGCGAGATCAGCGATGCGCAGGTAGAGGAATTCCGTGCCTCCTGGAAACGGTACGTGATGCTGAAAAACGACTATATCCGCGCCAAGGTTGGCGATTGTTTTTAAGCGGCTGCACCTGGTTTCACCTATATTTTCCCCGTACTAGTTGATACCGGTAAAGGGCCGCATTTCAGTATCGCAGACTCCACCGACCCGGGCTGTCTGTGGTGTGGCTGTACCCTGGCATTGCTCGCCCTGGCTAACCACCCGGCACTGCACGGCAATCGGCCGGCCGCTGTTCACCCAGGAGGGAGTTCGCCGGTAGCGGCCAATGGCAGAAAAGTTGCAGCCAGCCGGAATACCATAGGGCGTGCAACGGCTGGTCGCCTGCAGGGTAACCCGGCGCGCATCCACCACAAAACCCGGATAGTTGTCGACCACTCGCACCTCATCTTGTTGCGGGCCACTGTGTACCTGAAAGCTGCGGAAGCGGTACGCGTCCCCGATCTTGCTCCCCACCTGGATACGGGTGTCGGCGATCAGGGCAAAATCCCTGCCCCGCTGGGCCACGGCGCCAGACATGTACTCGATGCGTTGATATTGGGGAAAACACTTGCCCATGGCCGGGGCATGATAGTAATGCTTCAAGCCCTTGAGATCTGCCAGGCTATTGTTGGGAAAGATCTGCTGCAGATCGCGATCATCGCCGTAGAGGATGCGCTCCACATCAGCCACGTTCTGCCTGTACAACTGCTGTAACCGGGCAGAATCACGCCCGCTGGTCCTGCTTGGGCCAGCAAGGTCATCGCGCAAAAAACAGCTGGTCAGTCCAGAAATCTGCGTCAGATACTCATCCCAGATATTGTATTGCGACACAGCGCTGGCCACGCCGACAAAATCCCCTGGTGCCGTACATCCCTGGCGCTGCAGACACGATTCACGACCGCGGTTACGGATGGACAAGGCAACAATGTTGCGCTCGCAGGCACCATAAGCATTACAGCCACGTTCCAGATGGCCCTCGAATAGGGCGGTACGCATTGTGTAGTCCAGGTGGCGGGCGCGCTCCAAAAGTGCCTGGGGCCAGTGCTTGCGGCCCTCACGCATGAAGCCTTCCCAGGCAGCCTGCAGGGCTGCGCGGCGGTTAGTGAGCCGGCGGTTAACCTGGCTGCAGTAGGAGGAGTTATGGAAGGCACGCACAATGTGGTCTGCCCTGCTGGTCGGTGCCGCTCGTTTTGCCTGAGGCGCTGCAACAGAAGGCGGATCAAAAAGCGGTGGCTTGCTCATATCGTACAGGTTACGCACATCGAGCACATGGCGCACATCAGCCGAGCAGTGGTGGTTGTTGACCAACATCCCTTGCCGTTCTTGTCGGGCAGCCACAAAGCGCGCAGCTGAGGCCGGCGTGGCAGTGCGGGCATCAACAATCACCTGAAAACCCACATAGGGTACACCACGCGCATCGGTGAGCGGTTTTCCCCCGGCCACCACCAGACAGGGTGCCACAGAAGTTCCCTGGGCCAAGCTACCGGCAGGAGCAACAGGTCCTTTTTGGCGGAACGAGGCAATTTCATAGTAGGGGATACTGGCCGGGCCATTGAAACGGTAGAGGGTCATAATCGGTGTAGCCGGGATCTTGGCCTGGGCTGTTGTGGCACAGAGCAAGATGGCAAACAGGAATACAATGCGCATGATGATGGTCAATTCAAGTTGTTTACGGATGAAGCAAATGCGGAAATCTTGTGCTTGTCATACATCTCTACTGCACGGTGGAGGCAACGATCCATCGCAAGGGTGGGCCAAGGACAGACAAAGCTTTATTTTTTACCCAGATTTTTATACGCGCTAAAGCGAGCCACCAGCGGCTGGATGGCCTCTTTTGGCAAAAGGGGAGGGGTGTGGCTGATCTGCAGGCTTTGTCCATACACCCTGGCCAAAAATTCCACCTCGCAGGCCAGGGCCAAGACCTGATCCAAGGTCTCCGCATAACAGACAAGACCATGATGCCCCAAAAGCGTGGCAGTGCGACCCTGCAAACCGGCAAGAGCAGCATCGGAAAGTTCCTGCGTGCCAAAGGGGGCGTAGGGTGTGCACCGGATATCTTCTCCTCCGGCCAGGGCAACCATGTAGTGTTGGGCGGGAATACCACGTTCCAGGCAGGCCAGGGTACTGCACCAGGGCGCATGCGCATGTAAAATGCACTGTGCCTCCCTGTAGACACGATAGATATCGTAGTGCATACGCCATTCCGAAGAAGGCTGCCGATCGCCGCCCTGCACTACCCCATCCCAAGCGACCAGCACCATGTCCTCTGCCGAACAGCGATGATAGGGCAATGCCGACGGGGTGATGAGCATACCGGTTGGCATCCGCAGGCTGAGGTTGCCGGATGACCCCTGGTTGAGCCCCAGGTTGTTCATGGCCAGGGCTGTTGCCAAAAGGGCCTGGCGCTGCTCTTGTTCGCTCAGTTCAGTCATGCACCTGTTCCGGATACAGTTGGCGCAATCCTTCCTGGCTGGCTGCGCACAGCCCGCGCTCGGTGATCAAGCCGCTCACCAAATGCGCTGGAGTGACATCAAAGGCAGGATTAAAAGCCCGGGTTTGCGCAGGCGCTATACCCACCCGCCGCACAGTACCCTGTTCATCCCTGCCTTGCATAAAGAGAACTTCGTTTTCACTGCGCTCCTCTATGGGAATGTCTGCCACCCCGTCGTGCAGCTGCCAATCCACGGTGGAGCCGGGCAGAGCTACATAAAAGGGTACCTTGTTTGCCTGTGCGGCCAAGGCCTTGAGATACGTGCCGATTTTGTTGCAGACATCACCGGAGGCGGTGGTGCGGTCGGAGCCGACAATGCACAGATCGACCATGCCATGCTGCATGAGATGACCGCCTGCATTATCAACGATAAGCTGGTGGGCAATGCCCGCCTTGCCGAGCTCCCATGCGGTCAACGAGGCGCCCTGGTTGCGTGGCCTGGTTTCATCCACCCACACGTGCATGGGAATGCCCTTTGCCGCCGCAGCGTACACCGGGGCCAGGGCTGTGCCCCAATCCACCGTGGCCAGCCAGCCGGCATTACAGTGGGTGAGCAGGTTGACTGTGCCCTGTTCTCCCTTTTTGCGCCAGATCTCTTCAATGAGCGTCAAGCCATGCTGACCAATGGCCTCATTAGTGCGCACATCTTCCGTACAGATGAGTTCTGCCTCGGCCAAGGCAGCGGCACGTCGTTCCTGTTCGGGAAGGGGTACAAGGTGGGCCAGCATCCGCTCCACTGCCCAACGCAGATTCACTGCCGTGGGCCGGCAGGCAATCAGTTCTGCGGCCATGGCAGTCAGATGCGCCTTACTGAGCCCTTCCCGCAGGCCAAGCCAGATACCGTAGGCGGCAGTGGCGCCGATCAGGGGTGCGCCCCGCACCTGCATATCCCGGATGGCATGGGCTGCATCGGCCAGGGTGGCCAAACGCACCACCCGGAAGACAAAGGGTAACAGGGTCTGATCGATAATCTCCACCCCCTCACCGTCTGCAGCAGACCAGATCGAACGATACGGCCGGCCATCAACCAACATGATAAAGTCCTCCCGATTATTTCACCCCGGCTGGAATCATATCAGGCGTCCAGAAAATAACTCCTTTACCCTTGGCCTCCTCGTAAAAGGAAGAGCCGACCCATTCCTTGGTTTGATCCATATAACCCTGCTGCATGACCCGCAGGGCGATCTTGTCGTTTTTCCGGAGTTGATCCCTGTTAAACTGATACATCCCCTGCAACGGAGTGTTGCCAATATATATCCATTTACCGGCACATTCAGCTCCAGTCGCCTGAATCTGATAGAGCACATAGGCTCCTTCTGGTGCCGAGTTCACCTTGAAACGAACCGACACCACCCTGCTGCCGCAGGCGCTGAGCAGGGTCATGATCACAAGCGCGACAAGAAAAGGCACATAACGTTTGCCGCTTGCACTATGGAAGACGTATTGTTGCATGGTTATTTCCTTGCTTTCAGAATGACATTGATCGGCTGCGGCTCGGCCTGGGCCGCTTCCCGGGATTTGTGACGGGTATTGAGCCAAAACGAGGTGATCTCCTCAAGGTAGCCGGCCTTGCGCATTTGCACTGTCACATATTCGGGCTCACCACTGCTGCTCTCCCAGGTGACAAGGATGGGCGTGAGGCCCAAGGTGGCATCATCCCTCAGGTTCACTACCTCTGCCCCGGCAGGTAATGATTCAAACTGTACCGCGCCATACATCCTCTGCGAACAGCCCGTGCTCAGACTGAGCAGGGCCAGGACAACGACCCCAAAAATCATGTGGGACATGGATAAGTGTGGCATAAAGTTCCTCCTGACAACTCAGTGAACAGCAACGCTCGGCTGGGGTTTCTTATGGTCTCTTATGGTTTCTCAGGCAACGCGTATACTACCGTTTGCACAGACGGGCAGCAAGCCGGGGAAACCCTCCGCACCAATGCTGCACCCACCAGAACAAACTAGACAAGACTACCCAAGCAATCCGGAACTGGTCAAGACAATTTCAGCTGTGATACCGGCAAACAGAAAAGCAATTTTACTTCCGGGGTTTTCCTGCTCTAACAAGCGTGGTATGGTGTTTGCCAGTTGAAGTTTTTTCATCTTGGCTAATTTTAATCCTGGCTAAGGTAGCTGCACCACTCAAACTCCACAACAATCACGAAAAAAGGCCGTGCCGCTCCATGCCAGCACAGAGGGCATGGCGTTATACACATGTACCAATACACCCATCCCCATATCCTCTTTTCTGGCACGTCCTTATGAAACGTCTTTTTGCCCTGCTCTTTCTGCCCTTCCGCCTGGTATGGCGCTTTGTCCGGGTTGGCACCACGGTACTGGCCAATCTCCTTTTTCTAAGCGTGCTGGCCATCATGCTCCTTGGCCTCTTATACACACCATCCATCAACATCCCTGCAGGCAGCGCCCTGATCATCAACCCAAAGGGCAATATTGTCGAGGAACGCTCACTCATGCGGCCCCTGACCCAACCAGTCAACAAGCTGCTTGGCATTCCCCTGGAAGAGGAGGTCTTTCTGCAGGATCTCCTGGACGGTATCAGGACCGCTGCCACCGATGCGCGCATCAAAACCCTGGTACTTGATCTGGACAAACTAGGTGCAGCCAGTCTGGATCAGTTGCAGATGGTGGGCGCAGCCCTGAGCCAGGCCAAAAGCCAAGGTAAGCAGATCATCGCCCTGGGCGACAGTTTCGATCAGGCACAGTACTATCTGGCTTCCCGGGC
Source organism: Desulfobulbaceae bacterium (assembly GCA_013201405.1). Taxonomy (GTDB): domain Bacteria; phylum Desulfobacterota; class Desulfobulbia; order Desulfobulbales; family Desulfobulbaceae; genus Desulfobulbus. The sequence continues at coordinate 13,686 of JABMJC010000016.1, forward strand.
AGACCAGATCTGGCTCAATCCCATGGGCTCGGTGGATGTGCGTGGTTTTTCCCTCTTCAAACTCTACATCAAGGAGCTGCTGGACAAACTGGCAGTCAATATGCATATTTTCCGGGTTGGCACCTACAAGAGTGCCATTGAACCATTGATCCGCAACGATATGTCACCGACCGACCGGGAGGCCAGCCAAGCCTGGTTGACAAATCTCTGGAACCTGTACAGCGGGGATATTGCCCGGGAACGCACGCTTGATACACCTGTCCTGCAGGACCGCATCCTCAACAGAAACACCAGTCTCAGGGCAGCCGGCGGCAACCGCGCCCAGGCTGCTCTTGACATGGGACTGGTCGATGCTCTCAAAACCAAACCCGAGATGCTGCGGGAATTGCGGCAGATGGTGGGCCCAGGCAGCGACCAGCAGGAGTTCAAGGCCGTATCTTTTGGCCAGTACCTGCAAACCCTGACCCCATCCTACAGCGGTAGCCGGGACGCCGCAGCGCAGATCGCCATTATCAATGCCTCGGGCAACATTGTGCAGGGTAAGGGCGCTATCGGTCAGATCGGCTCGGAACCGCTCCTGGCCCTGATTGAGAAGGCACGCAAAGACAAAGCAATAAAGGCCGTGGTCCTGCGGCTCAACACCGGCGGTGGCAGCGCCTTTGCCTCGGAACTCATCCGCCAGGCTTTGTTGCAAACCCGACAGGCAGGCAAAACCGTGGTGGTTTCCATGGGGGCCTTGGCCGCATCCGGCGGTTACTGGCTGGCAGCCGATGCCGATCACATCGTGGCTTCTCCTGCCACCCTGACCGGCTCCATCGGTATTTTCGGGGCTGTTCCCACTTTTGAGCACTCTCTTGCACGCATTGGCGTATATGGTGATGGTCTCAGCGCGGGCAGTGTGGGACTACCAGCCAACCTTGCCACCGGTATGAACCCGGAGGACGAGGCAGCCTTCCAGATGAATGTGGATTATGGTTACCGCCGTTTTTTGGAAGTGGTTGCCGAAGGTCGTAAAAAAACCGTGGCCGAGGTGGAGCGCATTGCCGAAGGCCGGGTATGGGATGGTGCCACCGCCCTGCAACTCGGACTGGTCGACAGCCTGGGCGGCCTGGAAGAGGCCGTGGCCGTGGCTGCCAAACTGGCCAAAGTGCCACCGGAAAACACCATCTATTTGCGTCAGAGTACCTCTTTCCTGGAACAATTTTCCCTGGTTGGCACCACTCTACAAACACGACTGAAAGCCTGGCTGGGTCAATCTCACCCTGTTACCCAGATGCTGCAGAGCAACGTGTACAGCCGCTACGGTTTTTTACTGGAAAAGAACGATCCACACGGTATGTACGCCCACAGCCTGCTACAGGACCCTGCCGACCTGTTGCGCTGAACCCCTATCAACGTTTTTTGAGGCCTTGCAATGAGCGATTTGAAAAAGATGTATTCCACCCTGCTGGGCGACTCCTTTCCCCTGGAGATGCGCATCACTCTAGGCGAAGAGACCCTGGTCTATCGTAAGAAAACCTGGGCGATTCCGGATGAGCAGGGCAAGCTGGAAGAGCGCGGTTTGCGCTATGGCGAAAACCCGGATCAGGAGGCAGCCCTTTATGAGCTGGTAAATGGCAACCTCATTCTGGGCGATTGCCAGTTCATCGAACCAGGCCGGGGCCTGGTCAGTGCGCTGCGCGAAGCCGACATGCCACAGGTGGGCAAACATCCCGGCAAAATCAATCTCACCGATGTGGACAACGGCCTCAATATCCTCAAATATCTGATGGATACACCGGCAGCGGTCATCCTCAAACACAACAACCCCAGTGGTGCAGCCCTGGGCGCGAACCTGTCTGAAGCCTACAGCCGTGCCAATCGGGCCGACCGTATCGCAGCCTTTGGTGGTGCCGTGGTGGTCAATCGGCCGCTGGATCGCGCCACTGCCGAACTCATGGCCGCCAACTACCTGGAGGTGGTCTGTGCCCCTGATTATGAAGAGGGCGTGTTGGACATCCTCGCCCGCCGCAAAAACCTGCGCATCCTGCGCATTGCTGCCATCGAACGCCTGGCTGCCTATGAACACACACGTTTTCTGGATTTCAAATCATTGATTGATGGTGGCATCATTGTGCAGCAATCAGCACTCAACCGCATCCGTACAGCCAGCGACCTGCTGCCCGCCACGGCGCACTACAAGGGACAGGATTATGCCTGCCTGCGTCAGCCCAGCAGCCAAGAGGTTGACGACATGCTCTTTGGCTGGGCAGTGGAGCATGGCGTGACCTCCAACTCGGTGCTCTTTGTCAAAAACGGCTGCACCGTGGGTATTGGTGCAGGCGAGCAGGACCGAGTGGGAGTAGCGGAAATCGCGGTGCTCAAGGCGCAGCGCAACTATGCCGATGCCCTGTGCTTCGACACTTTTGGTTTGCCCTATATGGAGATGGCAACAGAGGTACAGCAGGGGCAACGCGACCGTGGCGACCAAGAACAGATCGACGCCCAGGTGCAACACGACAAGGCTGGCCTGGCAGGATCGGTAATGATCTCAGACGCCTTTTTCCCCTTCCGCGATGCTGCTGATGTGGGCATCCGCGCAGGCGCCACCGCTATTTTGCAGGCAGGCGGCTCCATCCGCGATTTTGAATCCATTGAGGCCTGCAACCAGGCCGACCCACCGGTGGCCATGATGTTCACCGGCAGACGCTCCTTCCGGCATTGATGTTCGCTGGAAGATGTACAAAAAGATACACTCGCGCTGCTCCATCAAGGCAGAAAATGGAGTTGAAGCGGGAGCTGTAATAAACGAGGCGGTAACCCCCTTTCAGGCTACCCGGCCTTTACGCTGCCGATACTAGGCCAACTTGCTGGCGAACAGTTACAATATCCGCCGTTATTGAAATTTACTTTTCTGCGCAGAGGCATTCCCAGCCTGCGGGCAATGCCTCTGGCCGCAGTTGCAGAGCAGCGGCCAGAGCCCGCACTGTTTCCTGTGGGCAGTTCACCGACGGGCTGCGCTGTCCCCTCGCCACCTCATCGTGTTCCTGCTTGAGATAGGCGCACAGGGCCTGGCCTACCTCCTGCCTGAGAGGATCTGCATCGATGCGGCTCTTTTCGCAAAAACGAACATAGCGCCGCCAGTTCTCCTCGGCGCGGCGGATACCGCGGAAAAGGCGCAAATCCCGGTTGGCCAGGTCGAGATCGCGCCGAATAATTTCTTCGTAGCGCTCAGCCGCAGCCTGCTCCAGCAATTGCTCCTCTTCGGCGCTCAACAGCAGTTGCGGGCCCTCTTCATCCTCCTGCAGATAATACAGGCTTGCATGCAGGGCCACCTCGGGAATTTCGCCGGAATGGCGCACCAACAGCACTTCTTCTTCCAAAATAAGCAAACGTTCGTCATGCATGGGATGGCCCTCCAGGTTGCGCCTGATCAGCGGCCTCGTCCAGATCAAAGACGGTGCGCACGGTATGAATACGCTCCTCCAAACTGAGGCAGTGATCTTCTGCCTTCAGGTATTTGAGCGGATGGTAGAGCATCTTGCTGGCAATGGCCAGGGCCATCTTTTCCAAGGCCTCCTGCTGGAGCGTGCTGGTTGCCCCAATGCGGCCAGCAGTTTTGTCCACCTCGCTGCGGACAATATCTTCCATCAGGTTCCGCAACTGGATGATGGTGGGGGTCGAGGCCATGTTTTCCAGCCAGCGTTCGAACTTGAGCACCTCTTCTGCGATGATGCGACCGGCCTTGACCGCCTCCCGTTCACGATCGGCCCGATTCAGCTCGATCACCCCTTGCAGATCATCGATATCGTACAGGTAGACATTATCCAGCTCGTTGATGGCTGGATCTAAATCGCGGGGCACGGCAATATCAATGAAAAAGAGCGGCCGGTTGCGGCGACCGCGCATCACCCGTCGCACATCCTCCTTGCGCAGGATCAGCTCCGAGGCACCGGTGGAGCTGATTATCACGTCCACATGCTGCAGCTGTCCCTGCAACTCAGCCAGGGCAATGGCGCTGCCACGAAAACGTCTGGCCAGGCTGACTGCGCGCTCCAGGGTGCGGTTGGCGACCACAACCGAGGCCACCCCCTGGTTGAGCAGGTGCTCGGCTGCCAACTCTGCCATTTCACCGGCACCAATGAGCAAGACCCGCTTATTGGTCAAATCGCCAAAAATTTTACGACCCAGTACCACCGCTGCATAGCTGATGGAAACCGCACTTGCACCGATGCGTGTTTCGGTACGCACCCGTTTGGCCACGGAAAAAGATTTGTGCAGCAGCTTGTTCAAAACAAGTCCGGTGCCGCCGGTTTTGGCCGCAATGCGGTAGGCCTCCTTCATCTGGCCAAGAATCTGCGCCTCGCCCACCACCATGGAATCCAAACTGGCTGCCACCTGAAAGAGATGCTCAACCGCTCTGCTCTGCTCGTACTGATAGACATGCGGCTCCAACTCTGCGGCCTTCACCCTGGGGGCAAACAATGCAGCCAGGATCTCTGTACGACCGCGACGGACATCATCTCCTACAAAGGCTATTTCCACCCGGTTACAGGTTGAGAGCAGATAGTACTCCTTGAGGCTCTCCAGGCGCGACAGGGCAGCCAGGGGCCCTTCATAACCGGCAGTACAGGCGAGTCGCTCCCGTAGATCTAGCGACGCTGTCTTGTGATTGACGCCGATTAAGGCAATGGTGTCAGGAAAAACTGCCATGGTAGCCAGTAAAAAAGACAGAAACGCCCCAAAAGGTGAACAAGGCGACCACTAGGGCGGCAATGCTGAGCAGGGCAGCCTGGCGGCCGCGCCAACCCACGGTGAAACGCTGGTGGATGAGTGCAGCATAGAGCAACCAGGTGATGAGCGTCCAGGTTTCCATGGGATCCCAGCGCCAGTAGCTCCCCAGCGCCTGTTTCGCCCAAAGGGAACCAGTGATCATGCCCAGGGTCAAGAGGGGAAAGCCCACGCTCAGACAGTGGTGGTTGAGGGTATCCAGGGCTTCCAATGAGGGCAGACGGCTATAAAACAGGCCAAAACGTTTGCGCTTGATGGTTCGCTCCTGCAGTAGGTACATCAGGCCGCCAACACCGGCCAAGGCAAAAAAGCCGTAGGCCAAAAGAGACAAAGAAGCATGCACCGGCAACCAACCGGATTGCAACTGGGGTGAAAGAGAAACCGTGGCCCGCGGGGCAAAGGCTGCCAGGCTCATCAGCGTCAAAACCAGCAGGCTGACAAAGGCACCCAGGTTTTTTACTCCGTAGCGCCAGCAAAAACTCAAGTAGCAACAGCCCAAAGACCAGGCAAAAAAGGATATGGTTTCGTGGCGGGTGGTGATGGGAGTATAACCAGCCTCGAAGTAGCGGACGATAATGGTGATGCTGTGCAGAGCAAAGGCCAAGATAAAGAGCAGGCGAGCATTTTTGCGTATTGCTGCCCTTTCCTTGAAAAAAAAGACCAGATATGCTGCCGTGGCCAGCAGGTAAAGAATGAGGCTTACTTGAAAGAGTAAAAAACTCATGGTGTTTCGTTAGTCCATAGCCTATGGAGCGCGGGTTCAATCGGCACCAGATGGCCGAGTATTTCCTGCACATGGGCAGCGAGCAAATCTTTACGCTCTTCCCGAATCCACTGAATTATATCGCTGTCCAACAGTTTTTGAAACAGCATCTTTTTTTCTGCACCGGACAGGGGCAAGGCCAGCACCTCGCTACGCAGCACGCCGAGCAGCGTAACCAGCCGGGCGTATTCCACTCCTATTTCCCGCTCCAATCGGCTCTTGAGCGCAGCAGCCAAGGCTGGGCTTTTTCCTGAGGTGGAGACCGTGAACAGCAGATCACCACGGCGCACTACTGCTGGCACATGAAAGTCACATTGTGCCGGTGCATCCGCCACATTCACCAGGCAACCTGCCTGCTGTGCTGCCGCCAGTACTGCGCCCTGTACCGCAGGTACAGACGTAGCTGCGAAAACCAGCAAGGCACCAGCCAAGTCGGGCAAGTCATTTGGAGCGTTTCCTGCGGCCCCTTCACTTGCTGCAAATGTTTTCTGCAACCAGGCAATGCGTCCCTCCTGGGCAAGGTTTTGCAAAGCAGGCGTCAACTCCGGACTAATCACGCGCACCAAAGCGCCAGCATCAAGCAGTCCCAACACCTTGCGTTCCGCCACCGATCCACCACCGACAACCACGCACAACTTCTTTTGCAGCGCAAGATTCACGGGATACATGGCACCATGGTACAAACAAAAAGTGACGGATGAAAACCAATACCGCTGCAGGATGCAGCCGCATCAGCTGCGTGGCTGCAGTCGAGTGAGGAGGATGGTTTTATCTTCCTCAAGACTTTTCAAGCGTTTTTTTACAACAGAAATAACATAGTCCTTCTCAGCCATCTGTAAAAACGGATGCAGGCTCTGGCGCCGGACATCGTGGGCCAGATAGACAACACCACCGGGTTTAAGCGCCCTGCGCATCACCTGCAAAAGCGGCTGAAAAAATTCTTCTCGGAACAAAATCTCCGCACCGGCAAGCACATCGAATTTGGGCAGGTCTTCAGGTGGGTTTTTCCAGTCCAGCAAGATGAAAGAAACATCATCTATAGCACTTGCCGCGGCATTGACCCGTTGAAAGTCGAGAATATGCTCCTCATAATCACTCAAGCTCGCCTTGACTCCGGCCTTTGCAGCAGCCAGACCGGGTACACCAAGCCCGGCGCCCAACTCCAAAAGCGTTGTCTGCTCTTTGTGTGGCAAGCCTAGCAACAGATCGGCCAGCACCAGGGACGCCTCCCATATTTTCACCCAGAAGGGAAAGGCCGCAACATCCTTGAGCGGATTCTTGCCATCTAAAATCTGCTCAAGATCGCTCATTCGCAAGATATTGAGCCGATGCTCTTGCACGGTCAATGGTTCAAAATGCACCTGGTATTGCGCTTTAATCTTCTCATACACGACCCGTGCATCCGGGGGCAGGGTTTGCGGATCCATCTCCACCTCTGGTGAAAAACAGGATGACTCCATAAAAAAAGAGCGGGCCGCCATGACGGACCCGCTCTGTACCAAGTACAACCTGGTCAGTTCTTAGCAGCCTTCCAACTTCTTGGCAACACGAAGGGTTACCTTATCACCAACTTTTATTTTATCTGTCTTTTCGCAGTTCAAAGTAACCTTGCCGTCTTCCACTGCTTCTACTGTGCAGCCAGACCTCGCAAAAGCGGTGCCAGCGGAAAATACAAAGGCAGCTGCCATCAGTACGGCCATAATTTTTTTCATAACATGGTCCTCCTTTTTGAAGTTATCAGTCTGCGAATTCAGACCCAGAGCAGGTCTCCTTCTCGCAATCTTTCTAACAATAAAGGAGAGCAGAAGCAGTGTCAACAGATTCCTGCCCGGGGTTATTCGCAGGAACCGCTGCAGGTACCGCAACCTCCACCACCCACGGGATTGGCCGAGCTAATGGAAAAACCAGAACGATAGCCTGCTTCGATAAAGTCCACCTTGATGGAGCCGCAACGTACAAGAAGCTGATCTTCCACTACAAACTTGAGAGTTCCTTCCTCGAAAACCTTGTCGTTTTCTCCCGGCTCATCCAAGGCCAGCCCCAAGGCTGCACCACTGCATCCCCCTTGCATCAGAGCCACCCGCACCGGGGAGTCCACCTTGTTCTGTTCAAAATACGCCTTTAAATTGTTTGCCGCTGTCTCTGTAATTTCAAACACTTGTGCTCCTTGCATGTTGTTCACCTACGCGTCTTGATGTATTTTTCACTAGTTAAAAAATCCTCACAGTGCTTCTACCTCCCACATACAGGACAAGCAAGGTTTTAAGGAGCGGCAAACAATTCAATCTACCTGTTTATCCGCAGGAACCACCGCAGGACCCGCTTACGCTGCAACTTCCTCCACCTAGAGGATTGGCTGCAGTAATGGAAAAACCAGAACGATAGCCTGCTTCGATAAAATCCACCTTAATGGAGCCGCAACGTGCAAGAAGCTGATCTTCCACTACAAACTTGAGAGTTCCTTCCTCGAAGACCTTGTCGTTATCCCTTGGCTCATCCAGAGCCAAACCCAAAGAGGGACCGCTTCACCCACCCTGCATCAGAGCCACCCGCACCGGCGACTCAATTTTATTCTGGCTCAGATATTGGGTCAGGTTGCTGACCGCTGTATCCGTTACTTCAAACATTGTTTTCCTCCGTATTTTCAAAATATACCGGCTCGGCTGACCATCAGCTGCCGTTCAATGTTCAGATAGTGCTACCATAAGAACAGATGCAGGACACGTCAACCGGATGTGGATGCAGACCCGGCCCTTTCTTACACATCGCGACATCGCGCACGCCAAGCCAAAACCGGTCAGCAAACAGATCAACACAGAAATGAAATTTCAGCCTTAAAAAAAGCCATTGTCAAAGTACCATCTTCTCTCTACAATCCGCCATCTGCTTCCAGATGCCACAGTAGGGAACTGGAGGCCTTTTAAACACTTTCCTCACAAAATTTAAAACAGGAGGGTAGCATTATGGGCATGCTGAAGGAATTCAAAGAATTTGCCATGCGTGGCAATGTAGTTGACATGGCGGTTGGTATCATCATCGGTGCCGCTTTCGGTAAAATTGTTACCTCGTTGGTCAACGATGTGATTATGCCCCCCATTGGCCTCTTACTGGGCAATGTGGATTTTTCGAACCTGGCCCTGACCTTAAAGGAAAAAAGCGCCGAAGCTGAAGCTGTCACCCTCAACTATGGCATGTTCATTAACACTGTGCTTGATTTCCTCATTGTTGCCTTTGCTATTTTCATGATTATTAAACAAATGAATCGATTGAAAAAGCAGGAGCCGGCACCGGAAGCCACCACTAAAGACTGTCCGAAATGTTTCAGCAGTATCCCCATCCAGGCTACCCGCTGTCCACATTGTACATCTGAACTCTAATTCGTCCGATAGCAAGTAGAACAGCAGAGAAACTAGCCCAAGCCGGCTAGTTCATGCTATGCTACTTCTTCAGAAAATACTTGCTTTTTTGTGAAATTATTATGAGCGACAGGCTGGTTATATCCACAGGTGGCGGTGACGCGCCCGGGCTGAATGCAGTCATTTTTGCGGTGGTCAATGCTGCCACGCGCAAAGGCTGGGAAGTATATGGCAGCAGGTACGGTTATGGCGGCTTTCTGGACAAGGATGAGTTGGTACGCCTCACCCCAGACTGTGTCGAAGGCATCCTCACCCAGGGTGGTACCATCTTGGGCACCACCAACAAGGGCAACCCCTTTGCCAAGCCCGTGGAGAACCTGGCAGGTGAAATCCAGATTGTGGACATCTCGGACAAGATCATGCGCGGCTTCCTGCGCATGGGCTTTTCCTGCCACATTGCAGTGGGTGGCGATGGCAGTCTGGAAATCGCCCATCGTTTCGCCCAGAAAGGCATGCCGGTGATTGGAGTGCCCAAAACCATCGACAATGACCTGGAAGCAACGGACCGCACCTTTGGTTTTGACACTGCGGTTTCCACGGCCACCGACGCCATAGACAAGCTCCATTCCACGGCCAAATCACACGACCGGGTAATGGTGGTTGAGGTCATGGGCCGGGATTCCGGCTGGATTGCCCTCTACTCAGGGATTGCCGGTGGTGCGGATGTTATCCTCATCCCTGAGATTCCCTTTGATATGGAAGCGGTTTGCAGCAAAATCGCAGAAAACGAACTGCACGAAAAACACTACTCCATCGTGGTGGTTGCCGAGGGCGCCCGGGCCCAGGGCGGTGAAGTGATCAGCAAGGGAACCGGAGAAATCGGGCGGACAGAGCTGCTGCTGGGCGGCATAGGAGAATGGGTCGCCAATCAGATCCGACAGCGGCTAGGTAAAGACACCCGCTCCCTGGTACTGGGCCATTTGCAACGGGGCGGCTCACCAACCAACTTCGATCGTTTGCTCGCCCTGCGCTTTGGTGCCGCTGCTGTACGCATGGCCCAAGCCAAAGTTTATGACCACATGGTGGCCTGGGTACCGCCGAATATGACTGCCGTACCCATTGCCGAGGCCATCCGCAGGCGCAAGAAGGTGGACCTGGAAAGCGACAAGGTGCTCACCGCACGCGACATCGGCATCTGCCTGGGCGACGGCCACGCCATCACGCCATAAACCCGCAGCGCCACACTTCATGCCCACTCAAGCTGAACGGCTGAACACGCTCTATCAAAAACTGTTGGCGCATTTTGGTCCACAGGGCTGGTGGCCGGGTGAGAGTGCCTTTGAGGTGGTGGTAGGAACCATCCTCACCCAAAATACCAATTGGAACAATGTCGAGAAGGCCATTGCCAACCTGAAAGGAGCGGGACTGCTCGACCTGCCTGCACTGCTGGACCTGCCCCAGGCACTGTTTGCTGAGTACATCCGCCCAGCCGGTTACTACAATATCAAGGCTAGTCGCCTGTATAACCTGCTTGCCCTCATCAACGGACAGTACAAGGGAAACCTGGATGCCCTTTTTTCTCTGCCGCTGCCTGAACTGCGCCAGCAGCTACTCACAGTAAAGGGTATTGGACCGGAAACCGCAGACTCCATCATCTTATACGCCGCAGGCAAGCCCATTTTCGTGGTGGATGCCTACACCCACCGCATCCTCTTGCGCCACGATCTCATAGACGAGGAATGCGATTACCACGCCCTCCAGGAACTGTTCATGGACTGCTTTCCTCCGGATACAGACATGTACGGCGAATTCCACGCCCTGCTGGTACAAACCGGCAAGCAATTCTGCAAAAAAACCAACCCCCGCTGCGACTCTTGTCCCCTCAAGAATTTGTGACAAGCAGCAATTTTTCCAGAAATCTCTACTTTTCAATGGACCTATTCACGGCTGGTCGTTGGCTGGGCTTTCTCAGAGCGTATGACCGCCGGGCTTGTGTGTGAGGCTTTGCAAATGGCACTTTGGCGGCGCAACATGCCCACAGGACATTATCCTGCATTCAGATCGCGGCAGCCAGTGCCATTCGAGCGCCTACCAAAGTCTTATGGCAAAACACATTTTATCTGCAGCATGGCGTTTGAGGCTCTCAAAAGTGCTTAATTGCGTGCCTATTCATAACGGGCAGGATCAGTCGCCATTGCAATGACCTCTCCCGGCATTACGGCCATTACTGCCTGCCGGCGTTTGTTGCGGATCTCCGGCAACAGGGATCCCGGCTGCCGTTTTTTCAAGCCAGCTCTATAGCCGAAACGATAGCTCTCCGCTTATCAGCGCTTCAGCAGTTCCTGCAGCTTTGGGTCCTGCATCATCTCTTCGAGTTGCTTCTTACCCGCCTCGAAATCCATATCAGGCATAACTATATTGCCCGGTTTCTGCCCTGGTTTGCAGGGGCCGAGCCAACGAGCCTCCTGGATCATGACCATGGTGGACATTCCCTGAAGCGGTGGATTGTAGTGGGTTGTAATCGTGGCTTTATACGCGGTGTCGAAAGAACCTTCAAAAACTGCTTCTGAATGCACAGCCGTATCTTCAACGGTACATTCAGAACGGATGACAGCTTTATTGTTCGTTGTTTGCACGTCAATCGTCTTGCAGTCTGCAGTCTCTTCCTGGAAATCCTGTTGCGTAAAGATGTCGGTATGCTCATCGACACACTGTTGCATGGGTCCCAGATTGAGCAGACCCTCCATGTGCGTGCGCAGTTCCCAAAGGCCTGCTTTCCGCTTGGGCAAATCGGCCGCATATGCGGTACTCGTAAAGACAATGACAAGTGCTCCAACAATGCAAGGCAGCAGTTTTTTCAATTGTATTCCCTGTATTCCCATCAGTTATCCACTTTTCTGTGGAATAGTTTTGAAAGGAGTTTGTCTGTTTGTCCAACCAACGAGTGATTGGCCTGATGCCATGACAAGCAGCTCTCTCCCTAGCCAAAAGAGCCGGCAGCGGTGACTATCATCACCACGCATCAATATTTCAGTCCTACCCTTTCGCGGGCCAGTTCCAGAGTCTTGCTGGCTTTTTCCCGTGCCTTGTCTGCGCCTTTGGCCAGAATCTGACGAATATGATCGGGATTGTCGAGTAGTTCCTGCTTACGTTTCCTAGCCGGAGCAAAGCGGGCATTGATCAACTCAAACAAATCCTTTTTCAAATAACCATAGGCTGCGCCGCCATTCACGTACAGCTCATGCACCTCGGCCATTTTATCTTTTGGTGCAAAAAGTTTCATGAGTGTATACAGGTTGCAGGTGTCTGGATTCTTCGGCGCTTCCACTGGAGTAGCATCGGTCTTAATGGCCATCACCTTTTTGTAGAGCTCTTTTTCATCGGCAAAGATGGGAATGGTGTTGTCATAGGATTTAGACATCTTTTGCCCATCCAAACCAGGGATGACCGCGGTGTTTTCACTGATCTCCCCGTCTGGTATCAGAAAAGTGTCACCAAAGGTGTTGTTGAAGCGGATGGCTATGTCGCGGGTCACCTCGATATGCTGTTTTTGATCTTTACCCACTGGCACCAAGTGCGGCTGGTAAAGCAAAATATCTGCAGCCATCAGCACCGGATAGGCAAAAAGACCATGACTGGCTGGAATATTTTTGGCCACCTTGTCTTTGTAGGAATGGCAGCGCTCCAAAAGCCCCATGGGAGTGACGATGGACAGCAGCCAGGTCAACTCGCAGACCTCGGGCACATCGGACTGCACCCAGAAGATACAGCGCTCCGGATCAAGCCCCAGGGCGAGAAAATCGGCCGCCGCTTCCAGGGTGCCCTGACGCAGGCGTTCAGAATCCTGCACCGAAGTGAGTGCATGCAGATTCACAATGAAGACATAGAGTTCGGATGTGGCCATATGCGCAAGCATTGGTTCCATCATGCCAAAATAATTACCGATATGGAGTTTGCCGGAAGGTTGGATACCTGAAAGAATACGTTGCATGCTGTGCCTGTTGTCCTGGCGGGCCAAAAACCCGCTATTTTGACCAAGAAAAAAGGGAGTGCGGATTGCTCCACACCCCCTGATTCACCTTAAAAAAACACGCTTATTTCACTTCTTCGAAGTCGGCGTCGACAACATCGTCGTCATCCTTACCCTTGTCAGGGCCTGCGCCCGGGGATGCACCAGCAGCGCCTCCGGCTGCACCCTGCTGTTGGGATGCCTGCGCATACATCATCTCGGCCAGCTTGTGCGAGGCCTGGGTGAGGGACTCGGTGGCACTCTTGATGGCATCGGTATCCTCGCCCTCAACAGCCTTCTTTACCTTTTCGATCTCCTGCTCCACATTGCTCCTGGTGGTGGCATCGACCTTGTCGCCCAACTCCTGCAGGCTCTTGGTGGTCATGTGGATCATGGAGTCTGCACTGTTTCTGGCCTCGACCAGCTCCTTGCGCTTCTTGTCCTCATCGGCATGCAGCTCAGCATCCTTTTTCATACGCTCAATCTCTGCTTCCGAAAGGCCAGAAGAGGCAGTAATGCGGATGGACTGCTCCTTGCCCGTGCCCAGATCCTTGGCCGATACCGAGAGGATGCCGTTGGCGTCCAGATCAAAGGTCACCTCGATCTGGGGCACTCCCCGCGGTGCGGGCGGGATGTCTGCCAGCTCGAAGCGGCCGATGGTCTTATTGTATTGGGCCATCTCGCGCTCACCCTGGAGCACGTGGATGGACACTGCCGGCTGGTTATCGGCTGCTGTCGAGAAGACCTGGCTCTTTTTGGTGGGCACGGTGGTGTTCTTCTCAATCAGCTTGGTCATCACCCCGCCCAGGGTTTCGATACCCAGGGAGAGCGGGGTTACGTCCAAAAGGAGCACATCCTTCACATCGCCCCTGAGCACACCGCCCTGAATGGCAGCACCCATGGCCACCACCTCATCCGGGTTGACGCCGCGGTGGGGCTCCTTACCGAAAATGGCTTTCACCTTATCCTGTACCTTGGGCATGCGAGTCATGCCGCCCACCAGGATCACCTCGTCAATCTCGGAGGCACTCAAACCAGCATCTTTCAGCGCGGTTCTACAAGGACCTTCGCAACGGTCGATCAGATCCTCCACCAGGGCCTCGAGCTTGGCACGGCTCAGCTTCAGGTTGAGATGCTTGGGCCCGCTGGCATCTGCGGTGATAAAGGGCAGGTTAATGTCGGTTTCCTTGGCTGTGGACAGCTCCTTCTTGGCCTTTTCTGCCTCTTCCTTCAGACGCTGCAGGGCCATCTTGTCGTTACGCAGGTCAATGCCCTGGTCGCGCTTGAATTCATCGGCCAGCCAATTGACAATGCGCATGTCAAAGTCTTCGCCACCAAGAAAGGTATCACCATTGGTGGACTTCACCTCAAAAACACCGTCGCCGATCTCCAGTATGGAGATATCAAAGGTACCGCCGCCCAAGTCAAAGACAGCAATTTTCTCCTCGCCTTTTTTGTCGAGCCCGTAGGCCAGGGAGGCTGCGGTTGGCTCGTTGATGATGCGCTGCACGTTCAATCCGGCGATCTGGCCCGCGTCCTTGGTGGCCTGACGCTGGGCGTCGTTAAAGTAGGCCGGAACGGTGACCACTGCATCGGTCACGGTCTCGCCCAAATATTCCTCGGCAGTCTGCTTCATTTTGCCCAAGATCATCGCAGAAATTTCCGCGGCTGTGTAGGTTTTCCCCTCCACCTGGACCACGGCATCGCCATTGGGTCCTTCAACAATCTCAAAGGGGCTCACCTCAACAGACTTTTTCACCTCAGAGTCGTTGAACTTACGACCGATGAGGCGTTTGATGGCAAAAAGGGTCCGAGTTGGATTGGTGACCGCCTGCCGTTTGGCCACTTGGCCCACCAGACGCTCACCACTGTCGGTAAAGGCGACAATGGACGGCGTGGTACGGTGACCCTCGCTATTTTCAATAACTTTGGGCTCGCCACCCTCCATGATCGCTACACAGGAGTTGGTGGTTCCCAAATCGATACCAATAATTTTTCCCATAACTACTCTCTCCTTTTCCTCGTAATATTATAATGACATACTCATTTTGGCATGGAGAACCGCATGCCCATTCATTTACCCGGGCCGCTGGACACCACCACCTGGGCATGGCGCAACATACGGTCCTTGAAACGATATCCCTTGGCAAACTCGCGCAGAACGTGGTTGGCCGGCACCTCGTTGCTGGCCTCCATGGTCAGTGCATCCTGTTCATTGGCATTGAAGGGTAGACCCACAGACTCAACCGGCTGCACACCAAAACGTTCCAGGGCAGCCAAAAGTCCCTTACGGGTCAACTCTATCCCCTCTAAAAGGCCTTGCAGCTTTCCGGCCAAATCCGCATTGTCGTCGCTGCCCTGTTCCAGGGCGCGCTCCAAGTTATCCACAGTGGGCAGGAGATCTCGCAGGATGTATTCGCCGGCATAGCGAGCGGCTTTGGCCTGTTCACGCTCCATGCGTTTTTTGTAATTCTCGAACTCGGCAGCAACCCGCAGCAGTTGATCACGAACAGATGCCAGCTCCTGTTCGAGCCGCTCCTGCTCCCCTGCCTCTGTAATGGCTTCTGCCTCAGACAGGTCATCGTCTTCCAACAGAGCGGCCTCCTCTGCCTCCGCCTGCTTTTTACTCTCATCCACCACTATCCCCCCTTAGTTTGCCATATCAATTCTTCATAAAAAAAACGCCTGTGCGCCGACTAAACGACTCCCAGGCCGATCAAATCTGAAAGAATAATAAGTATGGCGTTATGCAGTGTCAAGACAGGCCCTCCGGGGAAAACACGGTGTATGCAGCCCTGCGAGTAAAGAACTCCTGTGTTTTTCCCAAATTCATCGCAGATAAAACCATATTCGTATACAATTGGTGTTCAATCCTATAACGCTGCGACAGCGTATAATAATAAAACTTCGCAAACAAGATCTCCCTGCTGCAGCGTCTCTCCAAATGCAGGAAGTCGCTGGCAGGGATAGGAAAAGACGAGCTTTGCAGCATTCACCGCACTTGGAGAGTATATGCTGGAATGCATTGCTGTAATCAGTGGCATGCTAGTCATGATTCTGGAGATGACCGGAGCAAGGGTCATGGCCCCACACCTGGGCACATCCATCACGGTGTGGACCAGTCTTATTGGCGTGGTTCTGGGCTGCCTGGCCTTGGGCGCATGGCTGGGCGGCCGCCTGGCCGACCAGGGAGCATCAACCAGGCGTCTGGCTCTTATTCTGGCTTGGGCCGGAATCGGCATGGCCCTGACCGGCTTCCTGCATGCTCCTGTGGCCTCCTGGATAGCGGCAGGGGTAATTAATCCGTATCTGGCAGCAGTCCTTTGTGCTTGTGTGCTCTTTGGTCTGCCTGCCACCTTTTTCGGCATGGTGACGCCATATATCATCCGTCTGCGCATAGTGGGTCTGGCCACCTCCGGCCGTGTGGTGGGGCGGCTGTATGCCTTATCCACCCTGGGTAGTATTGCCGGCACCTTCCTGGGCGGCTTTGCACTTGTTTCCTGGTTCAGGAGCACGCACATTCTGTTGGGCGGCGGCGCTGTCATGCTCTTTTTGTCTATTCTGGCCTGGTCACGCCCTCTGCGCGTCCGTGTCAGCCTGCTTGTGATTATCCTGCTGGGCGGCTGGTTCCTCACGTCTTGGACGCGCTTTCAGGAAGAAAGCGGCGGCACAGTCAGCCTGGAAACACCCTACAACCATATCCGCATCGGTCGGGCAACAGGCTCGGCTGGCCGCGATCTCTTGTATTTGCGCACCGACCCTGGCGCCTTCCAATCGGCCATGTACATGGATGACCCCGCAGAACTGGCCCTAGACTACACCCGCCTCTATGCCCTGGGGACAGTTCTGGTTCCCCAGGCTCAGCGAGTGCTTATGCTTGGTGGAGGAGGCTATAGCGTGCCCAAATGGCTTTTGGCCGGACGCAGTGGTCTTAATGCAGACAACTTGCAGGTGGATGTAGTGGAAATCGATCCAGGCATGACAGCTGCTGCCAAAAAATACTTCCAACTACCTGAAGACAGACGCTTGCGCATTTTTCACGAGGATGTACGGGTATTCTGCAACCGCAACACCACAAGTTACGACCTGGTCTTTGTGGATGTGTTCGGTTCCAACTACACAGTGCCCTTCCATGCGGGCACTGTGGAAGCCGCGGAGGCCATGCGCCGTGCCGTAGCTGACCATGGCGCGCTACTCATGAATGTTATTGCCTCGGTCGGGGGTGATGCGGGCAGACTGTTATGGTCCATCAGAAACAGCCTGGCAGAACACTTTGCCGAGGTACATGTCATTGTTGTGGGCGATCTCGGTGACCCAAATTTAATCCAGAACTTCATGCTCCTGGCCCTGCCCATGCCTCGGCCCGATATCCTGTCTGCTGGGCACGAACTGGCCGCGTTCCGCCACCAGCTGGTAGCGCCGGACAGTTCAACTCCACCCCTGCGCGACGAATTTGCACCTGTTGAGCGCTACGCCCTGCCCCTGGCCCGACCCATCCTGTAAGACCAATCACTCCTGCCCAATGGCTTGGCTCCTGTGAGCCATGCGATTAAAATATTATTACAGAGTACCGATATATAAAAATGTCGTGTTATTTTTTTTATTTTTGTGTTATGCAGGCGTCTGTCCAGCTTGTTGGTACTTGCAAAATAAATTTAACAAAAAAATAATCATGATCATCGTTACGGGTGGCCTCGGTTTTATTGGATCTAATATCCTTCATGCCCTCAATCAGCATGGGCCGACGAACATTATTGTGGTCGATGATTTTACAGATGGTACAAAGTTTATCAATATTGCGAATGCACAGGTAGCAGACTATCTAGATAAGCAGCAATTCCCGTTATGCCCTGTAGCCCAGCAATAGCGTAGAAGGCGGCATCGGG
>JABMJC010000017.1 GCA_013201405.1 Desulfobulbaceae bacterium
CGGATCATTGCTTATTCTACCCCTCAGGCTGTCTCACAAAACCCGACCAGCTCAGTACTGCCTCAGCCAATTGCTCGTAATTTCCTTCACTTCTGTGAGCGATTTAAAAAGGTAGAAGTCCAATATCTCTTCCCTGAACGTTTTGTTGAACCGTTCAATATATGCATTCTGTGTGGGCTTACCTGGCTGGATGAACTCAAAGGCCACGCGGTTCTTCTCGCTCCAGTCGGCTAAAAGTACAGAAAGCAGCTCTGGGCCGTTATCCATTCTCAGCTTGGCAGACAGACCGCGCCAAGCCACTATGCGACCTAAAACACGCAAGGCCCTTGCCACTGGCAGGTTCGTATCCACTTCGATCGCCAAACACTCACGGCTGAAGTCATCCAGCACGCAAAACAAGGTGTGTAATCTCCGATGGCACGCCAACGCGACACAAAAATCCACCCCAAAGTCCTGTACCTGCACTCACATAGAGGTCCATGCCGTTCACCCCATAATGCCCTACAACAAAGCCGCTGTTGAACAGGGCAACAAGAGGTCGCAAAAACAACATCTGGCCACCATGAGTATGCCCGGCAAGCTGTACATCAGCGAATTGAGAGTACCCTGCTGCATTGCCGGGTCGATGCGTCAGCAGGAGACGAGGTACATCTGGGGCCTGTGCCATGGTGGCGTGGATGTCCGGTCCTTTCTCGCCAAAGCGCTGGGCAACAGGATCTGGCATGCCTGCAATAACCAGGCTATCCTCACCGATGTCGAGAACCAGGTGTTCATTGTGCAGCATAATCACCTGCAGTTCTTCCAAAAATGAAGACCACTGCGCAATTCCCCAATAATACTCATGGTTCCCAGCCACTCCAAATGTGCCATATTGTGCACGCAGTCCGGCAAGGGGGGCTACATCTTCCGCTAAATCAGCAGGCGTACCATCGATATAGTCTCCGGTCAGGACAATGAGATCTGGAGATAGACTGTTGGTTTTATCAACAACCTGCTGCAGCCAATCTTTTTTGAGGAGCAGACCTATATGGAGATCTGTGAGTTGTACTATGGAAAATCCGTCCAAACCCTGGGGTAGGTCTGCCAAGCGCAGTTCAATGGTCCGGATATCTGGCACGCGTATGGACTGCCAGGTGCCCCAAAACCCGAGGATAAGGGCTACGCCGACCATTGTCGCCTTGATTGCAGTCAAAGGAAGAGGACAATGCCCGAGTGCTCCAGTGCGACGACCGAGCCACAGGATTAACAGAACGCCATCCTTCAGCAACAACAGGAAAAAGAGCAGAATCAGCGCACCATAAAGGGCTTCCATCAGCATAAGCAAAGCTCGGGGTAACACAGGGGCAAAAAAAGCTCCGCCGAGATATTTATAGAAGACATATTTCTGGCTGATGGCCAAAAGCAGTGCCATGACCAACAATTTGAAGCACAACCTGGATGAAGAAAACAGCAAGAGACTTGCGCTGATATAAAAAAATATCACTATGGACAAAATTGCGAGTATCATGCTACCTGCTGTTTGAAATTTCTCTCATAGACAAGCGATTCTCTGCACCGCAGGATCGGACAAGGATGCCGTTGACTCGGAACCTCGGTTTGCTCTTGATTTTTCGAGTAATTCCGTCATAAAGTAGTGAATTATTTCTAACAACACAAGATAACATTGGCACCTCTTTCTCCAGCATCACAGTCTCAGCTCAACCATGACCTGCGCCTGCTGCCCAGTGTGCAGCACTGCCTGGCCTATCTTGAGCAACAGCCCGATACTGCTGCCATACCTGGCAAACGGCTCACCTATTGTTGCCGCCTTTTTCTATCTGAGCTGCGGCAAGCACTTCTTGCAGGAGAGAGGCGAGGAGAACTGTCGCGGCAACTGGTGCTAAGGGAACTGCACCGCTTTGTGCAAAACTACCATCAGCCTAGTTTGCAACGGGTGATCAACGGCACGGGTATCATTGTGCACACCAATTTGGGTCGTTCGCTCCTGCCCCCAGAACTGGTTTCTGTACTAAGCGAAACAGCCACGGCCTATTCCAATCTGGAGCTGAATCTGAACACCGGTAAACGCGGCTCCCGCTACACCCACGTGGAAGCGCTCCTCTGCGAATTAACCGGGGCCGAGGCTGCTCTGGTGGTCAACAACAATGCGGCTGCAGTTCTCATTGCCCTGGAAACTCTGGCCAAGGGCAAGGAAGTGATTGTATCCCGCGGACAGCTGGTGGAAATTGGCGGCTCGTTCCGCATTCCTGATGTCATGGCCCGCAGCGGCGCGCACCTGGTGGAAGTGGGTTCCACCAACCGTACCCGTCTGGCAGACTACCAGGCTGCCTTGAGTCCGGAGACTGCGCTTCTGCTCAAGGTGCACTGCAGTAACTACCGCATCATCGGTTTTACCGGTGAAGTGCCCCTGCAGGAACTGATTGCCCTAGGGAAAGCGCATGGGTTGCCGGTTATGGAAGATCTGGGCTCTGGCTGCTTCATTGACTTGAGTCGCTTCGGTCTGGAAAAAGAACCCACAGTACAGGACACCGTTGCTGCTGGCGCAGATTTGGCCACTTTTAGCGGCGACAAGCTGCTGGGAGGGCCACAGGCCGGTATTCTCGTTGGTCGCCGGAAGATTATCCAGCGCATCCAAAAAAACCCGCTCAACCGGGCACTGCGCATCGACAAGCTCACCCTGGCTGCGCTGGAGGCGGTGCTACGCCTCTATCTCGATGAAGAACAGGCCCTGGCCAACATCCCTACCCTGCGGATGATCAGCGAAAAAACCACTTCAATACAGGAACGCTGCCAAGAATTTCGCGCCCTGGCCACAGCGCCACTGGCCAACATATGCCAATTGGAACCCACCAGCATGGCCTCCCAGGTGGGCGGTGGTGCCCTTCCCGCTCAAGACCTGCCCAGTTGGGGCCTGGCACTCAAACCGCTCAACATGAAAGCCCACCAACTGGAACGCAGACTCCGCAGGGCCCCGGTGCCGGTACTGGGCAGAATGGAACAGGATGTCTTGTGTCTGGATATGCGCACCATCAGCGCGGATGAAGGCCCTCTGCTACTCGACTCCTTGCTCCAGGCCCTTGATCAGCCATCATGAGCGAGCCCTTTTCTTCCCCCTGCCCTACCCTGAACCACAGGCACAGGGAACTCTGCCGCGCCGATTTTTTTCTGCTGGCCCGCCCTTTTTTGGATGCCATTGCCTTCCTCTTTCCAACAGAGCTGCATTTGAGTTTTTTGCTCGACCCTGCAGAAGAATCTGGCCCTGACCCAGACAGTACCATCTTATCCCTGTCTCTGCCCCTTGCAGACTCCAACCAGGTAAGCCTGCGCTTACACAGCACAGACCCGCTCCTGATGGCAGAAATATCCGCCCAGTGGCTTGAAGAGCAACGGGAGAACGTATTGCACATCCTCTCTCTGCTGCGGCCCGCTTTTATCGACTGCACAAGCGGTTTTTACAACCTGCGTGCCCTGCGCCATGCCCTCCAGACAGTCCAGGGCACATTTTTTCTCTTGCACATAGGCTGTGTCAAAAAAAACATCACCAACACCCAGCAGGCCTGCGCCAAGGCCGCAGATCTGTTAACTAGCACTGTAGATGCCATTTTCTTTTCCTGCGGCTTTGGCCTCTTTGCCGCCCTGCGCAGAGAAGAAAACCTGGAGAGCGCCCGTCGCAGCGCACGCCTTCTGCAACGACGCCTCCGCCAAGAAGGCATCAGTCGTGTACAGGTCCTCTATCTCAGTACAGAACAAGCCTGCGCCATCTTTAAAAAAGACGGATTGGCCGGATTTCAGGAATTTTGGGCCGCAGTGGACAAACAAGGACCCTTTGGCCTACTCTGCGCCTCCGAAGAGAATAAACGGCGCACAACGCGCTTTTGCTTGGCCAACACCAGTGTTTTTTCTCTGCTGCAAAAAAGGTGGCGGGGATTAACCGCCTTTTCCTTGGCACTTTTCAAAATAACAGGCCAGCCAGAGAACCAGGAAAACCAGGAAGATACACCGCCAGCCCGAGCACTCCCCCTGGCAGCCATGCAGCGCTACGGTGATCTCATCCCGGTGGCTCCCCACACCCTGGCCTGCTTCTTCCCGGAAACAACTCCCCAAAAAGCACAAGAAACAGCAAGCACTATCCGCCAGATCCTGCAGGAGACACTGCCCACCGCCACAATATCTGTAGGTATCGCAGGCTGGCCCTATCTGGATTATGCCAAGAAAAGCATTCCTGCCAATTGTCTTAAGGCACTGTTACACGCCTCCCTCCTGGGCCCGGGACAGCAGGTGTTTTTTGACCACCTCAGCCTTAATGTCAGCGGTGATTCATACTTTGAGGAGGGTGACTACCAGCAGGCCATCCGAGAATATCGCCGAGGCCTGAAGGTGCAGCCAGACGATCTCAACCTGCTCAACAGCCTGGGTGTAACACTTGCGGCCTATGGGCAGGACCACCAGGCTGCCGCCTGTTTCCGGCGCGCCCTGCAGGTAGAGGCAGATAACCACATGGCTCTGACCAATCTCGGCTTCATCCTGCTGCACCAGGGTAAAGACGATGCAGCCTTCACCTACCTGCAGCAGGCCCACGCCGCTTTTCCCGCATCCGAACCCCTGCCCAGGGAACTGTTGCAGCCGCTTGCCCGGCTCTATCTTGAACGCAGACAATTTGACCAGGCATTGACTGTATTGGAACATTGGGCTGTGTCGATAACTATGGAAAAGGACGTTCTCTACTACCGCCAGCTCGGCCTGGCCCTGGAGGGTAGTGACCACACGGAAAAGGCCATGCGCGCCTTTGAACAGGCACTGAAACTGGCACCGCAAGACGCCCTTTCCATGGGCCACCTGGGCGGGCTCTACCTGGCCAGCGGTGAGGGCGAAGAGTTAGGCTTGCATCTCTGTGAGCAGGCCGTGAACCTGGATCGGCACAATCCCGTACTCTGGCGACTTTTAAGCAAGGCCTACTATGGTCTGGCGCAGACAGAGGCGGCATTCGAGGCTGTCAAACAGAGCCTGCGCCTGCAGCCATCCTGCGCAGAAGGCATGCTCCTGGTAGCCAAAATCTGTCTGCAAAAAAAGAACATGCCGCGTGCGCGCTACTGGTTGAACCGGGCTATGAAATTGCATACAATCAACCCTGAACTCGCACATGAAATCACCCGTACCCTGGCCAAGTTGGCCAAACTGACCAAAGGCACAGGAACTGCACCAAAAACAAAACCATGAGGCGCAGGGCCGGCATTTGACGGCTTGACAGTTGGGCAAAAACAGCCCTCAGGAGAACAACCACACATGGCTCAGATAGATGCTTTTTTCAAACTCATGAATGATAAGGGTGCCTCCGACCTGCACATGATGGCCGGGCAACAACCGGCGTTGCGTATCCGCGGAGAGATGGAGCGGGTGAAGTTTCGGGTGCTGGACAATGAGTCTTTAAAAGGCATGCTTTACGAAATCTGCCCGGAAGACAAAATCAAGGCCTTTGAGGAGAGCGGCGACCTGGACTTTGCCTATGAAATTCCGGGGCTTGCTCGCTACCGCTGTAACTTTTTCCAGCAAAAATACGGTATTGGCGCAGTCTTTCGTGAGATTCCAAGCAACATCCTCACCTGCGAGCAACTGGGCCTGCCCAAGGTAGTTGCCCGCCTGGCCTCGTTACCCAAGGGCCTGGTACTGGTTACTGGCCCAACCGGTTCCGGCAAGTCCACCACTCTGGCCGCAATCATTGATGAGTGCAATAAAACCAGAAAACACCACATCATTACCATTGAAGACCCGATAGAGTTTGTTCACAAAAGTCAGAACTGCATTATCAACCACCGCGAAGTCGGGACCCACACCAGGGGGTTTGCCACGGCCTTGCGCGGTGCCTTGCGTGAAGATCCGGACATCATCCTGGTTGGTGAAATGCGCGACCTGGAGACCATTGCCCTGGCCATGGAGGCCAGTATGACCGGTCACCTGGTATTTGGCACACTCCACACCATGAACGCCATGAAAACGGTTGACCGCATCATCGAAATTTTTCCCTCTAACCAACAGGAGCAGGTGCGCTCCACCTTATCGGATGCGCTCAAGGCCGTGGTTTCGCAAACCTTGTTCAAACGAATAGACATAGAAGGTCGGGTGGCGGCACTGGAAATCCTCATCTGCACGCCAGCAGTGCGCAACCTCATTCGCGAGGCCAAGACCTACCAAATCCTCTCTTCCATGCAAACCGGTAAAAAATATGGTATGCAGACGCTGGACGACGCCATCTACGAACTGCTGGAAAAGCGAAAAATCAGCGCGGAAGATGCCTATGCCAATTGCTACGACAAGGGGCGGTTCGTGAAATACCTACGCACGCAACCAGCAGATTTCACTGAAATCTAAACAGGCAACTGGTCTGGCAAAAACCGTTTGACACAACAGTTTATCAAAACTACAAACTCGTAGCCGTGCGCCCGTAGCTCAGCTGGATAGAGCATCGGCCTTCGAAGCCGAGAGTCGGGGGTTCGAATCCCTCCGGGCGCGCCAATGAATAGATATGCCAGACTGTACGTTGCTAACTGTGCTACCAACAATGCCACCTTGAGGAAGCAGCTGCGTGGTCACAGCCAGAGTGTTGCGCCGCAACCTCCGCAGTCTGACCAAACCACGCCTCCCTCTGCGGGTGGCGGCAGTGAACCATAGAGACGGGCAGATCCATGCAGACAAGTAACACACCTATTTCTGAGCTGGCGATTTTGCTGGTAGAACAGGCCCCTGATGCCCTTATATTCGCCGATCAAACAGGTACAATCCGGGTTTGGAACAGCGCAGCGGAAAAGATGTTTGGCTTTGGTGCCAGCCAGGCCATAGGGGAAAACCTCGACATCATCATCCCCAAAGCCTTGCAGGAAGCACATCAACGCGGCTTTACACGTGCCCTTGCCGAGCGCAGCACAAAATATGCCGGCCAGTCCCTACCCACCAAAGCCGTGTGCGCAGACGGCACACAGATCTATGTTGAACTCAGTTTCGCAATCATCCTTGATGCCAATGGCGCTGCAATGGGAGCACTTGCCCATGCCCGTGATATCACAGAACGTTTCAACAAAGAACGCACGCAGCGCAAGCGTCTGCAGGAACTTGAGAGCATCTTGGCTTCAGCAGATGCGTAGGCACATGCAATAACCCCTCTACAACCTGGGAGATGGGCCGATACAGCCCTGCCTGGACTGGTCTGGTATGATGGGTGTAAACACTTGTTTTGCCCCGTCCACACTGCTGTTCCCAACCAGAAAATTGTCGTCTCCCTTCTTCGTTCCCCTTGATCACTTTATGCCGGCTCCCTCACCCGACGCGCTCGCTGCAACCACCAGTGCCCCAGCCTTTCATATCGTGCTGGTGGAGCCGGAGATTCCCCCCAATACCGGTTCCATCGCCCGCCTGTGTGGGGCTACCAACAGCATACTGCACCTGGTGCATCCCTTGGGCTTCAGCACAGACGACAAACACCTGAAACGGGCAGGGCTAGACTACTGGCCCCATGTGCAGGTTATACACTGGCCGGACCTGCACAGCTTTCTTACCGCGCAAGCAGAATTACGCCTCCATTTCTTTACCACCAAAAGCAAACGAAACTATACCGAGGCATACTACCAGGCCGGCGACATGCTCATTTTCGGCCGGGAGACAAAAGGCTTGCCGGAAGAAATCCTTGCGCTATATAGTGAGCGCTGCCTGACTATTCCCATGCGCAATGCCCACATCCGCAGTTTGAATTTGGCCATGGCCGCGGGTATCGTACTGTATGAAGCAATTCGTCAGCAAGAACAGCAAAAATAAACCCCTACAACGAGTGGAACGTCCATGTCAGAAAGGATCTACAACTTCAGCGCCGGCCCGGCTGTCCTGCCCGAACAAGTTCTTCGGGAAGCAGCCATTGATATCGTCAACTTCCACAACAAGGGCATCGGCCTTATTGAAATCAGCCACCGCTCCAAGGAGTTCATGGCCGTGGCCGAAGAGACGGAAACTCTCATCCGGGAACTGATGGGAGTGCCTGCAGGGTACAAGGTTCTTTTTCTGCAGGGCGGCGCCTCCTCCCAATTTTTCATGGTGCCCATGAACCTGCTCAAGAAAGATCAGGTGGCCACCTACCTCAACACCGGCACCTGGTCGAAAAAGGCCATCAAGGAGGCCAAACTCTTTGGTCAGATAGAGGTGCCCTATTCCAGCGAAGAAATCAATTTCACCAGGGTGCCTGCTGACCATGAATATACGGTCAACCCGGCGAGTGAGTACCTGTACCTTGTGAGCAACAACACCATCTTTGGCACACAGTTCCAGACCATGCCAAACAAAGACGCCATGCTGGTGGCGGATATGTCTTCGGACATCCTGTCCCGATCAGTAGATGTGAGCCGTTTTGGCCTTATCTTTGCCGGTGCCCAAAAAAATATGGGACCTGCCGGCGTAACAGTGGTCATTATCCGAGAAGACCTTTTGGAGCGGGTGGATGAGGCTGTGCCCACCATGCTCAAATACAAGACCCATGCCAAGGAAGATTCCATGTTCAACACGCCCCCCTGCTTTGCCGTCTACTGCGTGGGCCGGGTAATGCATTGGCTAAAGGAGCTGGGCGGGGTTGAGGCCATGGCCAAACGCAACCAAAAAAAGGCAGCCCTATTGTACGATGCCATTGACAGCAGTAATGGCTTTTACCGGGGTCATGCGGAAAAACAATCGCGCTCCCTGATGAACGTGACCTTTACCCTGCCCAGTAAGGAACTGGAGGCAGATTTTATCCGCAAGGCAGCAGCACAGGGTTTTGACGGACTCAAGGGCCACCGCTCCGTGGGTGGCTGCCGCGCCTCCATCTACAATGCCTTCCCCCATGAAGGAATTGAAAAGCTAGTGGACTTTATGGCCACCTTTGCCAAAAAACACCAATAATTCCACCTTTAGGGACAAGATACCCCTGGCAGGGAGTTGCGGAGGATGCAAAGCATGCGTATTTTCAGTATATTGTGGGGTATTCATCGATACCAACACAGAAAATACTCTGCTATGGAATTGGTATAAAACACAAACAGGCGCTGCCATCTGAACGTACCCGCAGGCACGCTTGCCCTGCGGGTTTTTTTGTGAATGAGGTTGTATGGACTACCAAGGTATGGTTATCCGCCCGCCCAGCGAGGCTTTTTCCATTATTTTGCAAGTTACGCTTGGCTGCTCCCACAATGCCTGCACCTTTTGCGGCACGTATCGGGAAAAGCCCTTTGCAGTCAAATCCTGGACACAAATTCAAAAAGATATCGCCTTTGCCTCTCAACACTGCAAGCGGCAACACACCCTTTTTCTGGCGGATGGTGATGTATTGGCACTCCCCCATGAAGAGATGGTGCGCCTCCTTGAACACATCCGCCAGCAGCTGCCTTGGGTACGACGTGTCAGCAGCTATGCCAGCAGCCGCAACATTGCTGCCAAGACAGATGCGGAGCTGAGCCAATATCGGGCCCTGGGTTTACAGCGGCTCTACCTTGGCTTGGAGAGCGGCCACGACCCAACCTTGCGGGCCATCGCCAAGGGGGTGGATAGCGCCTCCATGGTGGAGGCATCACAGCGTGTACAGCGGGCAGACATGGCGCTTTCGGTGTCTTGCATCCTTGGCGTTGCCGGAGTGGCCGACTCCCAGGCCCATGCCCTGGCAACCGCCCAGGTGCTCAACCGTATGCAGCCGCAGTACATTGGTGTACTCACCTTGATGTTGCTTGAAAACACACCTCTGTTTCGGCGCTACCAGCAGGGTCGTTTCCAGCTACCCAACCAGGTGGAACTGCTGCAGGAACTGCGCACCCTGGTAGAGCATCTCAATGTACCGCGCGCGCTGTTCTCTGCCAACCATCCCTCCAACTACCTTACCCTCAATGGTCGCCTACCCAAGGATAAGGAAGACATGTTGCAGCGAATCGATCAAGCCATGGCAGGGACGCTTGCTCTCAGAGATGAAAGGCAACGTGCACTTTGATGATGTGACTCAATTTTAAAGCAAAGATGTCAACAAAAAAGATAAGGCAAACGCGACTCAGGCACTGATGGTTCTTGAGCTGCTTCAGGAAATATTCGCCGCTACCGACCCGCAAAAGTTTTTTGCAATGGAATTGGCTACGAGGAAAAGTTGACGGGGACGAGTAAAGAAAACAAAAAGGCCTTCCTTAATTATAAGGAAGGCCTTTTTGTTTGAGAATCAACTACTGATACAGATACAGATCAAGAGCCAAAGGCTTTCTGCAGGTTGGGAATAGTCTGTTTCTTGCGACTCATCATACCATCAATCCACATGGAGTTTCCAGACAGCTTGTGGTCAAAGGCCTGCTCAATCAAGCTATTATCATCGGAAATCACCATGAGGTCAGTTCCTTCCTTAACCACATCGGTGAGCATGAGCAACACGGTATGACGCTCGCCACCCTTTTGCGTCTTCATGGCCTCATACAGCGCCTCGCGCATATCAGCCACCTGATCCAAGGTAGCCAACTCCAACTGACCTACGCCAACCTTCTTGCCGTTCATATCGAAATCTTTGTAGTCGCGATTCAGCAGATCTATGGCCGGCACGCCAGCCACTGCACTCTTCGCTTTGAGCATTTCCATAAACAGCTCTTCCGTATCCTGAACTCCGGCGATTGCCTTGAGTTCTTCAACGGCCTTCTTGTCCGCATCAGTACAGGTGGGCGACTTGAAATTGACTGTATCGCTCAAAATAGCGGCCAGCATAATACCTGCCACTTTGGGATCGATCTTCACCCCTTCCAGATCATAGAGGATCTTCAGAACAGTGCAGGTACAACCAACCGGCATATTGAAGAACAAAATGGGCTGATTGGTGGTGACATCGCCAATTTTGTGGTGATCAACAACAGCGACCAATTCACCGTCGGCAAGATTGTCTGGAGCCTGAGCAAGATCGCTGTGATCCACCAGGGCCACTTTCTTGCCCGCAGCATCGCTCATGTTTTCGGGTGTGTCAAAGCCGAAACGCTTAAGGACCATTTCCGTTTCCGGATTCGGCTTTCCCTGCATAACAGGAACATAGTCTTCTCCTTTGGCCTTATTAAAAGCGGCAAAGGCAATGGCAGCGGCAACGGAATCAGTATCTGGACTCTTGTGGCCAAAAACATAGACAGACATAAGACAACCTCCTGAATTGTTGAATCGACGTGACCTGCACTTCGTAGGGCCGGGCCCAAGAGCCCGAGAGCAAAGCAGTAAAATTTATCTAGAATATAACGTCAGCTGATAAGCGTCAAGCAGAAAAGAAAATACAAGCACAAGCAAAAGGACCATCAGCACAAGATCTACCCGGCTTTTAGCTGATGGTCCCAAAAAAGATATGGGGTAAATCAATCGCGGCCGCCAAAGAAACGAAGCAGCATGATAAACAGGTTAATAAAATCAAGGTACAGGGCCAGTGCACCCATGATGGCGCCTCGCTGGATAGCGGCTTCTCCCTGTTCCATAATACCCTGTTCGCCGATCTGTTTGATTCTCTGCACATCATAGGCGGTTAAACCAACGAAAACAAAGACACCGATTGCAGAAACCGCCCAGTATAGGCTGGAGCTTTGCAAAAAGATATTAACAATGGATGCCAGCAGGATGCCGATCAGACCCATGAACAAAAAAGAGCCTATGCCGGATAGAT
The DNA here is from genome assembly GCA_013201405.1 of Desulfobulbaceae bacterium. Taxonomy (GTDB): domain Bacteria; phylum Desulfobacterota; class Desulfobulbia; order Desulfobulbales; family Desulfobulbaceae; genus Desulfobulbus. The sequence goes on from JABMJC010000017.1 coordinate 11,666, forward strand.
CGCGTTTGGTTACCAACCCATAGACTGCCATGGTCGCGAACATGCCTGCAGTAATCAGGAAGGTACTGGCAATGGACGCACCTGAATACATGAGGAACAGCACCGACAAGGTAACGCCGTTCATAACGGAGTAGGCAATAAAGAGCCAGGTAGCGGTGCCAGGTTCCAGCTTCTCGACGCGGGCAGCCAGATAAAACACCACGCCGACCTCACCGATCAAAAGTAGCCAGTACAGGGGACTGGCTGCCAGGGTTTGGGCAAATCCGGATGAAACGGTAAGCAAGGCGACAATACCGGTTAGTCCCAGGCCAACCGCCATCCAGTTGAACACCTTGGCCAAAAAGACAGTGGAGACTTCTTTTTGCACCTCGGCTCTGGTTAAATCCCGGGATTGTACCCGGCTCTGTAGTTGTTCCATAATTCGTTCTCCTTTACGGAATATTCATACCATGCACAATAACAAACACTTCAACATCATGGTAAACATTGCCAGCAACATCTGCAAGTTGCCTGCCTTGCTCCATGACGCAATCTTAATACGCTCCCTTGCCGTTGAACATGCAGGCAATGGTTTTCAGGATAATATATAAATCTGTCTTGAGTGAAACATTCAGCACATACCAGTCATCCAACTCCACCCGCTCTTTATAATCGACAATGTCCGAACGCTTCATCACCTGCCAAAGTCCGGTAATACCGGGTTTCATCGAGCAGTAGCGGCCAGCGCTGCGCTCATCATTGGTTTTATAGTAATCTTCCAGTTCCTTACCGACAATGGGCCGCGCCCCAACCACGCTCATCTCTCCCCGTAGTACATTGATGAACTGGGGTAACTCATCAAGGCTGGTGCGGCGTAGAAAACGACCGATCCTGGTAATCCGCGGATCGTTTTTCAGCTTGTAGGACTGTTCCCATTCGGCGCGCATGCCTGCGTCCGAGGCAAGCAGTTTCTGCAGGCGCTGCTCGGCCCCCACCTCCATGGTGCGGAACTTCAAGCAGTAAAAGGGGCGCCCGGTTGCCATGATACGTTTATGTTTGAACAAAACCGGGCCACGACTGTCCAACTTGATGCAGAGGGCAATCAAAAAATACAGTGGAGCCAGTGCGATGAGTACCAACAAGGAAAAACAGATATCAAAACTACGCTTCCATTCCAAATCCGGATTGAAATTCAGGATGAGCATATCCCCAAGGGACTGGATCTCCGCGTGGTGCAGGCCAAAGACATAGATATCCGGCACCAGGTAAAGCCGGGCACCAAGGTCCCGACAGTCTTTAAGAATCTTGAATATCTTTTTCTCTGCCCGCAGGGGCAACGCAATATACACATAGTCGAGGTCGTGACTGCGTAGATACTCCTCCACATCATCGGTACGACCGAGGAGCGGCTTGCCCAGGGCTTGCAACGTAGTACCCAGTTCAATTTTATCATCAAAAAAACCAACGACCTCGATACCTGCCCAAGGTACATTCTCAATCCGTCTGGCTGTGCGCAATCCCAGCTCACCCGCACCCACGATGACCGCATGGCGGATATTTTTCCCCTTGGCGCGGTAGTAGCGCAGCACCCGGCGCACAGCCAGATGCGAAAGAAACAGGACAAAGGGCGTGACCAACGACCACGCCAGCAAAACAATGCGCGAGTATGCCTCGGAAATTTTAAAAAGAAAAAAATAGGCCAGCAATGCTGCAACAACTCCTGCCCAGGCCCGTATAATAGCAAAAAACTCTTTGCAGTATTTCCAGCCGCGCCAGGAGCGGTACAATTGAAAATTATAGAAAAAACAAAAACACAGAACAAACACGATGACGAGCAATCGTGTATAGTAGACGCTCCAGGCAACACCATACAGCATGGTGATCAGCCAAAGCAGAAAACAGGCAAGACAACAATCCACCAGGTGGAGGAAACGGTAGATCATGGAACTGCGCTCTCGCAGATTCCAGGAAAGCAGAGGGGTCATAAGCAAATTACACTTGCAATCACCGCCACCAGGCCGGACGCATGCTCAATCTGCATTGCATCGCCTGGGGCAGGTATTGTGCCTGGCGGCCAAGATGATAGGCGAGCAATTTCAACGCCGTCCGCACCAAGCTCAAGGGCAGCAACCTGTACTGTTTTTGTTTATAGAGGTAATGCAATTCAGAAAGGACAAAGCGCCTACCTGCTCCTCCTGCAGAACCATAGGTATCCAGCAGTTTTCTTGCACTGGCGTGGAAGGCACCGGTATCAAAATAGCGCTTCACTTCATCTGTGATGGCATAGTTGTGGGAATGAAAGACCTGCGCATCATGTATGTACTGCACACAATACCCCAGCTCCAGTATTTTTGCTACGGTGAAGGTGTCTTCGCCAAAAAGCAAATGTTCGGGGAAAAAACCAGCTGCTGAAAGTACGTCGCGTTTGTAGGCAGCGCATGAGTTAGAGCAAAAGATAGTATGTAAACCCAGCCGGTGCCGGTCTGCAAAACAGCGCGGTGCCTCGTAGCGATCCGGATAGTTGAACAGGCGCAGATGGGCGGCAAAGGGGGTGGCATTGGCTTGGGGCAACTGTCGTCCATAGCACACAGCAACCCGGCCTCCTTCCTGGTCTGTTTGTCTGAGCGGCGCGGTCAGCTTAGCTAGGCAGTGCTCATTTGCCGGAATGGCATCCTGAGTGAGAAAAACCAGCACCTCTCCACGGCCGCGACGAGCGGCCATGCTGCGCGTGCCGCCATGGTCAAAGCTTTCCCGGGCAATAGGTATGAGTTGCACCCGTGGATGGGCCAAGGCGATCGACTGGGTGCCATCGTCTGAAGCGGAGTCCACCACCAGAATTTCATCTGGGGGGAGAGTTTGCCGTGCCAGCAAGCCAAGCTGCTCATCCAGCCACTGGGCTGCATTGCAGGTGGGGATAATCACTGAAAGCATTGCACTCCCTCTAAGAAACTCTACCTAAAAACGACCATAGCGCACCAGCAAGTATTTTGCCAAAGCCCATAGCATATAGACTGATGGATGGCGGCAATAGAGCCGCACCTCATTGGCTGCCGCCATGACCCTGAGTCGATAGGGTACACTTTGTCGCTGCCTGCTGCTGTTCCAGCCACGACAGTGCCAGGCCCTGACCTGCGGATGATAGAGCAGACGCCAGCCAGCCCCGCGCAGGCGCAGGCCGAGTTCGATGTCTTCCTTGTATAAAAAAAAGGCTGGATCAAAAATCACCCCTGGTGCCAAAGCCACCTGCTCAAGTGCTTGACGGCGGCAGCAGAGAAAGGCACCGCACAGGGCTGGCATCTCTTCTGGCTCCTGGTACTGCACAGTATCTGTTTCTCCCTGGCCACGGTCGTACCAACGGCCATACCAGGAGCGGACAACACCAGTGGAATCAAGCAGGCCGCTGGCCTGTTTGCGGCCACGCTCATAGCCCCCAAGACGTGCACCCACGCAGGCCACGGTTGCATTTTCGTCCAACACCTGCAGCGCCTGCGCCAAGGTATCTGGCCAGACAAAACAGTCCGGCTTCAAAAAAAGAACGTAGGCAATGTCCAGCGGACAGGCAGCAAAACCAATATTGTTGCCCTGGCCGTAGCCAATATTACCTTTCCTGATGATCTGCGTTGCCGGCCGCTTAGCCAAGGCATCAAGGTACGCAGTATGCGTCGAGCCACTATCGACAACACAGGTAAAAGTCGGTTGCAAGCTGCCCGCAGCCAGGGAATTCAGGCACTGTTCCAAATCCCGCTGGGCATTATGACAGACAATGACCACGGCTATCCCGCGCTCCACCACTTCATCCTCCATGGGTGCAGTGTGGGTCATGGCCGTAAAAAAAGGCGTTGATACGCCTGCAAGAGCCAGTTGCCCTTGCCTGCAGCACTTCTGCGCCGCATGATTGAACAGATGGCCTCGTCCTCTGCCTGGCGCAGTGTTTTCCGTAACAGACCAGGCCCAATTTCGGTTGTCCCCAACCCCTGGCGGTATTTTCGGCGCATGGACAGCCAACCGGTGGCTGCTTCGGCAAGTCCCTGGCAATACGGCCCCAGTTGTTTCTTCTTGAGCACAAAAAGCAGCCAGAAAAACTGGTATATCAAAATAATGATGCTATAGCGCCATAGCAAACGGGCTGAATAGTTGCGGGCAAGGACAAAGAAGGAGTTACGAGTGGAGAGTCGGATGGTAAAAGCATTAAACTTGGAGCCAGTGGTGGCGCTGCCAATGTGGTAAATGCGTGCCTCGGCAACATAGTGGCAAACCTTACCCAGACGGGCAGCGCGCAGGTTCCAGTCCACATCTTCCAAATAGGCAAAAAAATCTGGGTCAAACAGGCCCACGTTCACCAGGGTCTGTCTGCGGTACAGGGCAGCTCCACCGCAGGCCCCGAAAACCTGGCGGGAGAGGTTGTAGCGGTCTCCGTCTGCTTCCATGGTACCCAAACGATAGCCAGCGCCACCGCGCAGATATCCTTCGCCGGCACCGTCCAAAAGATGCCGCTGATGGTAGTTGAGCATTTTAGCGGCAAAAAAATCAGCTGGCCAATGCACAGCAGCATCTACCAGTTGCTGCAAACAATCCACCGCAAGCTCGGTATCATTGTTGAGCAAAAGCACCAGAGGCGCATCCCCTGCCTCTATACCCTGGTTAACCGCCGCGCTGAAGCCGGTATTCTCGGGCAGGGCGAGAAGCCGTACTTCAGGATAGTGCTGGCGCAGGTACGAGACTGAATCGTCTGTGGAGCCGTTATCGACCAAAATGATGCGCCAATTTTTATAACTTTGCGCATAGATGGAAGAGAGACAGACTTCCAGCAGGGCAACGCCATTGTAGTTGGGAATAACGATATCGATCAAGGAGCCCCGTTCTCCCCAGCCTGTTGCTCAGCAGATTTCTCCACAGAATCGCCCAATACCTTGCGTACATAATAAATTGGTTTTTTTTGCGACTCATGATAGGTCCGCACCACCAACTCGGCCAGAAGACCAATGGTGATGAACTGGATACCTAGAAAAATGAGTAGGACAGACAACAGCAAGAGTGGCCTGTCGGAGAGGCCGATGCCAAAGAATTGACGCTGAATGACCAGCACCAAGGCCGTGAAAAAACCCAAGAACGAAGAGACAATGCCCAGGGTGCCGAACACGTGCAAAGGCCGGGTGGCGTAACTGAGCAGAAACTTGACAGTTATCAGATCGAGCACCACCCGAATGGTGCGTGAAATTCCATATTTGGAGGAACCAAAACGCCGCGCCCGATGATTGACCTTGATTTCGGTAAACGAGATACCCATGCCACTGGCAATGGCGGGAATAAAACGGTGCATCTCGCCGTACAGATTGATGTTTTCGATCACTTCCCGCCGAAAGGCCTTCAAGGTGCAACCGTAGTCGTGCAAGCTGACCCCTGTTACCCAGGAGATGAGCCGGTTGGCCATCTGTGAGGGTAACCGGCGCGACAGGTAGGCATCCTGACGGTCAAAGCGCCAACCAGTCACCACATCGTAGCCCTCATCCAGTTTGGCCAGCATCTTCGGGATGTCGCGCGGGTCGTTTTGCAGATCGCCATCCATGGTGATGATTACTGCGCCGCGGGCATGATCAAAACCTGCGGCCATGGCTGCAGTCTGGCCAAAGTTGCGGCGCAGGCTGACGACCCGTACGTTGGGATCCTGGTGTTGAATGGCTGCCAGGCGCGCCAGGGTATTGTCGCTGGAGCCGTCATCGACAAAAACAATTTCAGACTGCTGTCCGGGCACACTGGCGAGCACGCTCCGGATCTCCTCGTGGAGGATCTGGACATTCTCCTCCTCATTGTACAGTGGTACGACCACAGAAAAATCCACAAGGTTCTCCATCAGGGTTGGGTCGGATACAGATACACATCCGGCCAGTTGTCATTGCCACTATGAAAAGTCAGCCTGACAGCATGTTCTGCAGGCTGACCAATCTGCCAAAGAAAAATCTCGTAGTCTGCCTTGTCGTGCTCGTGGTCGCCGCTACTGGCACCATAGACAAGCAGATCGCCAGTGTTGATCACCCTGGGAAAATATTCATGACTGAACTCACCAGGGGCATCAAACCACTGTTCTGCAGCCAAACTTTCCAGATCCAGGCGATACAAGGCATTTTGCTGTTTACCGCCATGATCTACCTTGAACAGGTAGCTGCCATCCGGCGCCCATGCCAGTTGGCAACCATTGCCGGCAAAACGCACCGATCCACTACTCCGGCTGATTACCGCGGTGGTGCGCAGGGCACCACTCAAGGTAAGCGCAACCATCTCGCCGTCGGGCGAAACATTGGGCAGGCCCAGCCAGGTATCCCTTGGCAATTTGATATTGTTTCCGCTTTCCAACACAAGCTGCTCCTGGCCGCTGGCCAGATCCAGTTCAACGATCTGCCGGCCATCCCGTTGGAAATAGATCTTTTTGCCATCTGCCGACCATACAGGCACATTACCATCCCGTGCCAGCTGCCGCTCTTTGCCAGAGGTCAGGTCGAGCAACACGACATTCCATCCCCAAAAGTTGCGGTGCGAATTCCACTCCTCCTGGGAACGAGTAAAAACAATTTGAGTACCATCCGGGGAAATACGGGGATAGTATTCGGTGTGGGGGTGGGTGGTCAATCGCTGTTCTGTTCCCTCGGGCAGGGTGCGTATCCAGAGATCGTGAATACCTCCCCTGTTGGAACTCCACACCATAAAACCTGTTCGGCCACGGAGCATCTGTGCAAGTGTTTGCCCGTGCCCCTGCTCTGGGGTGATGGCTTGTCCGAATTCAGTGGGTGGGATGAGTGCCTGACGCATCTTGAACTGACGCACTTCTTTCAAAAGAAAAAAAGAGGCAAACGCGCAAAGCGCCAAGCCTATCAAAGTATACCAGGGAATGCGCCATGTTTTGTCGTTGGTGGTGGCAATTGCTGTACTTTTGCTTTTTGTCATAATCATAAAGGCGATAAAGGCCGTTCCACCCAACAAATAATCCACTGCCTGGCTCAAAAGGTGCAAGCTCAGCATGATGAGCAAAGATACGTCCTGACTTGCGCCCAAGGCCACCATGGCCAACATACCGCCAGCCTCGTAGGAACCGAAACCCATGAAGGTCGGCAGGGGCATGCTGGCACCAGCCTCTGCACTGATGAGTGCCATCAAGGTTGTGTGTAAGGCTGTATCCACTTCGGGAAAGTGGGGAACGGCAACTGCATAAAAAAGACAGTATAAACTTAAGTATTTCGTGATGCGAACCCCCATGGAGTAGAGCATCAGACGACCAGCAATACCAGCTTCGCGCGCGTGGCGTAACGACAGTACCAAGGCGTCGAGAAAGGACAAAATCTTTTCGGCCAACTTCCTGCCCGGCGGCCAATGCCAACGGGCAACCACACGCCTTGCCAGGCTGCTGAATTCCTGTAAACCAGGAAAGAGCAAAAGAAGTCCCACAAGAAAAACAAACAGCACCAACAGGGCAGTCACCACCAGCCACCACTGTAGCTCAAGCCGCACTATCTGGTAGCCGGCAAGCAGAGCAATGAGAAGGGCAAGAGCAGCGAGGTCAAAAAGAAAGGCTATGGCCAAAGACGAGAGACCCGAAGATACTGGCACCTTGTGTCCCCGATTGAGCATGGCCACATAGCTCAACTCACCGAGACGGGAAGGCAGCATATCAATAAACATGTTCCTGCTGGTAGTGACCAGAAATATATGCCAAAAGCCTGGGATGGCAGGATCGCTGCTGCGCAGAACAAGCTGGTAGCGCAAGGTTTGTAGAACAGTGCGCATAAGCGACAGCACTACATATGCAGCGACTAAGTAAATTGAAGCACTGCGGAGCAGGGTGAGCAGACGAGGGAACACCTGTGCCGCTGCTCCGGAAAGGGCCATCTGTATTAAAAGGGCCAGAAGCAGCCCAGAAACGCCCAGAGCAAGGAGCAAATGACCAGCAATGCGGAGGGCGGAAACACCGTGTATTTTCATGAATTTTTCAATGCGCTGTTTTTGTTGGTGGTAAAAACTCTGCCCGCAAAAAGCGCCCCACCTATCAAGGCACAACCCAAGGTTACGGCCACATAGACAATGGCAAGTGCACGCGTATGCACCTCACCTATACCGGCAAACTGAAAAAAGAAAACATACCCCACATCTCGTACACCAATACCGTAGATGGAAACCGGTACTGCTTCCATCAGGGTAATCAAAGGGACAAAGGCGAGAAAAAAGATAAAGGGTGCCGAAGCATGGATAGCCAAGGCCATCAGGTAGACGGCCAGGATCAGGAGGAACTGAAAGGCAAAGGAGATGAGCATAACCCGAGCCAGGGTGCCTGGCTCACTGCCATACCGGGCAAATGCAGCAACAAATGTTTCACAGAAGCGAACGAGTTTAGGAAAACGGTCCAAACGGAAGAACCGCAACAGCCACATCAGCAAGGTCCTCTGCCACAACAGATACAAGACAAAAAGCAAGCCACCAAGCAGGGTAAAGGGAAGAAGGACCAGCAAGGGTTTGTCCACTCGAATGGCTACAAAAAAAGAGGCCACTCCACTTAAACAGGTGAGCGCAATAAAGCCACTCAGCCGGTCAGCAACAACCGAGGCAGCAGTGCGCACCCCCTGACCACTTTTCCGCATGATATCGTAAATGCGGTACGAGTCGCCACCGATATTGGACGGCAGAAAGAGGTTGAAAAAGCTGCCAATGAGGTAGCTGACCAGCAACTTGGATAGGGGAATGTCGATTTGATCGCTTAGCAATAAAATGCGCCATTTCAGCGAGCTAAGCACAAAATTGACCAAGATGATACCGACCACCAAGCCCAGAAACATGAAGTCACATTGAGCCAACACCTCACCAATTTGATGCAACGGTGTGTTACGGTACAAAAACAAAAGCAAGAGGATACTGACCGTAAGTTTGAGGGCCAGCTTGCTATGTCTGCGGATTGCTTTCAAAGTGTTGGACTGTTTTTATTTTTTTACGAATACCGCAGACAGAGCACAAGTTGTTCCCAGAAAAAAGCCCGTAACAATAAACCCAAAGGTACTGGACAAAACTCGGCACCTGCAAGGGCAGGAGTGCTACCGCAGGACGAATATTCTCTGTACTATCCTGCAACAAATCAACAAGTTGCCGGTCGAGACAGTCTCCGTCGCCAAAGTAGGCGTGCACTGACCAGCAAGAGGAACACTCCTGTTCCACTGGCCAGAAACACGAAATGATGCACGGCAAGATAAGCCATGCCCACCACTGGCAAAAGCAGTACCCGCACTGCATTCTTCACCCAGGCATGGCTGGCGATGAAGGTGGCCACAGGCGGTGAATAGGTATAGTACTGATGTACCAGCCACTGTCCCGCCTGGTGCGGCAAGAGCAACTCATCCCTGAATTGTCTGAGCACCACCACATGCGGCTCCATGTATGAACCAAAGGCTGCAGTGGCTATAAAACAACCACCGCCGCCACCACCACCGCCGTCCGGAGGAATGGCTGCGACAAAGCCTTCGGCAATGACCCTGGCTCCGGCAGCATTGGTATGCAAGCCATCGGTACTCAATTGTCGCCAATTGGATGCTACCCTATTGTATGAATCCACCAGAATAATCTTCCGCCCTGCAGCCATATTGATAATTTCACTGTTATACGCCGGCACCGCGGTGCCCAGGGCCGGTACTCTGGTATTAGGCGTAATGGTTGAAACAATGGGTGTTGCGCCATGTTGTCGGGCGACATCTGCCATATGGCCAATATTAAAAGCCACGGTTGACCTGGTATATCCCTGGCTGATATCGTTGGCGCCTTCCATGATCAGTGCATATTTCGGTTTATGCGCTTCCATCACCCCGTTGACCCGGACAGCTCCCGTGTTGGTGACCTCACCTCGCACTCCGGCATTCACCACTGCATGGCCGCTGACCATCCCTTGCAAGGGAGTTGGATAGCCAGTATCACTCGCTCCTCCTGCAGTGATGGAATCACCAAAACACAGGATCACATCTGCATGTACAGATGTACCTGTTGCACACACTAGAAACAAAGATACCCAGAGTAAAAGGAACATTTTTTTTTGAATGCGCATAAGATGCCCTGTGTCAACAGGATGTGCTGCAAAAAGCGTTGCCATGCAAAGACCAAAATATTTGTTATTGAAATAAGTAGAATCTGCCGGACGATGCACTGCCATGATGCACCTCATCCTGGTATAGTACAGTGACGCCACCACCGGCAGCAAATCCCTGCGCTCACTTTGAACCACAGCCATGTTGCATGCTCCAAAACACCTTGCCAAAATCCTTACCAGGGATACCGAGCCAAGCAGAGTACTCAGCCCTTTGGAGTGAAACAAGTAAAACTTGTAAAAGTAGCACAGCGAGGCTGCTCGATACATCAGAAATTATTTGTACGAATAAAAAGCATGCTGCGGTCCTCGACAAAATCTGGCAGTTCTTCCTCCTGTACCTGTTTGCGGTTGTGCTGCAAACTTTCCCGGTCCTCTGTGGGAATCGGCTGCTCTGTACTCCAGCGGTCACCCTGCCAACGAGAAAAGAGGAAAACATAGCCTGTGTTGCGAAAACCTTCCCAGGTGACCTGAATGCCGCCATCCTGGTCTATCTCGATAAATGGATTGATATCAGGCACATCATTGCTGGCATTCACCTGTTCTGGCTTGCTCCATCCGCCTTGGCTCAGGCGGGTGCTATAGACATCGTCGTGGCGGGTACCGTCATTGCCGACAAACACCAGCCACAGCTCTCCGGCGTCATTCGCCGCCACAAAAGGCATGGTCGCGGTTTCGGGCAAATCAGGAACAACCTGGGCTTCGGTCCACTTTGCACCATCAAAAAGGGCATACATGATTTGCAAGCGTGTGTTCTCCATCGCTGCCCACACCACATATTTCTTGCCGTCCGGCATGGTGACAATGCAGGGAAGTAGGTTATCCGCATTACTGTCGGTCAGTTGAAGCGGCGGACTCCACTCCCCCTCTTTTTCCTGGGTACTGAAATAGATCTCGTGGCGCAGACCGTCAAACGCCGACCAAACCATATCCCTGCTCACCACAGGCGCTGGTTGCTCTCGGCCTACGCCAACAGCAACCAAGACAAACAGGAAACATAACGTACAACACATCCAAAGAGGTAGTTGCTTGATTATAGTATGTGTTTTTACAGGTGTTTTCATAAAATATACCATCAACAAGTTCTCAATACATGATATACAAGCCAGATTCAGAAAAGCAGGGCCTTTTCTACAAAAAAGTACGCTTCATAGTTGGATAATCTCATCCTCCAACTAGGGAGTTTCTCCACCCATATCCGCTCATAAAGGTTTGGGGATACCGGTCAGACCAACAAAAATAAAACTGTAAAGGGACAACAGAAATAGACCTGCACAGAAAAGAGGAAGCAGCGATCTGAACAAATACTGTTGTCCGTGTAGAAAAAAAACAGAGAACATACCAACAATGGGAAGAAAATAACGGCCCTGTGGCTGAAAATCCACAGTCCAGGCATGATAGAGGGCAATCCCAATCAAGGCTCCGGCGCAAGCCAGGGTTAGGGCCCAGAGGGACACTCCCTCAAGCCCACCATGTAAAAGGACCGTGGCGCTCAGCACTAAAAGGAACAAGAGACCCACATACTGAATCAGGGCATAATAAGTGCCCGATCCGCTCACCGAGGTGAAACCGTACATACCAAAAGCACTCAAAAACGATTTGGTCCACCAGTTATCCACCATAAGAAGACGCTTGAGGCTGGTGCCCCGATCCCGCATCTGCAGGTGGGCGTGCCGTTTTTCCAGGGGAGTACCCGGATTCCACAGCTCTTTTGCAAACTGATGTCTGGCCTGCAGCAGTTGTTCGCTTTTTTTAAAGCCATTGATATACTCGTCTGCTCCTCGTACACCGGCAAAGAGGCTCGCCCCAATGAGGAGCACTACCGTGATGCGATAAACAACCTGCCTGCTCAGTTTGGTATGCGCAAAGACCAGCCGCCAAAGAAAATACAGAGCAAGAAAAACAAGAAAAAAATAGAAATTCTTTTTTACCAGCAGCATCAGACCGAATAAAATCCCAACCCCTATAAAGGCATACCATTTGGGCCTGGGTATCCCTGGTCCAACTTCCAGCAATCTATTCCAGGTCGAACGCGGGCTGGCCACTTGATAGGCAGTCAACATCATGATGAAGACAGCAAAAGCCTCTGAATTCACGTAGCTGAACATGTACCAAATCTGTGGTGACAGCAAGAGCGGGACCATGAGCAGACGAAAGTCCCGGTACGAAAAGGCAAGCAAAAGCAGCACAGACCACAGGGCAATATTAAAATAACGCTGCACCATAAAAGAAGGGACAGCCAGTGCCTGGAAGGCGCGAGCAAATTTGCCTATAAAAAAATAGGCGATCTCTCCGGAATGCAGACGTGAGACACCATACACACTGTACGTGTTCTTAATCTCCTCCGCACCCACCGGGGGCGGTAAAAAATGGTGCTGAAAATAATCGCCGGCGCGGACATGCATCTCCTCGTCAGGATGGGCGCTGAAACTACTGATGGCGGCCATGGCTGTGATGACCGTGAGGACCACAGCCAAACAGGCGGGAATAAGGGTGTTGCGGTCGTTGACAAAGCGTTCCAATGCCAGGCCCGCAAAAAGAACAAACACAAAAAGAGCTGCCAAGGGCAAAAAATCCCCGCTCCACAGCACCGCTGTCTTGTGCAACGAACCGGGCAGGTCGAAAAAAAGTTGCGGGTCATGGGTCGCTGGCGAAATAATCAGGCCCTCGTCAGCAAAGCGCACAGACTCAATCCCTCCTTCCAGGGTAATCCGGGAAAAGGCGTCTCCTTCTATGCGGATGGGTGCATACCCGTTTTGGGTAATGGTAATGGCGCGGATGGTCACCTGCGCCTTTTCTTCGCTGGGATCAATACGGAACACAGCGATGTTGGCCAGGTCTGTGAGCTTGAAAGTGTAGAAGGAGTTTCCGGGGCGCAGATACACCTTGCGCGCGTTATTCTCACTCCAAATACCGTCCTTGTCGGTAAGCCAATACATTTTAAATTTTGTTGGCGCTGTGGTGTGTACCTCCATGAGCACGCTCGCCTGCCGTTCCACCAGAAGATGGTACAGAAACACACAGGCCAGGGCAAAAAGAACAAGCCGAAACAGGTAGGTTTTTCTTTCAGTAACTGCGAGCATTTTATCTGCCTGGTTTGCCCTCAGGCATCTCCTCTATGTTGAAATGGCAGTTGCAAAAGCAAAGGTATCCAAACAAGTCTTTCAAGCACCTGCAATTGGGGGCTGTGCCTGCTGTTTCTGTCTCTTTTTTTTCAACTTGGCATACAGTCTAGTCAAACGGGCCTCATGCGGCATAAGCCAAGCAAAGAGAAGGCGGCCGCAACCATGGATGAGCGTCAGTACCGCCAGTTGCCTGAATTTGGTCAGGCCCGCAAAAAAACCCAAAGGGAGAAGTCGGTTCATGGCATAAATCCGAAAAATCCGCACAATTTCCCCCTCTTCCATGTCAAAGCCCCTGGTGGTGATCGGCCGCTTGTCCATGGCTATTCCCTCAACCTGTGTCTGATACCAGTGATAAAATACTTTAAACGTAAAAGCGGAGTATAGCGCAAAGCAACCTCGCCTCTGTCCCAGAGATGGCGCTGCCCCTTGCTGTGTTTGTCTGTGGGCTGATGCTGACCATGAAAATCATCCAGATGATGGCGATGGCGGATCTCCATCACTTCCCGGGTTTTGGGAAAGGCCAGGCGGCTGACCATAAGATAATTCAACCAGGGTTTGAGATCTTGCAAGGTACAGCCCAGCATGGCTGCAGCAGGCGCATAGCGGTGCACTCCCTCAAGAATACCTACCTGCAATGGTGCATAGTAGGCATCCTGCTCTTTTTCGGCCTGGCCAGTGTAGTCTTCCACAGTGCGGAAAACCAGCTCATAACCTGTCTCCTCTTTCAAGGCATAGCCGTTCAACGTTGGGTGCGGTGCACGGCAGGCCTCTTCAAACAGATCCCTGGCATAGAGAATGGAAGAGCCGGCCAGATCAAAACGATCCCGGTCATAGAGCAGGCCCCTCAAGGTATTTTTCGGCTCCTCGGGATATGTTATTCCTCGAGTGGCGGCCAGTACGTAACCGCGGCACACAGGCGTGTCTGGCCGGTGCTTGATGGCATCAAAGAGGAAACGCTGGATGGTACCCATCCAGCCAATATCCACCAGGGCTACCTGTGGATGGGCAAAGAAGCCCTGCGCCTCAAGATAGCGTTGCAGCGCAAGATTGGCGTCTGCAGTCTGGACGCGCACCTCCTCCTGAAAGGAAGCATCCCGGAAAAGCAGATTGAAACGTCTCCTGCTGTCTGGATCGTACCCATGGTGCGAGCCGGAGAGAACAGTTTCCGCAGTCAGGCCAACGCGGGCAAGGTGGGGTTGAAAAGGTTCTGCATCCAGGCTGAATACCCGGCAGACATCGCGAAAATCACGGTTACCGGCTGGCAGAAAAACAATGTCGGCGCTGCTGCGTTGCATACCCTGATGGGCACAACTGGCTCCAGCCAGGGCCATGCGGCTGACATAAAGATATGACACCTCGGGCAGGGGGGATGCCGGATACAACACCGGCGCCAGGATATGCCAAATCTTTTCCAGTAACCAGCCCTCACGGGAGAAGAAATACAGACGGCGGATACCTTCCTGCAGGCAGGCCTCCATGATCCCTTGCACAAAAGCAGCCAAAAGTGGCGCCAATACCAAAAAGCCATAGCGATACAGAAAGGGTTGCGGCAGGTTTTCCTCTTCCAAGGGCAGGCTGAGCTGTTGCAACGAGCGGCCCCGCCAAAACGGCTGGCCCAGAGAATAATTATAATACCGCTTTTCCACGGATTTTCGATGCTTCTCCGCAGCATCCCGCAGCACCAGGGCGGTAATGCCAAAGCCCGAAGGACGCAGGCCATCTGAGTATGGATTGTCGCCTATGTGCAGCCAACTGTCGTAGGTCAGGCCATACTGCTCCTGTACCAGCGGGAAGGCCTTGCCCGATGCCTTGGCCAGAAAGGAATCGGCCGAGGAGACAACCCCGTCCACCGCATCCAAAAAACCGGCATGGCCAATCAACTGGCGCAGGTGCTCGGCAGGCAAATAGACATCGGAAAGCACCAGGATCTTTTTGTCGGCAGCGTGCATGCTGCGCAGCCACTGCACCAGCTTGGCCCGGGGCACAAGCATAGCCTGCTCCATGCCCAGCTCATAGCGGGTAACCTCGTGCAGCAGACTACTGACATCCTCTTGCTGGAAGATCTTTTGGAGCACCGTAGTCATGAAATCTGGATAGCGGGCCTCATGATCCTCAAAATGCTGGCTGGTCTGCTGCCGTTGTGCCTGTTCTACGGTATCGCGCAGATCCTGCACCTGCTCCCAGCTGAAAAAAAAACCGGCTGCCTCTGCCTTGGCCGCGATAAAACGGGCTGTGGCAGGCTTCACCAAATCAGGATCATGGGTACGGCGGATAAGCAGCGTATCGAACAGATCGAAGGTAAGCGTAGAACAGCGCTGTGCCGCGATTTCAGCCGCATTGAGCAGCGCCTCGATGGTGTAGTGGGTTTGCCAGCTCATGGCTGTTTGTTTACGAAATGCCCAATATTGTGGAAATAAGGAAGTATTGCGGACTGCCCAGTGCCTGCTCTCTGGTTAATGACTTACTGCATACGGCCTTGGATCATCCCGTGCAAGCGCTTGGCGCAGCTGCGCAACAGGGTTTTCGCCTGCATCCGGATGCCCGGCAAGGCTGTGCCCTCTCTACGACGGTGCTCCTGCATCAACTCCTGCTCCAACTCCACCAGTCTGTCTATGCCTGCTGTGGTCAAGGCTTGCAGGTCCGTGGGTATTCGGGCCAGCAGGTATTGGCGGATCACGGCCTTATCCTGCTCTCGGCCGATGATGGCTGCCTCGCTGATGGTGTTGCTGCCATGGATACGGTACCATAGCAGCGGCTCCTGGTGCAGAAAACGCACCTGGCCGGGGAAGGCCAGCAAGATCCTGAACATATAGTCATAATCATGCAAATAACGCAATGGGCAAAAACCGCCCACAGTCTGCATCGCCTCCCGGGTCATAAAGAGGTTAGAGGTGGTGACCAAACAGTTGCGCTGTAAAAACGCAGTGTACAGATCTCCACTGGCCTCATAGCGGGCAAGCACATCCGCATACCACTGGTTCCACCACAAGGCCGGATTATCCAGTCGGTCGCCATCGTCATTAATCAGGCACACCTTGCTGAACAGGCATTGGGCACTGCTGGCCTGCTGCTCGACCAGCAAGCGCTCCAGCCGATTGGGCATGAATATATCATCGGAATTAAGAATGGCGACAAAGTCACCCTTGACCATGGA
This sequence comes from Desulfobulbaceae bacterium, assembly GCA_013201405.1. GTDB lineage: Bacteria > Desulfobacterota > Desulfobulbia > Desulfobulbales > Desulfobulbaceae > Desulfobulbus. The sequence goes on from JABMJC010000017.1 coordinate 28,032, forward strand.
CAAGCCCCGATTGAGGGCGTTATAGGCGTCCTGATTTTCCTGATGAACATACTGCAATCTCTGGTCTGTATATCCTTGAATGACTTCGGCTGTCCTGTCGGTTGAACCATCATCAATAATGATCAATTCAAGCGATTCGTGGGTTTGTTGCAGTACGCTTTCTATAGCCGGGCCAATAAACCGTTCATGGTTGTATGCAGGAATAACGACAGAAACCTTAGGATGGATCACGATACGTATTACCTACCTATAAAAAAATGAATACCGTTTCATATAAAATATACTTTTCGGCACAATGAACAAAATGCAAAGAATAGCAATGAAAAATCTACTTTCTAATAAAAGGTCGTTCAATATATGTATAGGTTATAGTTGAAAATATATAAGTGATAATACCCGCAATCACAAACATTTCATAACCTGATAAATGTATACGGTTAAAAAATACGGTATTAATTGACTTAACAATATCTATAACCAATGGATGTAACAGATAAAAACTGAAACTGACCAGTCCCATAGCCCTGAGTGGAAAAAATCCAACAATGGACGACAACCGAGAAGTTCCGGCAAGTACGGCGCACAGGATAAAAATTCCTGAAAGAAAGCTGAACGTTCCTGGACGTTGCGCAGGGTTAAACCCATATGATGCAAAGAGATCGTCTGCAGACAAGACAATAAGGGCAATATACAGTATTATCCCTATGGTTGAAAAGAAAGACGCCACATCAAACGCATGGAACCTTTCTTTTACTGATGAAACAGCTAGATACGTTATATAAGAAAACATTGACCCGCAGATGAAGGCACCAATTTTAAGGGGGCCCTTCACTCCATTACCATACAGATAGACGATATCAACTGTTAGGTAAACAAACGAAAAAAAGGCGATCGACATCAGGAAAAGGATGGCAAAAATTTTCTTTTTTGCAAAGAAAAAATAAATGACCAGCATGATAAATGGCAACCAGAAATAAAAGAACAATTCCTGGGGAATAGTCCACAAGATACCATCAGCCTGAATAAAGTAATAATGCCTGAAAGCCTCGCCTATCCTGCCCCGAAACAGGAACAGCATGGTGACCATCACATAAAACATGGGTATCACCCGTTTTAAACGACGGGCAATGTAGTGGGACATATAACTGTAGGAAATGACCCGCTTCGGATCGTGGACAAAGGGGAGACTCAACAAAAAACCACTCAAGGTAAAAAACCACAAAATACCGAGATGACCCGTGCCCTTGAAAACCCCGCTATGTTCACCCAACACAGTCAGGGCAGCCAGGCCTCGCATGCCATCAAGGGCACCATAGTTCCTGCCACTGGATGACACCTTGCCGGTAATGTCTTTGAAGGCCGGGTAGTCGCGAAAATTGAACTGGGTGAGAAACAGAAAAAAAATAAAGGTGTGAATCAAGGGCATGATCCAGCCAATAAAAAAATTATCGACCTCTAATACCCCTTTATAGGTCATAAACTGATCATACCCATCCACCTTGAGCAGGACCGAGTCTCCCTCCACCTCTATGGACGAAATATATTCATTGCCCGCAAAAAGCTCTTGTATTTGTGCGCTGTCGAACTCTACAGTGGTGCCAAAAAAACTAGTGAACTTGATACTATAAATTCGCACCTCTCCGGATTTTTCACCAAAATCTATGCGCACCTTGCGGGCTATTCTGTTGTTCAACTGAATGGTCTTTTCTTCCCGAACATGGGCAACATAGTGCTGAACACCCTGGGCTTCAAAATCATGATATTTTAAATGCGGAGAGATAAAGACTTCAACACTATCGTCATGGTCCATCACCGCATCAATTTTTACCTGAAAAAAACTGGAGAGTACCAGAACATTGGTTGCATATTTCAAAACAATGAAACAACACAACGTAGCGCAGGCAATGAGGACATATTTAACAGTTTGTTGCATCTCTATCTTTTTCATCGGCATGGAGTTGTTGCTGGGTGTCGGACGCCTTGATCAAGAATCGATCAAACGCTGTGGCACGATTTCATACTACCTGAACAGAGTACACCAAGACAGCACACATAAGCCGCCCTGCATCCTCGTCAAAAAAAAAGAGTGATATTGATCACTTGGCAGACACGACCTACTGGAAGGCAACTAAATAGCTGTTGAGTATAACCCGCTTCTTGGCAAAAAACCTTTTTCAGCAAATGCCATTTTTATAGATAACCTTCAGCCTTGTACCAGGCAGCGGTGCGGCGCAAACCCTCATCCAGGGAAACGGTCGGATTGTAACCCAACTCCCTTTTCGCCTTACTGATATCAAAGGCACGATTCTGGCGATACCAGTCTACCCGGCGGGGAAAGATAGGCGGTTTGATCTTAAACGGTTTGCAGACCCTCTCGCAGATATGGCCCGCGATGACCAGTGGAAGAACGGGGAAATGCGGCACCTTGACATCAATACCCATGGCCCTGCCGGTTCTGCGCACCAAGTCTTCTATGCCCACATATTCCTCATCGCCGATCAGGTAGGCCTGGCCGTCGCCCTTACCTGGCTCCATAACCAAGACAAAGGCATCGACCAGGTGGTCAATGTACAGGGGGTGATACAGGGTTTTACCATCTCCAAACATGGGGAATACCCCCTTGCTGACCCGTTTAAAGATCATGTAAAAACGTTCCGGATCGCCGGGCCCGTAGATGGCTGTGGGCCGGATAATGACCGCAGGCAAGCCTTGCCGGTAAAAATCGAGCACCACGGGTTCTGCATCGTACTTGGTTTGCTGATAGTAATCAGCGGCATGAATAGGAGCGTTTTCGTCTGCAGGCGGATGCTCGACATTGCCATGCACGCCGCAGGTGGAGCAGTAGATGAAACGTTTCACTCCTGCCTGCACCGACTCCTCCAGCACAATGCGGGTGCCGCCGACATTGACATCCCGGTAATGGCTGTCGGGTACATCGAGTTCCCGGAAGGCAGCCGCCAGATGCTGCACCACATCAACTCCCTGCACACACTGCCGCACAATATCCCGATCAGTCACGGATCCAATGACCACCGTCGCTCCCCACTGGCGCAGTTCATCGGTTTTCAGGCCCTCCTGGTAATCCAGGGCCACAACCTCATGCCCCAGATCAAGCAGCCGGCGCACCAGCGCCTTGCCAGTAAACCCTGTTCCTCCTGTTACCAGAACCTTCATCCTCTCCTCCTGCACCTGTAGGTAAAAAAAAAAAACGGTCGTGCCAGATTGCCACATTCAGC